>CAYFVY010000070.1:0-10636 GCA_964346715.1 uncultured Pelistega sp. | reverse complement strand
AAAATACGCTAAGATACAAGACTCCTATTATCAAGAATTCTTTTATGAAATCCTTTATCCAAAAGGCTTTGCTCTTAACTGGTCTCGTATTTTCTACCTCTGTTCACGCTGCAACTACTACCCAAGCATCAAGTGAAGCGGCTCAAATTAGTACTACAGAGCTAAGTGCACCGAAGCAAAGCTTAGATGCTCAGGCCACCATCACTCAACCTTCAACCAGCAAGTCAGACTCTCTTAGTGACTTAGAACGTCAAGACTTTATTAAAGCCAATGTTTTGTGGATCTTTTATCATGAATTGGCCCATGCTTTAATCCATCAAATGGATCTACCTGTGTTGGGTAAGGAAGAGGATGCCGCAGACCAATTGGCGATTCTTTTATCCGATGAGCTCTGGGATGAAAATCAAGCAGATGTAATTAACTCTTATGCCAGTTCTCTTTTCTGGTTGGCGGGTGAGACAGCCTTAGAGCAAGCGCCTTGGTGGGATGAACACTCAACAGATCAGCAACGCCACTTTACAATTGCTTGTTTATATTTTGGCGCAGATCCAGACAATCGTAGTCATGTGCTTGAAGCAGTAAATTTACCCGATGAAAGAGCTGAGCTATGTATTGAAGAGAGAGAGTTATTAGATCGTTCTTGGGGCGAAATGCTTGATAAATTGGCAGGTAAAGAATTTAGTCAGAAGTTAGTTTTTGAGAAAAGAGGGGAGTCGAAAACTCAAACCTTAAGTACTTCGTCGGCAACTGGTGGTCTAGTGGCAGAAGTATTAGAGCAAGAAGTAGAGGCTTTAAATCAGGAGTTCTCATTGCCCAATAAGCTCTCTGTGGTATTTATGCCATGTGATGAGGAGAATGCCTTCTATGACCCTGAGAAGAGCGAAATCCAGATATGTACAGAATATTCGGACTTTTTAGATCGTCTGTACAAGGCTGAATCAGTGGCGAAACAATAAATTTTATACTTTTTTTCTTGTCAAATAATGACAAATTAAAATTTAACCGCTATAATTATCTTCTTTGCAAATTTAAGCTGCAAATACGACATAGCTGTTAACAATTTTTCATTGTTTGCACAGCGTCAAACAAGATTAAGCCCGGGTGGTGAAATTGGTAGACGCAGGGGACTCAAAATCCCCCGCCGCGAGGCGTGCCGGTTCGATTCCGGCCCCGGGCACCAATTAGAGAAGCCGTTTCTGTTGATTCAGAAACGGCTTTTTTGCGTTTTTAACGTTGATAAGTAAGAAAATAAAGCACTTATATTGTCTATTTTGTGGTGTTTTTATAGTTTAGGAATATCTTTTACAGGGTAGCATAGCTTCATTGGATGCTTAGATAAAACTTTGAAACCATACCTTTCATAAAAAGCTTTGGCTTGCTCATTTTTGGCGTCCACGACAACAAAAGCCATGCCAATGAGGTTAGACAGATTAACTATTGTTTGTAGCGCGTGAAGCAGTAAATCTGCACCAATTCCTTTGCCTTTGTGATTATTATCGACTGCTAAACGTCCAATCAAGGCGCAAGGAATAGGTGTGTAAGGTGATTGTTTTTTGAGTAGGACATCATCATCAGAGCGTCGAATTTCACAGCTTGATAAAGTATAAAATCCTACTATGGCCGTATCATTTACCATGCAGTGAATAACTGTCTCATTGCGCCTGATAATTTGACTAGCTTGTTGCTTAATAAAGCTATTTAGAACTTCGTATCCACAGTCAAAATTGGCTTTATCCAGGCTTTTATCAAATTTACGGATTTGCAACTTTAAAGCCTCGCTCAAATAATGACTGCATTGCTGCTTGTGAAGCAGATGGTTCTTCAAGCATTCTGATGGCGTTATCCCATTCTTGTTGGTTGAGCGTGATCACTGCACTTTCTTTAACTACTTCCATCGCTTTATGGTAGGCGCTATCCAAAATAAAACTACTTAGACTCACCCCCATTAATTGGCTTGCTTGTTCAATGATGGATTTGGTGTGAGGCGTTGTTCGGATACTAATTCTATCGGTCGCTTGCATTTTAAATCCTTTTGTACGTCTGCTGTTAGTACAATAATAAGCTAATTATATGATAAGGTCAATTTATATACACTTATCTATCCTACTACTTCCTACGACTTTCTCCCCTTCAATCGCTTCATTCTTCTACGCATAAAGCCATCAATAATAAAGCCTGCTATCAGAACTCCAATAGCCCCCCAGATGGCGTTGCCGATGTTCTTAAAGACTAGTCCGGATATCAGGACGATTGAACCATCAATGATTTGAATAATCCGACCAAGGCTTATGCCTGTACGCTCAGCAATCAGTTGAGCAAAAGTTGCCATCCCACCACTGGCGGCTTCACCTTCAAAGCAGATGGCAATACCAAATCCGATCATGATGGCCCCCAACAGGACATTGAGTGCGGTGTATTCGAGTATGGGAGTGGCGGGGAGTAGATAGCGAACCAGCTCAATAAAAACTGAGACCATAAATACGGCATAGAGGGTACGGATAACGTAAGCTCGGCCGTATCGCTTAGCTCCCGCAAAGATTAATAGCACGTTGATGATAAATACGGTCAAGCCGACGGGAATGCCCAGTACGTAGAGCAAGATAATGCCGATTCCAGGTGGTCCACCGGTCACGATCTGATTGGGTGCAAAGAATATTGCCACGCCGCTTGCTAAAAGAAAGGTGCCAAGCGTGACAATTAAAAATTTCTTAAGTTCTTGGATAAGTTCAGTTGACATAATGTGAGTTAGTGCCTTAATGATCCTTTTGTTGGCTCTGAATAAAAGTAGAGCGCGTCTAAAGAGTAGCGCAAGCTTGTCTAGAGAGCAGTCCAAGCTTAGAAAAAGCAGAGTGAGACAGAAGGACCTTCGTATCCATGAGTGTGTTAATTTATGAACACGCAAATCAGTGAATACGAAATTAAGGTATATATGATTAGGGCTAACCCTTACTTTACCCTAGAAGTGCTAAATGTCAATAAAATACCCTTTCCTATCTTGAAATCCCCATAATCACCCTCAGTTAGGAAAAGTTATTCATTTTTCTAATGTATCGAGTATCGATTATGACGACAACGAATTCATCAGCCCAACGCATGGGTTTCCAAGCTGAAGTTAAGCAGTTGCTTAACCTCATGATTCACTCGCTTTATTCTAATAAAGAGATTTTCCTTCGTGAACTAGTGTCTAACGCTTCTGACGCCTGTGATAAATTGCGTTTTGAAGCGCTTAAGAGTCCAGAGTTGCTCGAAGAGGATCCTGATCTACGTATCCGTATCAGCTATGATGCGGAGGCGCAAACCATTACGATTGATGATAATGGTATTGGTATGAATCAAGACGAGGTCGTGTCTAACTTAGGGACGATTGCGCGTTCTGGCACGAAAGAGTTCTTTGCTTCATTAACAGGCGACCAGCAGAAGGATGCGCAATTAATTGGTCAGTTCGGTGTCGGCTTTTACTCTGCTTTTATCGTCGCCAAGAATGTGACGGTGGTGACACGTCGTGCAGGTGTGCCTGCCGATCAAGCCGTACGCTGGGTATCTGATGGTCAAGGCGAATATACCTTAGAAACCGTTGAGAAGGCTTCTCGTGGTACTAGCATTACGCTTGAGCTCAATGATGAAGGTACTGAGTTCCTCAATGTCTGGAAATTACGCGAAGTGCTACGCCGTTATTCAGATCATATTTCTCTTCCTGTGCAGATGCAGAAAGAAGACTATGACTCGGAATCTGGTGAGCAAGTTAAACAAGACGAATGGGAAACCATCAACCAAGCAAATGCGCTCTGGACTCGCTCGAAATCTGAGGTCAGTGATGAGCAGTACCAAGAGTTCTATAAGCATATCAGCCATGATTTTGAAGATCCACTAGCTTGGACCCATAACCGCGTTGAGGGTCGTAGTGAATATACGCAGCTGCTGTATATCCCGAAACATGCGCCATTTGACCTGTGGGATCGTGATGCACGCCGTGGCGTCAAGCTCTATGTAAAACGTGTTTTCATTATGGATGATGCGGAGCAATTATTGCCTTCATACTTGCGCTTTGTGCGCGGTGTGATTGATTCAGCAGACCTACCACTCAACGTATCGCGTGAAATCCTGCAAGAAAGCCGTGATGTAAAAGTTATCCGTGATGGCTCAGCCAAGCGTGTTCTTTCTATGCTCGAAGACATTGCTGAGAATCGTCCTGATGACTATGCTGCTTTCTGGTTAGAGTTTGGCCAAGTCTTGAAAGAGGGTATGGGCGAGGATCAAGCTAACCAAGAGCGTATTGCTAAGTTATTGCGCTTCTCATCGACACAAGACGACCAATCGGTGCAGACTGTGAAGCTAGAAGACTATGTGGCTCGTATGAAAGAAGGGCAGAACAAGATTTATTATGTGGTGGCTGAAAGCTTTGCGAATGCGAAGAGCAGCCCACACTTGGAAATCTTCCGCAAAAAAGGCATCGAAGTCTTATTGCTCTCTGACCGTGTGGATGAGTGGATGTTATCGTTCTTCCGTGAGTTTGATGGTAAGTCATTAGTTTCTGTATCTAAGGGTGGTTTAGATCTCGAGCAGTTAGCGGATGAGGAGGAGAAAAAGCATCAGGAAGAAGTGACTGAGAAGTTTAAGCCACTGGTTCTTCGTTTACAAAGCACTCTTAAAGATCGTGTAAAAGACGTCCGCGTTACCCTGCGCTTAGTCGACTCACCGGCTTGTGTGGTTGTGGGTAAGAATGATCTAAGTCCACATATTTTGCGTATGCTTAAAGCCTCAGGCCAAGAAACCCCTGATATCAAGCCTATTCTTGAGATTAATCCTGAGCACCCATTGATTGAGAAAATCAGTCAGACCAGTGGTGAGGATTATGAGGATTGGGCCAGTGTCTTATTAGACCAAGCAATGTTGGTTGAAGGCGCGCAGATTGAAGATCCTGCTGGTTTTGTGAAAAAGCTTAACCGCTTAATGCTACAAGCTTAAACGACTATTAATTGGCGCCATTGCTAAGAATTACTTTGCTAAATTAGGTAATTGGCGCCAAGTCCAGCCCGCTTCCTGGCGATAACGGTTCCAATCAAAATAGGGGCCTGGGTCGGTCTTACGAACCGGGGCAATATGTTCATGTCCACGGACGGCACGTAGGGTATAGTGCTCACGTAATAACTGACTTAACTCAGCAAGTGCCTCGTATTGTTCCTGTTCATAGGGAGCAAAATCGCTACCTTCCATCTCAATCCCAATTGAGAAGTTATTGCATGATTCACGTCCTTCAAACTGAGAAACACCGGCATGCCAAGCACGCTTATCAGTGCTCACAAATTGCACAATTTCACCATCACGACGAATCAGAAAGTGAGCTGAAACCCGTAGATGGGCAATTTCTTGGAAAAAGGGGTGATGATCTACCTCAAGGCAATTGGTAAATAATTGCTCAATATACGGCCCACCAAAGACATAAGGGGGGAGACTAATATTATGAATCACCAAGAGGTAAGGCGCTTCATTAGCAATACGCACATCATGATTCGGTGAAGGGCAATGACGTACCTGAAGCATGTTTGCATGTTCATCTGCTTGAGCGGAAGTTACTGCATCAGCCGTTAAGGATATGTCAGAGATACGCTTGTTGTGAGCTCCGACGGATAACCAACCATGTCGATCTAAGCGTAGTGTTGCCACGTCTTAACCCCTTGTCTGAAATGTTTGCCCAAAATAGTGATTAATTTTCGATTGCTAGTGTAATTGGGCTTGTTATGACCTAGGCTACTACGCACCTTGGCGCGGTGGGCCTAAGCGCTCATGCTCTTCACTACACCAAGCATGGCCATAACGAATAAGAGCCTCGTCTTCTGGTAAGTGGGTTAAGCAATGCTCACATTGCACCATGGTGATGGTTTTAAGGCCTTCTTGTTGCGCTTTGCGACCCGCACGACCGAAACGTCGAGAGTTCTGTTGAGGCTTAGCTTGAGGGTTAGCATTCGAGCGTTCTTGCATACGTGCACGTTGCGCGTTTGCCTTAGCATTGCGGTAGAAGAAAATAACCAAAACAATGACAACTAACCAGAACAAGTATTTCATAAGAAATTAGCCTCGGTGGAGTAAGACTTCAAAGATAAAGCGGGTGCCGGTATAGGCGAGCATTAATAGACCAAAACCGATCAGTGTCCAACGTAAGGATACACGCCCACGCCAACCCCACATGATGCGTCCGAACAAGAGAATGCCGAAAATTAGCCAAGAGATGAGTGTGAAAAAGGTCTTATGGTCACGTGGTAAGATAGCACCAGTGGCGTTAAGAGAAACCACAATGCCCGTAATAATCGCCAAGGTCATAAGGATAAAACCGATACCAATTAGGCGAAATAAAATACGCTCTTGCACCATAAGTGGGGGCTGTGCATCTAAGGCGCGATTCCATAGGGTCGGATTTTTACTAAAGTCTTGTGGGCTATGAAGGTGACGATCTAAGCCAGTCATTAAGATGGCTTGTAGGGCACCTAGAGCGATAATGCTGTAAGAAACTAGGGAAATAATCAGGTGTACCAAGAAGGTGTTATTCTGAATCACCATGATGGGCGTTTCTTGATTCGGTGGGAAGATGGCTGCAAGAAAACTCACAATAGCGGCAATCGGTAAGAGCACAATCAGAAAGCCCTGTGCCTTAATGAAATTACTCTCTAACCAGTAAATCATTAAGCCAATCCAGATTGTAAAGCTCAGTCCCAGTGACCAATTAATCGTGATGTGGCTCTCATGAAGCATCGTCATATGAATGCCGACACCATGGAAAATAATCAGCAGTAATAAGCTGACGGTAAACCATGGCTTGTACTTATTTATCTCTACGTGCTTATACAAGGCCCACCAAATTACGGTGGCTAAGCTTAGATAACCCAATGCTACGAGATAGTGCAATACAATATCGGATGACATGAATCGAATACGCCTAAAGTGTGTCTATGAATGCGGTCTTTGCAGTCGTTTAAGACCAAAACACCATATCGTAGTATAGCATTTAAGGCCTTCTACAAAAAGTGAAGCAGATATGTTTGATAACTTAACGAATCGTTTATCCCGCGTTATGAAGACCATGCGCGGTGAGGCTCGATTAACCGAATCTAATACGCAGGAGATGCTGCGTGAAGTGCGCATGGCATTGCTAGAGGCTGACGTCTCTCTGCCTGTAGTCCGCGAATTTATTGCCAATGTAAAAGAAAAAGCCTTAGGTGAAGAGGTCGTTGGAAGTTTAAGTCCAGGCCAAGCGCTTGTTGGTGTAGTCCATAAAGAGCTAACCTCATTAATGGGCGCTGACTTGGGCGAGCACTCAAGTGAGCTTTCTCTAGCTAGCCAACCCCCAGCGATTATCCTGATGGCGGGTTTGCAAGGTGCGGGTAAAACCACCACCACCGGTAAATTAGCCAAGCTTTTACACTCAGGTAATTATCACCAGCAAGGGAAAAAAGGCGCCGCCAAGAAAGTTCTTGTGGTGAGTGCTGACGTCTATCGTCCTGCGGCGATTGAGCAATTGAAAACCGTCGCTGCTCAAGTTGGCGTGGATTTCTTTGCCTCAGATAGCTCGCAAAAACCGCAAGATATTGCCCGTGCTGCCTTAGACCATGCCAAGCGTCATTACTACGATGTCTTGATTGTGGATACGGCCGGTCGCTTAGGTATTGATGAGGCGATGATGCAAGAGATTAGTCAATTGCATCAGATCTTAAAGCCGATTGAGACCTTATTTGTCGTTGACGCTATGCAAGGTCAAGACGCGGTTAACGTGGCTAAAGCTTTCTCGGATGCCTTACCGTTGACGGGTGTGGTTCTGACCAAGCTTGATGGTGATGCGCGTGGTGGCGCGGCCTTATCGGTGCGCCACATCACAGGTAAGCCACTGAAGTTTATTGGTGTTTCTGAAAAGCTAGACGGCCTTGAGCCATTTCATCGTGAGCGTATGGCTCAGCGTGTCTTGGGCGCGGGTGCTCTGGTTTCTTCGGTTGAGAAAGTCCAAAGCAATATCGATATTGCCGAAGCTGAGAAGATCGCCAAGAAGCTGAAAACAGGTACTGGCTTTGACCTTAACGATTTCCGTGATCAATTGCAGCAAGTCAAGAAGATGGGCGATATGGGCTCTCTCTTAGAGAAGTTGCCAGCCCAGTTTTCTCAAGCAGCTAGCCAGATGCAAAGCGGTCAAGCGGAGAAGCAGATGCGTCGCACCGAGGGTATTCTTAACTCCATGACACCTGAAGAGCGCAGTAAGCCTGACCTCTTAAAAGCCTCACGCAAGCGCCGTATTGCGGCGGGTGCGGGTGTGCCAGTGCAAGAAGTCAACCGCTTATTAAAGCAGTTCGAGCAAATGCAGGGTATGATGAAGCACTTTAAAAAAGGCGGCATGGGCAAGATGATGCGCGGCATGAGTGCCTTAAAAGGCATGGGCGGTGGTATGGGTGGTCTAGGCGCTTTTGGGAAGTTTGGTAAGAAGCGCTAGATTGATCTCTAGCGTATGGCCCTGATACTCAAACTACTCTTAAGGGTGCACAGGGCTAAGCGCTTATTCTCACACTAAGTCGCCCAACAAAAAGGACTTTTCCGTAGAAAAGTCCTTTTTTATGCTTGTGAAATCAGCCTAAGCTGTGTTCTATACCAAGAATTATAATTCTGGGATACGTAGAACTTGACCTGGGTAGATCTTATCTGGGTGAGTCAACATAGGTTTGTTGGCTTCAAAAATCACATTGTACTTGTTCGCATCACCGTACATCTCTTTAGAGATTTTTGATAAGGTATCACCCTTAACCACAGTGTACATACGTGATTGCATACCAGCACTAATGGCTTCAACTTTGCTTTCAACTTGAGAAATACCTAAGGTATTACCTAGAGCAATGGTAATTTTTTCAGCGATTTCAGTTGACTGGGCTTTACCAGCAACAGTCACTTTATCACCATCAACAGAAATATCTAAGCCTTCAGCATTCAGGTTATGCTTGGCTAATTCTTGTTTTAACTCATCAGCAGAAGCGGCTTTGGCTTCAGAACCACCGAATAATTTAGCACCAGCTTCTTTTACAAAATTAAAAATTCCCATTACAACTCCTTGTGTGAAATGAAAAGAACTTAACTACTATTATTCTACAAAAATCTTACAATACCAAGTAGGCTTTAGTAAACAAATGTTAGTTTGATGCAAAATGTAAGCGAATCCAGCTATTTTAGGGGTTTAGAGCCGTTAAGCCACTAATCGTCTAGTGCGCGAATAAGCTTGGTTCTATACCTTAGCGCGAATAACTTTGTCCGAATACCTTGGGCTTAGCCGCTTAATAGTCAGCAAACTTATCGGTAGCACGCATCAGTTGGCGCAGAATCTCTGGTTCGTTAAATGCATGTCCGGCATCGTCAGCGATATGAAACTCGGCTTCCGGCCAGGCCTTATGCAATTCCCAAGCAGTTTTCATCGGTGTGCAACAGTCGTAGCGACCCTGGATAATAATGCCTGGAATATGGCGAATCTTATCCATATTGTTTAAGATTTGACCTTCTTCCATAAAACCTAGATGGGTAAAGTAGTGGTTTTCAATACGTGCAAACGCTACCGCAAAATAGTCAGAGACATATTTATCAACACCTACCGTGTCCAGTAATAGGGTAATAGTACGACCTTCCCATTGGCTCCAGGCACGTGCAGCAGCAATTTTCTCTTCTTCATTATCACCAATTAGACGACGACGGAAGGCCGCAATCAAATCCCCACGTTCTTCTTCAGGGATAGGTGCGATATAGTCTTCCCAATAATCCGGGAAAATCCATGAGGCGCCTTCTTGATAATACCAAGTTAATTCTTCCGGGCGCACGGTGAAAATACCGCGCACAATTAATTCACTCACATGATCAGGATGCGCTTGTGCATATGCTAGGGCTAAGGTTGAGCCCCAAGAACCGCCAAATACTAAGAGTTTCTCAACACCCAGAACTTCAGTGCGCAGACGTTCAATATCTTGAATCAGGTGGGCGGTGGTATTGTTCTCTAGACTCGCGTGCGGAAGAGAGCGACCGCAGCCACGCTGATCAAACAGCATGATATTGTATTTTTCAGGATTAAATAAGCGACGATGATGTTCAGCGCAACCCGCTCCTGGGCCACCATGTAAGAACACAGCAGGCTTACCTTCTGGGTTACCACATAATTCCCAATAAATTTGATGACCGTCACCAGTTTCAAGAAAACCAGTTTTATAAGGAGAAATAGGAGGGTACATAATGAATAAGCCTTATGAAATAAACCTTAGCGTAAATCGTAGAGTGATTTTTAGTGAAATTCTGAGCGCAAACCTTAACTTAACGCCTAACGTAAACCTTAACGCTTGGTGAACAGTAAGTCCCAAGAGTCATGCCCTAGGCGAAAGCCACGGGTTTCAAATTTAGTTTGTGGTCGATAAGCGGGTTTGGGTGCATAGCCCTCGGCAGTGTTTTGAAGACTAGGTTCAGCGCTTAATACCTCAAGCATCTGCTCCGCGTAGTTTTCCCAATCGGTGGCGCAGTGAATATAGCCACCTGGTTTTAAGCGAGAAGCGAGTAATTTAATAAACGGGCCTTGGATAAGGCGACGCTTATGGTGGCGCTTCTTCGGCCATGGGTCAGGGAAGTAGATATGTAC
>CAYFVY010000069.1:0-11163 GCA_964346715.1 uncultured Pelistega sp. | reverse complement strand
TAAACAAATTAACAGCACGCTTAAATTAACAGGTACAATAATCCATTAGTCGAGATGAATTTACGGTGATCGTTTATGAAAAAGTTAGTCCTGCCTTTTGTCTTATTATTATCGGCATGTGCCACAGAACCTGTTGTTAGCACACTATCTAATGAAGATCTTGAGGCAATGACTTGCCGCCAAATTATGAAAGAGGTTGAGCGCCTTGAATTGCAAGTAAACCGCATTCAGCATGGTGATAAGTTATTCTTTGGTGTTGATGAGGCGAATCACGAACAAGCGTTACAGGCTGCGAAGTTGCGCTTGCAACAGGTGCGTGAAGAAAGTGCTCGTAAAATGTGTACCTTTGGCTAATATTTATTTAAAAATTAACGATGAAAAAACTACTTTTAGTATTACCGCTGACTCTCTTAATCGCTGCCTGCGCTAATGGCCCTGTTGATAATAATGATGTGGCAGAGTGCTCTCGACTCAGCGGCAAGATTGTCCAAGCTCCTGGTGTGGAGCGTATGGGTGGTGATAATTTCTTATCACGCTATCAGCGCGATCGTATGGCGGATGTTGAACGAGCTCGTGCCGCTAAGGTCGGCTGCCAATAAATAGGTCGTTTGCTAGCCTGAGCCTATTGCGCCGCTAAGACTTCTTCCACTCCCTTATTCGCTAACTCATCGGCGCGTTCATTACCTGGATCGCCTGCATGACCCTTGACCCAAATCCATTGAATCTCATGCTTTGCGGTGAGCGTATTAAGTTGCTCCCATAGGTCTTGGTTCTTTACGGGTTTCTTATCTGCAGTTTTCCAGCCACGCGCAATCCAACCACTCATCCATTCGGTTAGGCCTTTTTTCACATATTGTGAGTCCACATGTAGGCGGATTGAGGTCGAGCGCTTCAGGGCTTGCAAGGCTTGGATGACGGCCATCATTTCCATACGATTATTGGTTGTTTCTAATTCACCGCCAAATAATTCTTTCTCAACCTTGCCGTAGCGCATCAATACGCCCCAGCCACCAACGCCAGGGTTGCCTTTACAGGCACCATCGGTCCAGATTTCTACTGTTTTTGTCATAGCTAATGTGTTAATCCTTAGGCGAGGCCTTTTTGATAAGTTTTTGAGCAATCGTCGCTGCTTGTCGCTCGCTGCGCTTCTTACGGTGCCAAGCAGGACCGATAATACGCATATTCACGGTATATTTTTTCGCAGATAAGATGTAGACCGCGCCAGCGGCAGGCCACCAACGATTCCCCGCCTTGTTCATAAACTCCCAGCGCTGTAACCACTTGAGAGTCTTGCAGGGGGGAATATACGCTCCGAAGTGACCACGGTCAATCTCGAAAGAGAGTAATTGTAGCCAATCTTTGAGGCGGCTGACACTCACTTGCTGATTATTTTTAATTGGGGTTACTGAACGAAAGCCACAGAGATTACGTAGGCCCCAAAGACTCTTAGGATTAAAGCCCATAATGACAATGCGACCGTCGTGCATCAAAATTCGATCGATTTCACGTAAAACTATGTGAGGGTTTGGGTATAGCTCGAGGGTATGTGGCAGGATGACTAAATCCACTGAATCTGTTGGTAATGGAATTTCATCTACACTACCTTGGAGATATTGTAAATTATCGCTCACCTCATAGCTATCTGGCACTTCTTCCGTTAAAATCATTTTGGTACGCATACGATTACTGCGTAAGAAATTTATGGATGGCATACCTATTTGGACTGCGTGATAGCCGAAGGCATTACTCACGATGGTCTCATTTTTTTCACGCTCCCAAGCCAAGACTGTCTGCCCTAGAGGGGTAGCAAACCAATCTTCAAGTTCATGGGCGGGTGGTAGGTTGGTCATATGTTTTTGAAGCTCCAGATGATTGCCTTGAGGTAATCCTACGATGACAGAATAATGCGATGATTGTAGTTCAAGCGATTAGTGCTTTTAATGATAATTATATATGGTTAATCCAACAAGGGAATGCGGCAATTGTAGTTGACCCCGGTGATGCCCAACCCGTACAAGACTACCTACAGCAACATCAGCTTAACTTACACGCTATTCTTATCACTCACCATCATGGTGACCACGTCGGTGGTGTAGCAGAATTGGTACAACACCATGCATGTCCTGTTTTCGGTCCTGATAATCCTAAATTAAGTGTCCTTATTGATCACCCCGTGCGTGAAGGCGATACGGTCGATTTGGTCCAACTCTTAATGGTAAAAGGCGCAGCAGAACAAGAATCCACGGCACTATTACGTGTGTTGGAGGTGCCTGGTCATACCATGGATCACATCGCGTATGCGGGTGAGATTAATGGTGAGCAAGCGATTTTATTCTGTGGTGATACCTTATTCTCCTGCGGTTCTGGAAGGATATTTGAAGGAGATTCGAGAATAATGTTGCAAAGCCTTGATAAATTTAAGAAAATGCCACAAAATACGCTTATATTTTGTGCTCATGAGTATACTTTGTCTAATATCAAATGGGCATTAGCGGTTGAACCTCATAATAGAGATATACAGGAGTGGCAAGATCGGGCTACGCAATTGCGTGCTGAGTCTGTGCCAACGGTTCCGACACATTTGGAACAAGAGTTAAGGACTAACCCATTTTTACGGGTTGAAGAGCCAGCTGTGCGCCAAGCAGCAGAGAAGTATGCTGGGCATAGTTTGAGCACATCTGCTGATGTGTTGGGGGCTTTGCGTGAGTGGAAGAACTCATTTTAGTGTTACAGATTATAACTATATAGAGATATAAATTATGAAACTTTTTCGTTATGCGGTCATTGGCGTTACAGTTGCCCTAACGGGTTGTGCCTCAACAGGGGGTAACTATAAGGCCAAATCTGGTGCAGCAGTAGGACAGCAGAAGGATGTGTGGGAGCGTATTCGTAAGGGCTTTGATATGAAAGACCTGAAAGACCCCCGTGTCGAATACTGGACGAACTACTATGCGGCTCGTCCTAAATCAGTACAGACTATGGCTGAACGTTCGATGCCATACATCTACCACATTACGAAAGAACTTGAGGCGCGCAATATGCCGACAGAACTGGCATTATTGCCATTCGTAGAGAGTGCCTATAATGCTCAAGCCTATTCTCGCTCTAAGGCGGCAGGTTTATGGCAGTTTATTCCAAGTACGGGTACGCACTATAAACTGACCCAAGACTGGTGGAAAGATGAGCGTCGTGACCCGATTTCCTCGACTCGTGCAGCTTTGGACTATCTCTCCTACTTGCACCGATTCCAAGATAATGACTGGCACTTAGCCCTAGCATCTTATAACTGGGGTGAGGGCGCAGTTAAGCGTGCACGTAATCGTAACGCGGCCAGTGGTTTAGGTACTGATTACCTGTCATTACGTATGCCAGATGAAACGCGTAACTATGTACCTAAGCTCCAAGCAATTGAGAATATTATTGCGAATCCAGCCAAGTACGGTATTGTTCTACCTCACATCCCTGATCAACCGTACTTTGAAGAAGTCACTAAAACTGAAGATATTGACGTTAGCCTAATTGTTAAATTAGCGAATATATCAATGGAAGAGTTTAAGGTGCTTAACCCAGCACCGAATCGCCAAGTTTTATTAGCGCAACACAGACCACGAGTCCTTTTACCTAAGAATAAAGTTGCTCAGTATAAGCAGAATCTGAAAAACTATAAGGGTGAAAAGTCGCAGTGGGAAGGTTATACACCGAATAGGGGCGAGTCAATGGCCTCAATTGCGCAACGTTATGGTATTTCTTTAGACCAATTAAAATCCTTAAATGGCTATGGTCGTTCACAGAATGTCGCTATGTCATCACGTACGCTAATCGTGCCTCGTCTAGGTATTTCACGTAATGCCAGCCCATCTGGTATTGATACACGTGACATTCAGAACCCAGTGGCTAGCTCAAGCACAATGTTAGCAAGCAACCAGGTGAATATGCCTGTGCAAGCACCACCGATTAGCCAAGTGAATCCGAATGTGCGTTTGGGCCAGGCAGCATCTAGCCAAGCTCGTTTAGCCTCAACGGCAGCAAGCTCTAGTGCAACATCTAGCGCGGTACCTAGCGCTACAGCGAATAGAGCACTAGCAAGCAATACCGTCACTAACGATGATATCTTGCAACAGATGATTGCTTCGAACAATTTAGATCGTGTTGCTCAGGCAGCTCCTGCTAATCGTCCTGTAGCTGCTGCGACTCCTCGCTTAGCCTCTGCATCAGCAGCACAAGCGGTGGCACGTCAAGCAGACTATAACCCAACGCAATCAACCGTTAGTGCACGTCCAGCGACAGTGGCGAGTGCCATGACTCGTGCGGCAGCGAATCAGCCGGTTGTCCATGTTGTGAAAGCGGGTGAGACCTTATATTCTTTAGCGAAGCGCTACAATACGACCGTAGATGGTGTTAAAGCATTGAATAATATTGGTACTCAAGCGATCAAAGTGGGTGACCGCTTACGTATGCCAGGTAGTGGAGCACAAAGTTAAGTATAAGTATGTGTGAGTACTATTGCGCTTAACGGCGATGCCTAGCGTTAATTACTTAAGGACCTCTGCACATATAGGGCAGGGGTCTATTACTTTATAGGTGAAAAATAATGAAAAAGGTTTTGCATTATATTTATGATCCTCTGTGCGGCTGGTGCTATGCCGCTGCACCTCTGGTTAAGGCTGCCCGTGAAGTTATCCCCGTGGTCATGCATGGAGGAGGCATGGTGACAGGTGAACATCGCCGAGTTATCAGCCCTGAGTTTAGAGAGTTTATTCTTGGTCATGTTGAGCGCATTAAGGCACTGAGTGGCCAACCTTATGGTGATGCTTATCTTGATGGTCTGCTGTGTGATAATGGTGTGGTGATGGATTCAACACCACCGACTCAAGCGATCTTGGCCGCACAAGAGTTGAATGATGGTGGCTTTACCATGCTTAGCCGATTACAAATTGCTCAGTATATTGAAGGTCGTAAGATTTATGACTTAGCCGTACTTGAAGATGTGGCGGCAGAGCTTGGCTATGAGAAGGAGGCATTCCTACAAGCCTATCATGCTCAAGGCGATGAGGTGGTAGAAGAGCATTATAGTAAAACCCATGAATTGATGAGCTTTGTCAATGCGCGTGGTTTCCCAACCTTAGTCTTACAAAAAGGTCAGAACCTCTACACTATCGGCCTTAGCCAATTCTTAGGTAAGCCTGAGTTATTTGCTGATTACTTACGTAGAGAAGCGGAAATAGAGTAGGCTTTGTAAAGCATCCGCTTAGAATCGAATCTGCATAGAAGGGTAGAGTCCGTGCAGAGTAGGGTCACCCTTAGAATAGAAGCCATTTTGAATCAATTAAGCCCAGCAAAAAGCCCGTTAATAATATTCCTAGAGAGGAAATCATTAACGGGCTTTCAGATACAGGCTTCAAATTACTGTTTAGTTAGAAGCCAGATCCTTGTTTTAAGCTAATGCTTACTTCGCATTAAACTCAATACGACGGTTTTGAGCACGACCTTCATCAGTACCATTATCCGCGCGAGGACGCTCTTGGCCGTAACCTACAGCGATTAACTTGTCACCATTAACGCCTTGGGCAATCAGGTAGTCACGTACAGCATTGGCACGGTCTTCAGATAATCGTAGGTTCATTGCGGCATCACCAGAATTATCGGTATGACCAGCAATTTCACCACCTTTATCATTTTCGATTAAGTAGTGGGCGAACGCATTCAACATCTTGTTATAGCGTTGTTTGATTTCAGCTTTGCCTGAGTCGAATTGAATATTTAAGTCAATATTCGCCAAGCTCATGTCAGCAATAACAGCTGCTTCCTCTTCTTCACCAGCTTGAACAACAGCAGCAGCGGCGTCAGTAACTACAGCTTGAGCTGCTTTAACAGACACATCATCTGCATTGATCGAGAACGCGCTACCTAATAAGAATTTCAAGCTATCAACAAGGCTTGTTTTGTCTGTATCAGAGTTAACAAGACCTGAAAGCTTTAACGCAACATCGTCAAACTTACCGTTAACACCTGGGAATTTACTCATAATATCAAACAAACCACCGAAATCGCTGAAAGTCGATTTGGCCGCATTCGCGTCAACTTTTAACTGATCAACGATTGGTAAGTTGCCAGCAAGCTTTTTAACGCCATCAAGAATGCTGGTTTTAATACCATCATTCTGTACAACGCCATTCACCGTCACATTATCTGGGTTGATTAACCAGCCTAATGAGCCTAAACCTGCCACTTCTTTCACTACAGGTGCTTCAGGTGCAGCTGGTGGTGTCGGTTCAACCGGAGCTACCGGTGCGCTAGGCGCTGTCGTGGTAGTACCTGTAGAACCCGTGTCAACAGGAGTCTTATCGCTTGTGCAATTCTTCAAGCCGAGTAGTGCTGCTAAAACAACAGCCGCACCAGTTAACCATTTCCAAAGTGAAGAGCCCTTAGCAGACTCAGTAACTTGATGAGCAGCTTTCTGAGCTGCAGCTTGCGCGTGAGTAGCCGCTGCTTGAGCATTCGCTCCTACTGTTGAAGCCGCAGCACTTGCTGTCGCACCAGCACCGCCTAGTAGGCCAGCGACTTTCGTTAAACCACCGAGTAAGTCTTGGCTTGAGCCTTGGACACCCAGGGCAGAGAGCGCGTCTTGGTCAAGAAAACCAGAAACTGCTTGAGTTTGTTCACCTAATAGTTTGCTAAAACCAGCGACATTCAAGCCACCGCTAGAGATCTTATTTTTGAAGAAAGAAATAACTAAAGGCAATAACATGCCTAAGAAAGACTTAGCACCAGCACCTGAAATACCTGTACCCTTGCCTAAATAATCTTCGATACCAGAGGTTTGTGAACCGAAAATGGCAGGGATTAAGCTTTTGCCGAGGTCGATTAAGCCACCAGTTTGGTTAGCACTAGCACTAGACTTGCCGGTTAAAATATCGAGCGGGTTAATATCAAATGGAGTAGATTTAATTAAGTCAAAAAGACCACCAGCACCTTCAACGCTGCTTGATTTCTTCGCCATACCGCCTAGGACCATGCCTAAGCCCTTGTTAAGTAGGCTGCCTGCGCCGTCATTAGAAATACCGAGATTTTTTGTCACTTGACCCAATACGACATCACGTAGTGGACCTTGAAGTAATTGGCCTAAATCAAAACTCATGGTTCATCCTTTTTAGAAATAAATACCTGACCTATATGTAACAGGACACTTGTCGCCATAGTATCACTATTATATGTAAGCTTGTGTTAAGCCTTGTAAATAAGAAATGCGGTTGTTGCCTGACCACATCTGAGTACAAATTGGCGTAATCGGAGCCTAGGGTAGTAAGAACTCAAATCCTAGCCCTATAAAACAAAAGCGAACTCATCACGGTATCGTATTGAGTTCGCTACTTAGGAGATATAGGGTAGAAAGATATGGTGTAGGCGCTGTCGGGCTACGAATCAGCCAGACGATAAGCGCGCCGTAGAGCATTAGAACTTAGAGCCTTAGATCATCAGGATTAGAGGATGGTTGCAGGCGTTTCTTCGTGTAGAAGCTGTGCAATCTTATTGCCAGGACCCATAATCGCAACTTTAGGTTGGTGCGTAGCGGCTTCTTCATTATCGACATAAACATACGACATAATAATCACAATGTCACTGGGTTGTACCAAGCGTGCCGCAGCACCATTCAGACAGATCACACCGCTACCGCGCTCACCAGCAATGGTATACGTTTCTAAGCGCGCACCATTATTGTTGTTGACGATGTGGACTTTTTCATTGGCTAAGAGGCCAACAGCGTCCATAATATCTTGGTCAATAGTGATGGAGCCAATATAATTTAGATTCGCCTCGGTCACTTGAGCGCGGTGAATCTTACTGTTCATCATCATACGGAGCATGAGTAATACCTTGTTAATTTCAGGGGTTGCAAGAAAGGCTAATCATAACCAATTTTCTGTATGTGTTGGAGAAAAAAGGCGTTTTTAATTAATGCACCTTGAGTTCGACTAAGCAAAAGGGCTAATTTTATTACGCTATGCCGTGCTATACGTCTACGCCCCAGGGCTTATATAGAACTCGGCTAATAAAAAACCTCAAGGGCTAAAAAAAACGCTGCCTAATTATTGAGCAGCGATTCTTGTGTTATTAGATATGGTCTAAGACGTAATGTGGGACTAAACCCGTATCTTGGATCGCTTTATCCCAATCCAGTGTCGATGAAAATCCTTGGCGAGTAACCAGTGCAGTCTCCAGACCCGCAAAGCGACCACCTAAGATATCGGTGTGTAAGGTATCACCAATCATCAAGACCTCATCCGGATAGACATCATCCGGCAGGCTAGAGAGGGCTAACTGGAAAATCGATTTATAGGGCTTACCAAACGCGTGCAGCGGCATATTCACCGCCTTAATCAATTGCTGAGCAACATAGCCTGGCTCGAGTGAGAAATGATCTTCACGAGGCGCTGCTAAGTCAGGGTTACCCAATAAGACAATACGTGGGCGAGCACTCAGCGAAGTAATTAAGCGCTCAGTTAAGGCATGGTCGTAATCGATGGTTGAGAGTAATACAATTCCATCGACCTCATCTACCGCTTCAGGACGCTCAGCTAGATTGACAAACTCACCACGTAAATCATCCGTTGGCGATCCCGGAGGTGCAATTGCGCCCCAGTAGCCACCAGGTTCTTTCTTCAGGTAGTAGTTCAGGGCATCACGGCTACAGATAATCTCATCAGCCGTGAAGTCATAGCCCAAGCGCGTGTACTTATCAACTAAACCTTGCTTAGGTGTACCACCTGCATTACTGACGACACGTACATGGCGGCCCTCAGCACGCAGTGCTTTGACACGTTCTACCGCACCTTCGATCGCCGTCTCGCCAATATTCAAGACACCAAAGGCATCGAAAAAGAAGGCCTTAAAGCGCGCACTGAGCGCACTCAGATCAGTCTGACGTTGGTATTGCATAGGAAAGCTTGCTGCCGGGAAGAGGTCGCGCAAGCCTTCGTAGATTTCTAAGAGTTCAGTAGAGTTGACAATGGGTTTCATTAAATTAGCTTTTTCCTTACTTTCATGGTGATCCATTCACTAACCACAACGGTTGCAAGGATGACGATCAGTAGCATGGTGACTTTCGGCCACGCTAAGGTATTCAAAGCTGATTCAAGCTTAACACCCAGTCCCCCAGCACCCACTAAGCCAAGGACAGTAGATTCGCGGATATTAATATCCCAGCGGAAGACGGTTACACCAGCCAGCGTAGGCGCCACTTGTGGAACGACCCCCCAGGCCATAATCTGCGATTTGCTTGCTCCTGTCGCCTCAATAGCTTCAACTTGGCTGTGGTCAATTTCTTCGATTGATTCATACATGAGTTTACCGATGAAACCAATGGAACGCAAGGCAATTGCGATAATCCCAGCAAGTACACCAGGACCTAGAATTGAGACCAATAAGAGTGCCCAAATAAGCGAGTTAATTGAGCGTGAGGCAACAATAATAAATAGCCCTAATGGACGTAAAAAGCGCGTACTTGGTGTGGTGTTACGTGCTGCTAAGAAAGCCACTGGAACTGCCAAAAGCGTACCCAGTGCCGTACCTAAGGTGGCAATGTTTAGGGTTTCCCATAAAGCCCACCATAGACCATTAATCGATAACCAGTCAGGCGGCACCATACGACTACCAATATCGAGGGCGCGATTAGGGGCGTCTGTAACGAACTCCCAAATCGTATCCTGCGTCATGATTTGGAATGCCCAGCTGATAAAGGCAAGTAGTAGCACCCAAGCGAAGAACGTTATCAGGCCTTGCTTGGGAGTGCGCTTAGACCACGATGTGGCGTACATAGTGTCTGTTGTCATAATATCTTCCGACGTAACCAGCCCGATAAATACTCGGTGAGCATTACGATGACAATAATAATTAAAATAATCGCAGCCGCTGAATCAAACTCGTAGCGATCCATGGCGGTATTCAGTGTCGCCCCAATACCACCAGCACCCACGATACCAATCACCGCTGACTCACGAAAGTTAATATCGAGACGATATAAGGAGAGACCGATTAAGCGAGGTAATACCTGTGAGAGAATCGCAAAATCAAGAATCTGCAGATAGCCAGCACCAGTCGCACGTAAGGCTTCGAGTTGTGAGGCTTGGATTTCTTCCATGTCCTCGGCGAGCAGCTTGGCCAAAAAGCCATATAGCCGAGACGACCAGAAAGTACGTTCTCCATCACAGTAAGACGCTCAACGAGCGCATACTCTTGGAAAATCATACCAATCTGACGACGTGCTTGGCGTAGCTCGTGGTTAGATAATTTAATGATGTCACGCCCTTCGAGCAGAATTTCTCCTGCGCTTGGCATGATGAGACGATTAATACAGCGGATTAGTGATGATTTGCCAGCGCCTGAAGGCCCAATCAGGCCAACTACTTCACCTGATTGGACCTTAAGGTCGATGTTTTTTAATGCAAGATCACCTGTGCTGTAACGCTTTTCTAGGTGACGTATTTCTAACATTGCGCTCTTGCCTTATTTACAATCGTAGCTAACGTTCATTGCTGCATCGATATCACGTACAACTTTCCAGTACTCTTTGTACGTAATTGGCATGAATTTCTCTTGTGGTGGTTCAGCTTTATTGAACTCTTTAGCTAGACCTGTACCTTCCCAGTTAAAGTTAAAGAAAGCCGCTTTAACTTTTTCCGCTAATTCAGGCTTCAAGTTAAATACATGACCGTAACCTGTTGTTGGGAATGATTGAGATTTGTACAAGATGTGTAATTGCTCAGGCTTAACAACGTCACGAGCGATCATGCGGCCTTTTACTGAGTTAGCGATAGCAGCAGCAGGGTAGTCTTTATTCGCTACACCTAAGATAGAGTTATCGTGCTTGCCACTGAACACTGGCTCATAGTCTTTACCAGCTTCCATCTTGAACTCTTGCTTTAGAAGAGCAGAAGGTGCTTTGTAGCCTGAGTTAGATGTCTCAGAAGTAAAGGCTAATTTCTTACCCTTAATGTCTTCAATCTTCTCGATACCGCTACCTGGATACGTGATGATTTCCATCTCGTAGCCGTAAGCATTATTGCGGTCGGCCATCATGGTGAACGGCACGAAACCTGCGCAATTCACGGCCAGGGGATTGCTGCCCGTATTGAAGCCCGCCACATGCAGGCGGCCAGAACGCAT
>CAYFVY010000068.1:8658-11386 GCA_964346715.1 uncultured Pelistega sp. | reverse complement strand
AGATAAACTAGAGAATAACGGCCTTAGTAATACGGACATTATTTCCCTCAAGCACACGCAGAGTTACCTCATATGGCTCAAATCCTTCGGGCAATACTAAAAGACCCTGGCTACGTTGTAAACGTAAAAACTCTAAGTCTAAAATGGGGTTAGCACGCATTTTTTTCAAGTTATTGCCCTTCATACCTGCGGCTGGTGGTTCAGCTAAACGATTATCAGGGGTAAGCTGCTCCGGAAATAAATCAATGGAGACTTCCTTACCATCGCTAATACCCTTAGCTTGAAATTGCAAACGCCCCTTAAATGGCTTATCACCATTGGCCTTGCGTGATAGCAAGACTTTATATTGGATACGACGACCCTCGCGGTTAACCTCTAAACCCCGCAAACTTACCGAGCCTGTTGGCCCTGCAGGCAACATCTCTTCATAAAACAATAACTCTTCGGTGCGCTCACTAATTTCTTCTTGCAAGCGCGCCGTCTCCTCGGTAAAACGACCAATGGTCGCCTGATCCAGCATAGACTTCGCTTGCATCTGATCAAGCTGATTCTTCAGTGCTTGATTGGTAATTTGCTCTTGCAATAGGGTGGTTCTTAGCTCACCCTGGTGCTTCAGCTTAATGTCTTCCAACTCGCGTTGCCACTGGTTAAACTCATAGTAATACATACCACCAGCACCAATCGCCACCCCGAGAACTAATAAAAAAGAACGTGCAATCATAAATTTATATAGCTATTTGTTCGATACAGCTTAAGGCAAGATAGCGACATGCTGTAAGCCAGTAGCTTCTGGCAAATTAAACATTACATTCATATTCTGTACTGCTTGACCTGCTGCACCTTTTACTAAGTTATCTTGAATAACAACAATCACTAAGGTGTCGCCATTACCTGGACGGTGTAGGGCAATACGTAATTTGTTAGAAGCACGCACAGTGCGAGTTTCAGGCAAGCTACCAGCAGGCATCACATCGACAAAGGCCTCATTAGCATAACGCTGCTCATACAATGCTTGGAAATCTGTATTCAAGGCCTCAGGCTTAATCTTCACATAGAGTGTTGAAAGCATGCCGCGCACCATAGGCACTAAGTGTGGCACAAATGTTAAGCCCACCTCTTGCTTAGCAATACGCTGTAACTGCTCAACAATCTCAGGGTGATGTCGATGACCTGATACGCCATACGCTTTAAAGTTGTCCGATGCTTCAGAGAATAAGCTTGATACTTCTGCTTTACGGCCAGCGCCTGATACACCTGACTTACAGTCAGCCACGATATGACTTAACTCAATGAGGCCTTGCTCTAAGAGTGGAGCCAACCCTAGAATAACGGTAGTTGGGTAGCAACCTGGATTACCAATCACCTGGCTTTGCGCAATCTTGCCACGATTCAACTCAACCAAACCATAAGTACTCTCTGCAAGAACATCTGGACAACTGTGTGGCATCTTGTACCACTTTTCAAATACGGCCGTATCTTGCAAACGGAAGTCAGCTGCCAAGTCAATCACTTTCACACCAGCTGCAAGGAGTTCTTGTGCTTGCGCCATAGCCACACCATGCGGCGTAGCAAAGAACACGACATTACACTCATTCAGCGCTGCTTTTTCAGGTGTTGAAAAAGCTAAGTCTACATGACCACGCAAGTTAGGGAACATCTCTGCCACAGGCATGCCATCCTCCTTACGAGAAGTGATAGCATGCAGCTTGACTTGAGGGTGAGTCGAAAGAATACGCAATAGCTCAACACCTGTATAACCTGTGCCACCGACAATACCAACTTTAATTTGCTTAGTCATATAAATCCTTAAAACGTAATTCAAGTTTTCTCATTATTATCACATAACTTAAGTACTAAAAACATAGCACTGCAATCGTGCGTTATGGAAAACTATTTTGCTTACAACTTCCATCGCTAGAGACGAAAAAACCACCCGAAGGTGGTCTTTCTGTCTTGCCAACAATTAGCGTTTGCTGAATTGCTTACGACGACGTGCTTTGCGGAAACCGACTTTCTTACGTTCAACTTCACGAGCGTCACGAGTAACATAGCCAGCTTGTGACAATGTTTGTTTCAATGATGCATCATAGTCGATAAGGGCACGAGTAATACCGTGACGCACTGCGCCAGCTTGACCACTCTCACCACCACCGTGAACGTTGATCTGGATGTCAAAAGACTCAACCATATCCATCAACACTAAAGGTTGACGTGCGATCATACGACCAGTTTCACGAGCAAAATAATCTTCTACAGTTTTACCGTTAATAACGATATTGCCTGTACCTTTTTTCAAGAAAACACGAGCCACAGAAGTTTTGCGGCGACCTGTTCCATAATTCCAATTACCGATCATGTCTTATCCTTAAATATCCAACTGTTGTGGTTGTTGGGCAGCGTGAGGATGCTCATTACCTGCATAGACCTTAAGTTTCTTGATCATTGCATAGCCCAATGGACCTTTTGGCAACATGCCTTTCACAGCTTTCTCTAGAGCACGACCAGGAAAACGCTCTTGCATTTTACGGAAGTTAGTTTCATAGATACCACCTGGATAACCAGAGTGACGGTAGTATTTCTTATCTTCGAACTTGCTACCAGTAACTACGATATCTTGAGCATTAATAATAACGATGTAATCGCCTGTATCAACGTGAGGAGTGAACTCAGGTTTATGTTTACCGCGCAAACGGCGTGCAACTTCGCTGGCTACACGACCAAGGACTTT
>CAYFVY010000068.1:0-8558 GCA_964346715.1 uncultured Pelistega sp. | reverse complement strand
TATGTTTACCGCGCAAACGGCGTGCAACTTCGCTGGCTACACGACCAAGGACTTTACCTTTTGCGTCGATAACAAACCAGTCACGTTTGACTTCATGCGGCTTTGCCACAAATGTCTTGATCATGATTTAGTATCCTAAAAATAATTAAATAAACTAACTTACTAACTAGTTCCTATCAAATTGACTTCCATCTATATAGAAGCTCTGAACTAGTATTTTCCCATCGCCATGCCGTTATTAAACGTGGTTTACAAACCATCTCGGCAGTACAATTTCTATAAGTTAGCCTGCTATATTAACATGAGTTTTATAAAAAACCCAAATAAAACAATAGAATAGAAAAATTAGCAGGAAAAATGATGTAAAGCTACGACAAAAGCGGTCAAGTAGCTCCTCATGTAGCGCAACAAACTACCTAATAAGGACATTCAAAAACAAACCCACGACTACCAAATGGTAAGCGTGGGCTTATATCAGCACTAAAGCAATATCAATAGACTACTTAAGCCATTCACTCAAGTTTATTCACTTAAGCTAGCACTTAAGCGAAATCTACGACTGCCAAATTGCCATTACGACCGTTAACTGGCTATTACGACTGTTGACGCTCTTGGTTTAGGGCATACGCTAAGAAACGTGTATAAGAACCCTCTACCACGTTGAACCATGGCGCTAAGTCGTCACGGAACGCCATATAGTCGTCATGAATCTTCTTAAAGAGTGGGTCTTTGTCACTAAACTCTTGATATAAAGTCTTAGATTGCTTAAAGCCCTCAACCATGACTTCACGCGGTAACTCTCTCAGAACAGCGCCACTCGCAATTAAGCGACGTAAGGCTGCTGGATTATGCGCATCATAAGACGCTAGCATATCAATCGTAGCAGCACGTGAAGCTTGGTCTAGAATCGCTTTATAGTGCTCTGGCAATTGATTGAATGCATCTTGGTTAGTGTATAGAGAAACTTGTGGACCACCTTCCCAGAATCCTGGGTAGTAGTAGTATTTCGCTACTTTCTGGAAGCCTAAGCGCTCATCATCGAATGGACCCACGAACTCAACCGCATCCAAGGTACCTTTTTCGAGTGATGGATAGATATCACCACCTGCGATTTGCTGAGGAATCACACCCATACGCGCAAGAACCTCACCCGCCATACCTGAGGTACGCATTTTTAGACCCTTAAGATCTTCAATCGTATTAATTTCTTTACGATACCAACCGCCCATCTGAGCGCCCGTGTTACCCAACATAAAGTTAACAATATTCACGGTAGCAAAAAGCTCGCGCAATAAAGTCGTACCATTACCTTCAGTCATCCAAGCAAACATCTGACGTGCAGTCAAACCAAAAGGCACTGCTGTGTCAAAACAGAAAGCTGGGTTACGGCCGAAGTAGTAGTAACCACAAGTATGACCCGCTTGAACTGTACCGTTAGACACAGCATCCATTACTTGTAAAGCAGGTACAATCTCACCTGGGGGAAAGACATCAATTTGGAATTTGCCATTAGACGCTTCTTTCACATATTTCACAAACTTCTCTGAACTGCCATATAAGGCAATCAAGTTACGAGCAAAGCTCGATACCATGCGCCACTTAACATCAGGGTTTTCTTGGGCAAAAGCTGGTGCACCAATTGCGGCGGTCCCAGCAATGGCTCCTACTCCTGCGGTTTTCAAAAACGAACGTCTTTTCATGAGTTACTTCTCCTCAAACTGCAATAATTAATATTTTCCAAGCCAAATTAAGGCATCAATTAATTCTGACACCATCGCCTCTATAAGGCAAGTGCTTGCCGCCTTAATAGCGTTATTACCTAAGACTTATAAACCCGCTACTGACATCTGCTCAATTAAGATCGAGCCCGTGGTCTTAGCGCCTCGCGTATATTCGTCGCTCCCCACGGCCACAATCTGTTTATACATATCCTTGAGATTGCCTGCTATGGTAATTTCCTCTACCGCATGTTGGATTTCCCCATTTTCTACCCAGTAACCAAAAGCACCACGAGAATAATCGCCCGTCACGTAATTGACACCTTGACCCATTAATTCGGTTACCAATAAACCAGTGCCAAGCTTTTTCAACATAGCGGCAAAGTCATCCGAACTCTGCGTCAAACTTGAGTGAAGTCGTAAATTATGCGAACCACCTGCATTACCCGTAGTCTTCATACCAAGTTTACGTGCAGTATAAGAAGATAAAAGATAGCCTTGTAACTCACCAGCACTCACCAATTCACGGGCTTGTGTACGTACCCCCTCATCATCGAAAGCCGAGCTGCCCATGGCACCCTTAATAAAAGGATCCTCATATAAGCTCAAATGAGAAGCAAAAATATCCTTACCCAAGCTATCACATAGGAAGCTGGCTTTACGATACAAAGCACCACCACTAATTGCCTGTGTCAAAGAGCCCAGGAGGCCAATCGCTAACGGTGCTTCAAATAACACTGGATATTTACCCGTTGCAATACGTTTAGCGGAAAGACGAGCCAAGACACGTTGTGCCGCATACTCTCCAAGACTCTGCGGTGAGGCTAAGCGCTCCGGGTAACGTTGCGAGGTGTACCAGTAATCGCGTTGCATCTTATCGCCTTTACCAGCGATAACCGCCACTGACATACCATGACGCGAGTAACGATAACCACCCATAAAACCTAAAGAGTTCGCCAAGACAAAACCGCCAGTCGTGCTATCCACACTAGCTCCTTCGGAGTTACTAATCAGCTTACTATAGCCTAGGGCTGCCGCTTCTGCTTGCAGAGCTAAGTCTATGGCCTGGGCAGACTCAATACGCCATGGTTTATAAAGCTTTAAATCAGGAAACTCGGTCGCTAAGTCCTCTTGTTCAGGTAGACCTGCAAAATCATCTTCAGCGGTATACTTAGCAATGTCCCAAGCCGCCTTAACGGTATCGGCAATCGCTTGGCTATTCAGCACCGATGTCGAGGCCGATCCGCGACGCTTACCGTGGTAAACCGTAACACCTAAAGAGCGATCATTGGTCTGTTCAACCGTCTCAACATCACCCTTGCGCACTGAGATTTCAAGCCCTTGAGTTTCTGAGACCTCGGCGACAGCTTGATCAGCACCCAAACGCTTCGCATCACTTAAGGCTTGTTGCACAATATTTTCAAATTCTTTATTACTTTTCATATATCACTATTGATGACAGGTACTCATAATGAGGGTTATCATAACGGATATTCCATAATTTTTAGAGATTTTTCTTAATGACGATGAATCCAACCGATTTAGACGACGAGGACAATGTTTATGATGGTCCGAGTAAATCGCAGATCAAGCGTGAACTATTAGCTATCACCGAGCTTGGTAAACAAGTAATCGATCTGCCTTTTGATAAGGTTAAACAACTGCCACTGGATGAGAAACTCCTAGAGGCCATTCGTGATTGCCAAAAAATTACCTCACGTGGTGAGGGTCGTCGACGCCAAATGCATTATGTCGGCAAGCTAATGCGCAATGCCGACGTAGAGGCAATCCGTCGCCAGCTCGACATTTGGGAGAATGGCTCAAAAGAACTCACCTCTCAGATGCACCGCTTAGAAAATTTGCGTGACCGCCTAATTGCTGAAGATAGTGAACTAACTGTCTTTTTAAATGATTATCCCGAAATTGATGGACAACAGCTACGCGCCTTAATTCGTGCCGCCCGCAAAGAGCAAACACAAAATGCTAGCTTAAATCCAGATCAAGAGCCACAGCGTAAGAACTACCGCGCCCTCTTTCAATTTTTAAAACCTTTCATACTGACACAGGATTGACCATGAGTGAATACTTAGACACGGTTGAAGTCGCTACTGGCGACAATGTTCAATACTCAATTATTTGGATGCACGGCTTAGGTGCCGATGCCAATGATTTCGTGCCTATCGTGCCCGAGTTAAAGCTGCCCCTTGATGTCGGTGTACGCTTTATTTTCCCGAATGCGCCAATCCGCCCAATTACCATTAATAATGGCATGTCCATGCGTGGTTGGTTTGATATTTTAGAGTTGGGCCGTATCGATCGTCGCGATGATGAAATTGGTTTGCGCGAATCACAAGCGGATATTGAAGCCTTAATCAAGCGTGAGAATGAGCGTGGCATCCCAACGAAAAACATTTTCCTTGCCGGCTTCTCTCAAGGTTGCGCCATGACTCTAATGACTGGATTGCGTTATCCTGAGCGCCTAGCGGGACTCTTATGCTTATCGGGATTCTTGCCGCTAAATCAGAAAACCGAAGCAGAAATCTCTCCTGCGAATCGTGATATACCGATCTTTATGGCGCATGGCGAATACGACCCTGTACTCCCATTAGCTTTAGGGGAGTTTAGTCGCAGCACCCTCGAAGGCTTAGGCTACCAGATTGAGTGGCACACTTACCCAATGGCCCACCAAGTCTGCGGTGAAGAAGTCCAAGATTTAAATAACTTCTTAAATCGCCACTTACAATAACCTATACTTATAGTAAGTAACTTAGAACAAGCTATTCATACAAACGCCTCTATCAAGTCATTTTGGCTCTTGATAGAGGCATTTTTTAGACCTCTAAACTTTAGGGGAATTTTATAAAACGTAAAGCTTTTGTGATATATTGTTTTTTCTATATTCTTATAAAAACAACTCGATCAGAAGCATCTTAGTACGTAGTCTGCAGTATCTCATTCTACTCTCACAAACCCGCCAAGATAATAGTCGCTTTTTTAGCTCAATTAATGCAGTACCTAGTCATGCCATTACACTTGGTATACACGATATTATGCAAGCTGGTCAGATTATCTTAATTGCCACAGGCGCCAATAAAGCCGAGATTATCGCTGAACTTTACGATAGCGAAGTCAACGTAAACTTGCCCGCCTCAATTCTTAAAACTCACCAGAAGGCCAGAATATTCATCGATCAAGAAGCCGCTCAACTCTTACCTCAAGATGCCTGCCGCTTTAAGAACTCTTAAGCGGCATCCATACGCGACGCATGCCAGGATCCTCAGGGTCTGGGTCATTCGTCAAACCCAAGCTCGTCATCAAACCTAACATCGGTTTATTGTTGGTCAAAATAACACCCTCAATATAATCCAGCCCTTGGTCTTTCGCCTCATCCAACAATTTAGTCATTAAGGTGCGGCCTAAACCCTGGCCTTGCCAATCATCAGAAATTACTAGGGCATACTCTGCCCCCACTCCATCAGCATTACGCAAATAGTGTGCTAAGCCGATAATAATTTCTTTTGGTAAACCACGGTTCTCGGGATTAGGCACACTCGTCGTTGCCACCAATGCAAGCTCACGATGATAATCCACATAGGTATAGCGAGCGAGCATCTTCGGTGTGAGTTCTTTCATCATTGAAACAAAGCGTAAGTAACGCGATTGTTCAGAGAGGTCTCTAATAAAGTTTTGCATCTGCTCAGCATCTTCTGGACGAATTGGACGGATCGTCCACTCACGCCCATCCTTAAAGCGCAGATTCTGAATTAAGTGATGCGGATACGGATAAATTGCCATATGCTTATAACCTGTTTCTTCAGGCAAGTCTGGCATACACTGCTCGGTTAAACGCACCTTAACACGATGTACATTAAGCTGGTTATGACCCAAAACGATAGGATTAATATCGAGCTCTTCAATACCAGGATAGTCCGTGACCAAATCTGAAACAACTTCTAAAAGTTTCTGCAGTTTCTGATAAATATGCGGCTCAACATAGGTCTGAATTTCTTGACGATAAATACGGCTACGTTCAATAAGTTGTGCGGCAAGATAGGCGTTTAGTGGCGGCAGATCGAGACCCTGATCACTACTTGGAATTTTGACTTCATGACCGCCTTCACCAAAGTAGATCCATGGACCAAAAATAGGATCACGCTTAACTAAGATGCGCACCGAAGGAATATCATCATCAATTGAGTAGCTTTCATCCTGTTCATTTTCACCCCAGGAAATATCAGCTCGGTAGTAACTCAGTAAAGAGCGAGCCTCTTCCTGACTCATATCACGACGCTTTTGCGCACGCATATTGTTAATTAAATCCAAACCCGCTTCCGTATCTGGTGTTTGCATAATAAACAAGGGAATACGAACCTGCTGTAAAAGCTGCTGGTTGTAATGATAGGAAATTAAGGCTTGCATGCCTTTCAGTGCTGTCTCAGGCGTTCTAAATGAAGGGGTACCTGCTAGATCTAATTGGCGACGCAAGGGCTTCATCACTTTCTCACCCAACAGCGTCGTCAGGATAGGTTTTTTTGCTTTAGGGTTAAAATCAATTAAACTCTGAACCACCTCGGGCATATCCGTTGAAACATCTGGCGAAAGGAGCGGCATAATCGCATCCACTCCTGCATCAGCTTGCAAGATTTCCATACATTGCTTAAGCATCTCGCCTGTCACGGACTCATAAGCAATAATTGGGTTATTCACTAAGCAGCCTGGCCCCAAGATGGCACTCAATTGTTTTTTCGTTTCAAAAGAGGGCTCAGCCATCTTCATCACTTGGCTTTCACTTAACATCACGTCTTGCATCAGTTGAGCTTGTGCGCGGCCATTGGCAAACAAAGCAATACGGCCACCCTTAGGGCGACGCTTGTGGGTTAAGGCTTTAAGTGCTGAGAACAGATCCACGAAATAATCTACACGAACAGCACCGGAACGACGCAAAGCTGCATCAAACACATGATCGCTTCCAATCAGAATGGGGTCAGTTCGTCCCGCACGTAGAATCACCACAGGCTTCACGCTCGACGCATTACGGATAGCACTCAGAAGTTCGCGACCAATAGTGAGCTTATCCAAATACAGCACAATACTATCCGTACGCGTATCACCCGCTAAGTATTCAATAATATCGTGTATATCAATATTAATCACTTCACCCAATGAGACCACAGTCGATAGACCCACATTAATATCCAAGGTCCAATCAAGAATTGACATCAGGAGCATGCGTGACTGCGATACCATCGCCACACGTCCTGTGCCTGCAATATCACCACGACTTAAATTCAAATTCAGATGGGGGCGTTGCACACCAAAGCTACGTGGCCCTAACAACATACACTTATGCTCTTTGACCCAGTCACGCACCATATTTTGCATCTGCTTGGGTTCCATATCAACTTGGTCAGACTGCAACATGATTAAGGCTTTAGGCGGTGCACCTTCCAAGTAGTTAAGCACTTTAGCTAGCAACGATGGCTTAACACACACCACAGCCAGCTCTCGCTTATTCTCCTTGTTAAGAGGATTCTCTTGAATTAAATCCTCAAAACTATGTTCATCGCAAATGCGCAATGCTGTCGTCTTAGGCCCTAAAGCAGCAGGCACGGCTGTCAGAATAGGTAAATCCATATCACTAATCACAATTAATGACTTGGGATCAAAGAATGAAGCTAAGCGATGTCTCAACATAAGCGTACTCGAAGAAGATAAGTTAAAATGGCGTATCCAACTAAGCCAATTGTAATCTGTCTAGCTTAGTATCTCATTGATTTTTTACTGATTTTTTAATTTCATGTCTACATCAACTATTCGCACACGCTTTGCCCCCTCTCCAACGGGTTTTTTACATCTTGGAGGCGCCCGCACCGCCCTATTCTCTTGGGCTTTTGCACGTCACCATCAAGGCACCTTTGTGTTGCGTATCGAGGACACTGACCTAGAGCGCTCAACACCCGAAGCTGTGCAGGCGATTATTGATGGCATGCAATGGCTAGGCCTATCACATGACGAGGGACCGTTTTACCAAACCCAGCGCTTTGATCGCTATAAAGAAGTCATTGCACAGATGCTAGAGCAAGGCACGGCTTACTACTGTTATAGCACGGCTGAAGAAGTTGAGCAGATGCGCGAAACGGCTAAAGCTAAGGGCCTGAAACCTAAATACGACGGCACATGGCGCCCAGAAGAAGGCAAAACCTTACCCGCTATTCCAGCTGACCGTAAACCTGTGGTGCGCTTTAAGAATCCGCAGACGGGTGTTGTTTCATGGGACGATATGCTAAAAGGCAACATCGCGATTGATAATCAAGAACTTGATGATTTAATTATCGCTCGCCAAGATGGCACCCCTACCTATAACTTCTGTGTCGTTGTTGATGACTGGGATATGCAGATCACGCACGTCATTCGTGGTGATGACCATGTGAACAATACCCCGCGTCAGATTAATATCCTTAAAGCCTTAGGTGCACCTCTCCCTATCTATGGCCATGTACCCATGATTCTCGGTCCTGATGGACAGAAACTATCGAAGCGCCATGGTGCTGTTAGTGTGATGGAATACGATAAGGATGGCTACCTACCCGAAGCCATGGTGAACTACTTAGCTCGCTTAGGCTGGAGCCATGGAGATGATGAGATCTTTACGCGTGAGCAATTAGTTGAGTGGTTTGATGGTCATAACTTAACGAAATCAGCTGCACAATGGGACCCTAAAAAATTGAATTGGGTTAATGCACATTACATCAAGCAACTATCAAACGAAGAATTAGTTGCCGCAGTTGCTCCCCGCATCCAAGCACGTGGCGGTAAGGCTGATGGCGTGGACTTAGCCGC
>CAYFVY010000067.1:0-11743 GCA_964346715.1 uncultured Pelistega sp. | reverse complement strand
ACTAAACGAGCTACCGCAATTTCGTCACGTTGTACCAAGGCCTGCATACGCACCGTATTAAATACTGTGGCAATCACTACTACAGCCACACCGAGTGCGAGAATCCCTAAAACGACTTTAAAGAAATAGATAATCCCTTCAAGTTTTTTGACCCAATCACTATCGAATTGCACGATATCGACTTGCTCAAAAGTACTCCATTGCTCCGCTAAGGCATTGGCCTGCTCAGTATCAGCAGTATTGTTTAAGGTGATAATAATTGAGTGCGGTAGAGGGTTGCGAGGCAAAACTTGTAAAGATTCAGACCATGTTTCTGAGGATTTAAGCGAGTCCAAAGCCTGGTTCTTGCTTAAGACCTCAACACTTTGGATACTATCAGCAAAGTTGGCTTTGATTTCATCCGCTTGTGTTTGGGTTTCCTCTATGCTTGCCGCATCCTTCATAAACAAGGTGATGACAGGGTTTACCGATACGGTACGAGCTACGGGCTCTAAGGATGTTAGAACGGCACTGGCTAATAAGGGCAGAGCCAAGACAAAAGCAATCACTGTAATATTACTAATCGTTGAAAACGGCGTAAGACTAAGGCGACGCAAGGCAATGCGTAAGGCATATGAGTGATGACGTAACCAGGTTTGCATTAGTGTTGTCCTAAATCAGTAAAACGACCTGGTTCAATTAACAAGGTACGATTAGAATAGCTTTGTAAAAGCGGCAGGTCATGCGAGGCGATAAGTGTCGTCACTCCGACACGATTGAAGTCACGAAAGACGTCTAAAATTAAGCGCGCATTTTCCTGGTCAAGGTTAGCGGTAGGTTCGTCTGCAATCAGAATACTCGGACGATTGACAATGGCGCGGGCAATTGCTAAGCGTTGTTGCTCACCGCCTGAGAGGGCAATCGGATTGAGTTTCTCTTTACCGCCTAGACCAACTTTGACAATTGCGGCACGTGCACGAGCAGCTGCCTTATCTGTGCTTAGACCAACTACAGCCAACGGTAGCATGACATTCTCAAAGGCGCTGCGGTCATAGAGCAAGTGCGTATCTTGTAGGATAATGCCTACTGTGCGGCGTAGATAAGGACTGGCACGAGCGGTCATCTTATCAATTCGTTCTCCCTTAACAGTAATCGAGCCACGACTTGGCGGCTCAAGTCCACCAATCAGCTTAAGTAGGGTAGATTTACCAGCACCTGAAGGACCAGAGATAAAGACAAACTCACCACTATTAATATTGAAATTAATATCGGCGAGAATATTGGCACTCTGACCGTAAGACTTGAAAACGTGTTGAAACTCGATCATGTAAATTACCAGGAGTTGAAGAGTATAGGCATGGTTTTGCTGTGTTTATTTTAACAGAGCCTAAGTGATTTACGTGTTTAGGGATAGGTATTCATTGCTTTATCGCCCTAGCTTAGGATTTATCTGAAACAGAATATGCTACAGTTGCAAAAAGCATTGTAATATTGTCTACATGAAAGTAAAACGTGAAAAAGTTCGCCTCTCCTGGAGTGACCCCCGGTTTCGCGCTTATGTTTACCAAGCGCTGATACTGGGGCTGGTGGCCTACGCCATCTGGTTTCTGGTGAGCAATACCCTCGATAATCTTGCCTCACGCAATATCAACACAGGCTTCGCTTTTCTTAAACAAGAAGCTGGCTTTGCCATTGGTGAATCCTATATTGATTACTCATTAACGGACACCTATACACGCGCATTAGGTGTGGGGATTATTAACACCTTAGTGGTCTCACTCTTAGGCATCATTCTATCTACTATTTTGGGTGTCATCATCGGTGTCGCGCGCCTCTCGACGAATTGGTTGATTAATAAACTGGCAGCAATTTATGTTGAAGTGATGCGCAATATTCCCTTATTGATTCATCTTTTCTTTTGGTATGCGCTATTTACTGAAATCTTCCCTGGACCGCGCCAAGCCTTGAATCCAATCACTGGGGTGTTTCTCTCGAATCGTGGCATTATGGTGCCTAGCCTACAAGGTGCATCATTGCTGTGGTTGGCACTAGGCTTAGTTCTTGCCATTGTCTTGAGTATTATTTTGGCGGTTTATGCGAGAAAAAGGCAGCGTCTAACAGGTCAAACCCTGCCCGTGCTCTGGTCCTCAATTGCGATGCTCATATTCTTACCTTTAATTGCTGCATTAATCAGTGGCTGGCAATTAAACCTGAGTTATCCTGAATTACGTGGTTTTAACTTTCAAGGTGGAGTTAGCTTTACGCCTGAGTTGACTGCTTTATTAGCGGGTTTGGTGTTTTATACGGCGGCCTTTACCGCAGAAATTGTACGATCAGGTATTCAGAGTATTGGTAAAGGGCAGTGGGAAGCTGGGCGTTCAATAGGATTGCGTAATAGTCATGTCCTACGTTTGGTCGTCATGCCACAAGCATTACGAGTAATTGTGCCGCCGATGAGCAGCACCTTTATGAACCTAGCTAAGAATAGTTCCCTCGCGGTGGCTATCGGTTATCCGGATATTGTCTCCATCGTGAATACCATGCTTACGCAGACGGGACAAGCAATTGAGGCCGTGTCGATTATTATGCTGGCGTATTTAACTATTAGCTTAAGTATTGCCTTACTAATGAACTGGTATAACAGGCGGATAGCCTTGGTGGAGCGTTGATATGAGTCAAGATACGCTACCTCCACGCAGTATAGAGGCGAGTTTGCCCGCAAGCAAAACTATGAACTCCACACCAGGCTCAGCAAATCCATCTGGCTCATCAGGCCTATTAGGTAATGGAGCGCCACGTCCTCCGAAGGGACCATGGATTTGGCTAAAGAAGAATTTATTTGCTAGTCCAGCACATATTTTAATTACGGTGTTGGCGGTTTGGTTTCTCTTGTTGACATTGCCGGCCTTAGTTGAATGGGCTATTCTTTCGGCCAATGTGACGGCGCAAACTGGCCAAGAATGCTTACAAAGCAGTGGTGCGTGTTGGTCGTTTATTCAGCATAAGTACCGTATGATTTTATTTGGTATTTATCCGTTTGATGAGCAATGGCGGCCGATGATAGTGACGGTTTTGCTTATCGCATTGATTATTATTAGCGCAATTCCTCGCTTTTGGACCAAATGGTTGGCCCTAGTCTGGTTGCTTGGCTTGACTGCCAGTGCTGTACTGATGTGGGGTGGTGTATTTTCGCTCAGTTATGTGGAAAACACCCGTTGGGGTGGTCTGCCTTTGACCTTAATGTTGTCGATTTTTGGTTTAGCTTTTGCTTTTCCATTAGGCGTCTTATTGGCGCTTGGACGACGCTCCGAGATGCCCTTAGTGCGTGCGCTAAGCGTGATGTATATTGAGCTGATCCGTGGTGTGCCCCTGATTAGTTTGCTCTTCATGTCTTCGGTCATGTTGCCGCTGTTTTTGCCAGAAGGCGTAACCTTTGATAAGTTATTACGTGCGCAAATTGCGATTATTCTCTATGCTTCTGCCTATATTGCTGAGGTCGTACGAGGTGGTTTACAGTCTATCCCTAAGGGGCAGTTCGAAGGTGCGGCCTCTCTAGGTCTCTCGTATTGGCAGACGACCCGTTTAATTATCTTGCCACAAGCGCTTAAGGTGGTGATTCCACCGCTGGTAAGTATTTTTATCTCATTGTTTAAAGACACCTCTTTAGTGGTCATTATTGGTATTTACGACCTGACCTTATCCGCTAAAGCAGCCTTATCCGACCCTTTATGGCGCGGTTTCAGCGTTGAGGCCTATGTGTTTATTGGACTGATATATTTTGTATTCTGTTATGCCATGTCACGCTACTCCAAAGGCATCGAACAGCGTCTTGATACCGCGCACCGTAGCTAAAGAGTGTGATGAATAGAGTTTGATAGCTCTGATAATAGCGATTATCTGAACAAGAAAGTAAGTGACATGATTGAAAAAAGGATGGTAAGTGACTAAGCCGATTATTGAATTAAAAGCCGTTAATAAGTGGTTCGGTGATTTTCATGTGCTGAAAGACATTAATTTAAATGTACAGCCAGGTGAGCGTATCGTGATTTCGGGGCCTTCCGGCTCAGGGAAATCCACCTTAATCCGCTGCATTAATCGCTTAGAAGAACATCAGGCAGGGCAGATTATTGTTGATGGCGTGGAGTTAACGAATAACTTAAAGCATATTGATGAGGTGCGCCGTAATGTTGGCATGGTATTTCAGCACTTTAATCTTTTCCCTCATTTAACTGTCTTGGAAAACTTAACCTTAGGACCAATTTGGGTTTTGAAAAAAAGCCAGGCTGAGGCCCATGCGATTGCCATGCAGTACTTAGAGCGTGTGCAGATTCAAGAGCAAGCATATAAGTTCCCAGGCCAGCTTTCTGGTGGGCAGCAACAGCGGGTGGCAATTGCTCGTTCGCTCTGTATGTCACCAAAGATTATGCTGTTTGATGAGCCGACCTCGGCATTGGATCCCGAGATGGTCAAAGAAGTTCTTGAAGTAATGGTAGAGCTGGCTGAAGATGGTATGACCATGCTTTGTGTGACCCATGAGATGGGATTTGCGCAACGTGTGGCTGATTCTGTGGTGTTTATGGATCAAGGCGCTATTGTTGAGCAAACCCCGCCGGCTGAATTTTTCAGTCAACCCAGAACCGAACGTGGTCGCCAGTTCTTGGAGCAAATTCTCTGATGAAAGCTGATGAGGGGCAATTGATGCGCACAAGATTATTAATTCTGAGCGAATTTTGCAGAGATGTCCTAGTTTGAAAGTGATGCGCAGGTAAGATAATTGTCGAGGAATCGCTTGTTTAGGAACAATCAGTCGATTTTTTGCCACGTTTATCGGTAAATATGCAGTAGATTGCATGATTTTTGTCCATGATAGGGATTTAAATCGGTACAATTTGCAATTAATACATACTTTATTTATGATTTATTCAGAGATTTTCTGTAAGTCATTGATATTTAGATAATTATTGAGGTTTTTAGCTATGTCTAAGAAAAACTACGAATCTGATGTGACCTTATTCCTTAAACAACTCAAAAAAGACAAGCCTGAGTTGCAAGCCCAACAAGTTGAGGGTCGTGCTCGCCTATGGGATAAAGAAATCAATGCTGAGCAACAAGAGCAGTTTAAAGCCGCCCGTGTGCCGCAAACACCATACGTCTACCAAACCAAATAACGCATGTCGGTAGTACAAAACGAGTTAGCTGCCCTAGTTGATCCAGAGGTCGATAGTACGCCCAATGTGGTTGACTCGGTAGCTTTGGCACGCCTATATGGCGAGCCCTTGTTTGATATCCCCCAAGATCTTTATATCCCACCAGATGCACTAGAAATCTTCTTAGAGGCTTTTGAGGGTCCCCTGGACTTACTCTTGTATCTCATTCGCAAACAGAACTTTAATGTCTTGGATATTCCCATGGCTGAAGTTACGGCACAGTACATGAGTTATGTTGAGCAAATTCGTAATCAGAACTTGGAACTTGCTGCTGAGTATCTTTTGATGGCGGCGATGTTGATTGAAATTAAGTCGCGCATGCTTTTACCTGTTAAGAAAAGCGATACTGGCCAAGAGGTGGAAGATCCACGCGCTGAGCTGGTGCGCCGTTTACTTGAGTATGAACAGATGAAGTTGGCAGCACGTAAGTTAGATGAGTTGCCTCAGTTAGGCCGTGACTTTGAACGTGCACAAGCGCATACGAATATTAATGTTGAGCTCATGTTGCCCGATGTCAATCCAGAGGACTTGCGTCTAGCCTGGTTGGATATCTTAAAACGAGCCAAACTTAATCAACGTCACCATATTACGCGTGAGCAATTATCCGTACGTGATCATATGAGTCATATTCTGCGTCGCTTGGCGGATGTGCGTTTTATGGAGTTCACGGATTTATTTATGGAGCGAATCGAAGAAGGTGCGCCGACTGCTGTGATTGTGGTGCATTTTATTGCCATGCTTGAATTAGCTCGAGAATCCCTATTAGAAATTACTCAGGCCGAACCCTATGCGCCTATCTATGTACGTTTGACGTACACCACTCATGCCAATCATTAATTAAAGAAAAACGAAGGAAACGCTGACATGAAAGTCGTCCATTCTATCGAAGAACTACGTGATCAATTACGTGGTCAGTTACGTACAGCATTTGTCCCTACCATGGGCAATTTGCATGATGGACACTTGTCTCTCATGCGTATGGCGCGCCAACAAGGTGACCCAGTGGTGGCAAGTATTTTTGTCAATCGTATGCAGTTCGGTCCGAATGAAGATTTTGATAAATACCCACGTACTTTACAAGATGATATCGCTAAGCTAGAAGCACGTCGCGATGTGTATGTCTTATTTGCGCCTTCAGAAAAAGAGATGTTCCCTGAACCACAAAGCTACCGCGTACAGACTCCTGACAGCTTAGGTGATATTTTGGAAGGGGAGTTTCGCCCTGGTTTCTTCCAAGGTGTGACAACGATCGTCTTAAAGCTATTCTCTTGCGTACAACCTAAAGTAGCGGTTTTCGGTAAAAAAGACTACCAACAATTAATGATTGTGCGTAGCATGTGCCGTCAGTTCCAACTGCCTGTGGAAATCTATGCGCATGAGACCGTGCGTGAGGATAATGGCTTGGCTTTATCTTCGCGTAATCGTTATTTATCAGAGAGCGAATATAAAGAAGCTCCGCAACTTTATGCTGCTTTAAGTGATGTGAAAAACAAGCTTCTAGCCGGTGAAATTGATCGTGAAGAGTTAGAGTTTGCGGCACGCAAACATCTGCTCGATCGTGGTTGGGATGTGGACTATATGGCGCTACGTAAGCAAAGTGACTTACAAGTACCAAGTTTAGATGAGATTAAAAACAATGAGCCACTCGTCGTCTTGGGTGCTGCTCGCTTAGGCGCTACTCGCTTAATTGATAACTTAGAAATCTAAGCGTAGATAGGCTATCTTGGCTAAATAGGTCACGGATGAAAATATCCGTGACCACCTTATCATCTTGTTAGACCTGTCTTCCTTGAGTAAATTTACGCATAAATCATCAATAAATGTAAATTTATCTTCAGGAGGTAATTATGAGTCTAGTCCCTATCCAATACGCAGAACAGACCTTAACCGCGCGAGAGTATGAGGTCATGCAGTTGATTGCTCAAGGTATGCCCAATAAGCTATGTGCTGACGAATTAGGGGTTTCTCAGCGCACGATCGAGGCGCATCGCGCAAAAATCTTCAAGAAACTTGCGGTGCGTAATGCAACCGAACTCGCCTATAAACTACGTCAAACGAGCTAGTGAAGGCTTGTGTCATTATTGCGCTTGCCAGAAATCTGCTGTTAGCTTGTAGCTTAGGACTACATCGACTGTATAGATGGCAAGTGCTCGGTTTATATCGATTGTATCGGCGTGAAATCTATATATGCGAACAAAATACCTATCAACGTGACATACCGCCCCATGCCATAGGTTTAGGTTTCTTATGCTTAAGTGCATTCGCCATGTATCAGTTTCCTTGGGCGATGCTAAGCGATGAAACCGTTCCATTAAGTTCCTTCCTACGTATGTTGGCCCTGTTTGCCTGTCTCTTAATATGCCTATTGCTAGGTCTACTCATCGCAGGGGTAGACTATAAATTACAGCTAATTCCCCATAACTTGTTGATTTTATTAGCCTTAGTCTTGCTTTTGGCAAGTACCTTAGAGCCAAGTCAGAATCCACTCTGGAATCTGGCACGAGCTTTACTCGTCTATTTAGCATTACGTGTAAGCTTTTATCTTTTAAGCCGATTTATGGGGTATGAAGGTATTGGGCTCGGAGATCTCAATCTTTTCAGTACCTTAGCGCTATGGTTTGATGTTTATTCTTGTTTATGGTTAATTATGATGGCGTCACTCTTAGGATTAGTGTACATTTTTATCCATAACAGGTATTTTATGCACAAGCCCCCACTGCGTGTCATTGCATTTGGACCTTGGATCGTTTGTGCAAGTTTCCTCCTATTACAACTCAATGTTTTGGAATCTTTGTGACAAAATTTTATATTGGTCTAACAGGTGGTATTGGTTCAGGTAAGTCTAGCGTATCGGCTTTTTTACAAAGCTGGGGAGCGACCATAGTGGATGCTGATCAGATATCGCGAGATGCCACTGCTGCAGGCGGCTTGGCCATTGATGAGATTGAAAAAGTCTTTGGCCCCCACCTTATTACACCTGAACGTGCTTTAGATAGGGCCGTTATGCGTGACTTAGTGTTTCAAGATAAGCAGGCTAAGCAACGCTTAGAAGCGATTATTCATCCCTTGGTCAGACAGGAAATGCAACGCCAAGCGAGTGAAGCGCAGGGTAGTTATGTGGTTTTTGATATCCCCCTCTTGATTGAAGGTTTGTTACGATATAAGGGGTTTTTAAATCGTATTTGCGTGGTAGACTGTGAGGAAGAAACGCAGATTCAACGAGTAGGGCAGCGCAGTGGCCTGAGTCCTGAGACGGTACGCCAAATTATGCAAAACCAAGCGACTCGCGCCCAACGCTTAGAGCATGCTGATGATGTTATTCATAACGGTGCACAAATTAGTCTTGAGAATTTGCAGCAACAATGCCAGCAATTGCATAGCAAATGGTTGGAGTTGGCGGCACAGCACGAAGGACAATAGGTTTGATTTTATTTGAACATCCTTTCAACGAGCGGACACGCTTTTTAATTCGTCTTGAATACCTATTCAAGCGTCTATTTACGTTTGCCCCAAGCCCTAGAGCTGAAGATCAACATGTTTGCTTTGGCTTGCTCTTTGAAATTATGGAACTTTGTGACCGTGGCGATTTTCGAGCATGGGTCTTACAAGAAATCGATAAGCAGAAGGTTAATTTAGAGTCATATCGTGATTATCCTGAAGTGGATGTCACTGTATTGGATGAATCGATTAAGCGATTGACTGAAGTAAGCCGTAATTTAGCCGCTACCCATAAATTAGGCTCTCACTTACGTGACAATGAATGGTTGATGGCTTTGCGTAGCCGCTTCTTAACGCCAGGGGCGACCTCTCCTATGGATATGCCTTCCTATGGCGCCTGGTTGCATAGTGCTGAACCTGATCGCATTGAGACCATTAAGCAATTAATTCGCCCATTTATCTCTCTGTATGAAGCCATCGCCATGGTATTGAAAACCTTGCGCGATGCGGCAGACCCCGATTTTGAAAGTACGCGCGCGAATGGTTGCTATGAGAAATCAATCGGTGGGCGAATCTACCAGATGGCGCGTGTCTGGGTACCTCAAGGACAACGTATCTATCCTGAAATAAGCGGCAATAAGCACGTTGTGATGCTACGCTTTTATCGTCTTGACGAGCACTTTAGGCAACATCTCATTATGGAGCCAGTCGGATTTAAAATGGCCTTGTGCACTATTTAAGCAAATCAATAAGCACAGTCCGCTTATGGCTTAACAAATTCGCTATCTTTTGGCTTTATTGTTTCATCAAATTACTGTTTAGGCAGATTGTCTACGTTATAAGTAATAATACGAGTGGTAAAGTAAAATATTTGTATTCATTACGCAAGAAAACTTTTTAAAAGACAGTGAGATGCGATCTTCTTCAAAATTCCTACTGCTGGTTTCTACACTAGCGATCGGGGGTGGCGCCTATTATTATTGGCCACAGCTAAGTCAAATTCTTGGTATTCAATCTACTAGCCAATCCGGAGCTCAACAAGCAGGTGGTGCTTCATCGACTGGAGCAAGCGCTGGGCGTGCTGCTGGTCTTGGCTCAGGCGCATCTGCTTCGAGTGGAGTCAATTCTGGTGCCGGAAGTAGCGCTGGGGCGAGTACTGGAGGATCTGGAGCTAGTGGCTCAGGAGCAGGTGCACCTAGTGCTGGTGGGCCTGGCGCAGGGGGCCCAGGTGGTGGGCGCGGTATGGCTGGCATGAAGACACCCGTAAAAGCGGTTACTGTTCAAGAACAAACTATACAGGCGAATGTTTCGAGTATTGGTACGGTGATTCCTTCACAAACTGTGGTGGTGCGTAGCCAGGTTGATGGACCTATTATTGCCATTAATTTTGAAGAAGGGCAATTGGTTAAAGAAGGTGATGTCTTAATTACCATCGATAAGCGCCCATTTGAGACAGCTTTAAATCAAGCCCAAGGCTCACTCAGCCAAAATAGTGCGCGCTTAAATAATGCTCGCCAAGATTTAAAACGCTATCAGACATTGTATAAGCAAGATTCTATTGCTCGCCAACAGGTTGACTCGCAGCAAGCCATGGTTAGGGAGTATGAGGGTTCTCATAAAAGTCTACAAGCGGCAGTGGAACAAGCGAAACTAAATTTAGAATACACCGAAGTTAAGGCCCCGATGGATGGGCGTGTTGGCTTACGTAATGTGGATGTAGGTAATTTAACCAGTGCGAACAATAGTGATGGCTTAGTCACCATTACCCAGACTCAACCAATAGATGTGAGTTTTGCGCTGCCTCAACAGTATATTTCTCAAGTAGCGGGGCGCTTTTATCAAAACTTACCGCTCACCGTCAGTATCTCGAATCGCGATAATACTCAGATTTTGGCACAAGGAAGCTTGTATTCCATGGATAACCAAATTGATGTGACGACGGGTACGGTTAAGTTAAAAGCACGTTTTGACAATCGAGACTACAGCCTTTTTCCTAATCAATTTGTTAATGCCCGCATTATTATTGAGCAAATTGAAAATGCGACGGTGATTCCTAGTGATGCCATTCAATACGGTAATGCGGGTACTTTTGTCTTCTTGATTAATCCGCAAGACAATAAGGTACAGATGCAGACGATTCAAACAGGCGTGGTTGATAATGGCATGACCCAAGTTGTTGAGGGGCTCAAGCTGGGTGACCAAGTGGTGATTGAGGGGGTGGATCGATTACGTAATGGCTCAACGGTTGAGATTATCCAGTGAATTTTTCGCGCCAATTCATCCTTCGTCCAGTCGCTACCACCTTACTGATGATCGCATTGGTCATCGGTGGTTTTTTAGGCTATAAACAACTACCGGTTTCAGCCTTGCCGCAGGTGGATTATCCGACGATTCAGGTCCTAACCCAATATCCTGGCGCTGGCCCTGAGGTGATGGAGTCGTTGGTGACTAGCCCATTAGAGCGTCAATTTGCGCAGATGCCCGGCTTGACTTTGATGCGTTCATCCAGCTCGGCGGGTATTTCAGTAATTACCTTACAGTTTTCCTTGAATTTATCCATGAGTGTGGCTGAGCAACAAGTGCAGGCCTCGATGGATGGTGCTCGCAACCTCTTGCCTTCTGATTTGCCCAGTCCTCCCGTTTATAACAAGGTAAATCCCGCGGATACACCAGTGATGACGCTCGCCATTACTTCGCCCACCTTGCCCTTGTATGAAGCGCGTGACTTGGTCGAAACCCGAGTGGCACAGAAAGTCGCGCAAATTGAAGGGGTTGGCTTGGTGAGTATTGCTGGGGGTCAAAAGCCTGCCATTCGCGTACAGGTGAATCCTCAAGCACTTGCGGCCAATGGTTTGAGCTTGAATGATATCCGTAGTGCGATTAACTCAGCGAATGTGAATGCGCCGACGGGGACATTTGATGGCCCACAACGCTCAACCACGATTTATACCGATGGGCAATTGCGCAGTCCTCAACAATATGAAAATTTAATTGTACGTCATCAGGATGGCACGACCTTACGTCTGCGAGATGTGGCAGAGGTAGTTAATGATGCCGAAGACATTCGACAAGCGGCGTGGGTGGGTACAACACCTGCCATCTTATTAAATATTCAACGC
>CAYFVY010000066.1:7252-11944 GCA_964346715.1 uncultured Pelistega sp. | reverse complement strand
GCTACATGTTGATAGTAATAAATTTCTGATTGCTTGTCTGTTAAGAAAAGTAGAGCCTTTGTAAGCAAACGATACTGACTTAAGGCTTTCCCTAATTCGCATAGCTAGACCTTTACTTCAAAAAAAATGCGGTATAGAGTTTATCTTATGTCTTATTATTTGAAGGAAAGTTTGTCATGTTGAAAAAATCCTTTTTGCTTTCAACTGTATTTTTAGGTGCCACCTTGAGCACTCAAGCGTATGCAGAAACCAAGTGGGACCTGCCTTCGGCCTATCCTGAGTCGAACTTCCATACTGAAATTCTGCATAAATTTGCAAATGAGGTGAGTTCGCTAACGAATGGTGATTTCAAAATTACTTTGCATCCTAATGCATCATTGTTTAAAGCGCCTGAAATTAAGCGTGCGGTTCAAAGCAATCAGGCTCAAGCGGGTGAGATTATTCTGACTAACTTCGCCAATGAAGATCCGATTTTCGAACTTGATGGTCTACCATTCCTAGCTTCGGGTTATGATGCAGCTTGGAAACTCTACCAAGCGCAGAAACCATTCCTTGAGAAGAAGTTAGAATCTCAAGGCATGAAACTCTTGTATACGGTTGCTTGGCCACCGCAAGGTATTTTTGTGAATAAGGAACTGCATAAGGTTGAGGATCTTAAGGGTCTTAAGTGGCGTGCTTATAGTCCTGTAACAGCGAAAATTGCGCAGATCGTTGGTGCACAACCAGTGACCATTCAAGCGGCTGAGTTGAGCCAAGCGCTGGCCACTGGCGTGGTGAACTCGCTGATGACCTCTAGTGCGACTGGTTACGATAGTAAGATTTATGAGCATATTAAGTACTTCTACGATACCGAAGCTTGGTTACCTAAGAATGCGGTGATTGTGAATCAGAAGGCATTTGATGCCTTGAACGAAAATCAGCAGAAAGCGCTTCTTGAGGCAGCTGCGAATGCGGAAAAAGCAGGTTGGGACTTATCACGTGAACGTACCAATTTCTTTAAAGAGGAAATGGCTAAAAACGGCATGCAAATGCTGACGCCGTCTGAGTCTTTACAGAAAGAATTTGTGGACGCCACCAAAGTTATGATTGATGAGTGGGAACAGAAGGCGGGTGAGGATGGCAAGAAATTGCTTGAACAATACCGTCAATAGTGTCCACCATTGATGATTAATTATGCGTAAATTCTTTGATGCCATTTATAATGCCGCGGGTTATGTGGCGGCATTATTTATGGTGAGTATTTTAGTCTGTGTCATTCTCTTGATAGTTGCCAGACAATTCGGCTGGCATATGCCTGGCTTAAATGCCTATGCAGGTTATTCCATGGCGGCTGCTGGTTTTTTATCGCTGGCGCATACCTTTCGACACAATGAACATATCCGTGTCACGCTCCTACTCAATGCCTTAGCCAAAGGCCCTCGCCATTATTTAAATCTCTTAGCCTTACTCATCGCTACCTTGATCGCAGGTAATCTCGCTTGGTACAGTGTTAATTTAGTCTTGGATTCCTATGCGTATAACGATTTATCCACTGATGAAGATGCCACGCCCTTATGGATACCACAACTTGGGATGGCGGTAGGCTGCGTGATTTTTGCTTTTGCCCTTGCTGAAGAATTGGTCTACACCATCCGAGGGAAATCGACTCTTAAACCTGAAGACGCGGCGTCAGGGCATGAATAATTATGAATGAAACCCTTATTATCCTCGTTCTGATTACCAGCATTATTGGTTTACTTGCCGGAGGTGTCTGGGTCGGCTTGGCCTTGTCAGGTGCTGCTTGGTTTGTGATGGAAGTATTTTCACCGCGCTCAGCGGGGGATGCCATGGCCATCTCCATCTGGGGTGCATCCTCAAGTTGGACCTTGACGGCCTTGCCCTTATTCTTATGGATGGGGGAAATTTTATTTCGGACTCGGCTCTCCAGTGATCTTTTCAAAGGTTTAGCACCTTGGCTTGATTTTATTCCGGGGCGACTATTACATACCAATGTCGTGGGCTGTGCAATCTTTGCCGCGGTTTCTGGCTCATCTGCTGCGACCTCCGCCACGATTGGCAAGATGACTATTCCAGAGCTTAAGCAACGCGGCTATCCCGATAGTATCGTATTAGGTACCCTGGCTGGAGCTGGCACTTTAGGGCTTTTAATCCCACCCTCAATTATTATGATTGTGTACGGGGTCTCGGCGAATGTCTCCATCTCTAAATTATTTATGGCGGGTGTGCTACCAGGCATCTTATTAGCCTTCTTATTTATGGGCTACATTATTATCTGGGCCTTATTGCATCCGAATCAGATGCAGCATGAGCGCTACCGCCTAAGCTTTATGCAGAAAATTAAAGCCTCATCAAGCTTAATTCCTGTCGTTATTCTGATCGTCTCTGTCTTAGGTTCAATTTACTCAGGCGTTGCAACCGCAACTGAAGCAGCGGGTGTTGGTGTGGTAGGGGGCTTATTGATTGCACTGGTACAAGGTGATTTGACGTGGTCGGTGTTTAAGCAGTCATTGATGGGTGCAACCCGCATGTATTGTATGATTGCCTTAATTCTTGCAGGCGCACAGTTCTTAACCTTAGCAATGGGCTATATCGGTTTGCCCAATGCGCTTGCCCAATGGATTGCCTCATTAGGTCTCTCGCAGTTTGGATTGATTCTGGTGCTCTTAGTCTTTTTTATTATTATGGGCTGCTTTCTTGACGGTATTTCTCTTGTGGTCCTCACCATGGGTGTTTTATTACCGACGGTGCAAGCGGCAAATATTGATTTAATCTGGTTTGGCATCTTTTTGATTTTCGTCATTGAGATGGCGCAGATTACCCCACCGGTAGGTTTTAACCTGTTCGTGCTCTCAGGCATGAGCGGTAAGGAACTGACGTACGTTGCAAAAGTAGCGTTTCCGATGTTCTTATTGATGATTGCGGCGGTATTTATTATTTATTTCTTCCCACAAATCGTGATGTGGCTACCCGATAATATTCGTTAAGGTATTTCGCTAAATTCCTACTGTCTCTTCCTAAAAAAGCTACAATACTGCGCATTATTAAGGAAAGACAGTATGAATTTTAGTCAGTTTGGAGGCGCTTTTCTGCGCGGCAGTCTGGTCAAGCAAGTGCTTGCCGGTTTAATTCTAGGGGCCATTATCGGCGTGGTATGGCCTGCGGTAGGTTTAAAACTTGCCTTATTGGGTACGATTTTTGTGGGCGCTTTAAAGTCGGTTGCCCCTATCTTGGTGTTTATCTTAGTGATGGCGGCCTTGGCTCGTCAGGATCTGGATACCAATTCGAATATGCGCCCGATCGTGATCTTATATATTCTAGGTACCTTGGCCGCTTCAATTGTTGGCGTGGTGGCCAGCTTCTTATTCCCAACTACCTTAGCGCTACCAAATCCTGAGAATGGCGTGGGTGATGCACCTACAGGAATTGTTGAGGTGCTGCATACGCTCGTTTTGAAAATCGTTGATAACCCAGTTAATGCCTTGCTATCAGCGAACTATATCGGGATTTTAACTTGGGCAATTTTGTTTGGCGTGGCGCTACGTTTTGCCACACCTGTAACTAAAAATTTGGTTGCTGACCTAGGCAATGCCATGACTAAGGTCGTGCAATGGGTGATTCGCTTAGCGCCCTTTGGTGTATTTGGTATTGTTGCTTCAACAGTGGCCGCGACAGGTTTAGCTAGTTTATTAAGCTATGCACAATTAGTCTTGGTCTTAGTGGGCGCTATGGCCTTCGTTGCCTTAATCATCAATCCACTCATTGTCTGGTTTAAAATTCGCCAGAATCCTTATCCATTGGTCTTTCAATGCTTAGCGGAAAGTGGCATGATGGCCTTCTTTTCGCGCAGTTCAGCGGCTAATATCCCAGTGAATATGGATTTAGCGAAAAAACTCGGTGTTCGTGAAGAGACTTATTCGGTATCTATTCCTCTTGGTGCAACAATTAATATGGCCGGCGCCGCGATTACCATTGCGGTCTTAACCTTAGCTGCGGTGAATACTTTGGGTATTGAGGTCGATATAGCTTCAGCCTTCTTGCTCAGCCTGATGGCAACAATTGCAGCTTGCGGTGCCTCAGGTGTGCCAGGCGGCTCATTATTGCTTATTCCTATGGCGTGTAGTTTGTTTGGTATTAGCAACGATATTGCTGCTCAAGTAATTGCCATTGGGGTGACGATTAGCGTGATTCAGGACTCTGTAGAAACGGGACTGAACTCATCAACTGACTTGCTCTTTACCGCAGCTGTCGATATGGCTGAGCGTCAGAAAGCCTAATCGGTTAAAAGGCGATACTGCAGGTTGAGACTGCTAGTATAAAAAGCCATAGTGGTTTGGTCAGTAGTGTCGCTTTAGTGCTATTTCAGTTAGCATTCGCATGAGTTAACAAATTAAACCGCCAATAACTTTCATTAAGAGGAAGTCGTTGGCGGTTTTTTGTCGTTCTGTCTATGTATTTACATATAATCACAAATTATTAAGTGGTAGAATCAATGTTTCCTTAGCTTTAGTATCCAAATACCCGTGGGTTAAAAGCGAACCGAATAAATCCCTATGTAAGGCGTCCACAAGATGCTTTTTCAATACCATGGCTTAGGCGACAAACCGTCTAAGTGGGCAATATAACCGAAGTGGTTACACGCGAAGATTTGTTGGTCTAACAGTTTTATGTTTACCAATGTCTGACTCTATCTCA
>CAYFVY010000066.1:0-7152 GCA_964346715.1 uncultured Pelistega sp. | reverse complement strand
TTGTCTCTCAAAATGAGTATGGACGAGATGGAGTTTGGTGATATTTCGCCTTCGATTGGTGTGCCGACCTGGTGGTATAGCATCTGGTTGCCAATTATTTCCTGCCTGATTTGTGTGCGTTTAAGCAGTTTGTTACTGCGCTTATTCAAGGTGCGTGAATCATGATTGCAACGATTTTATTTGGCTTATTTGCCATCCTCATGATTATTGGCGTGCCTGTCGCGATTGCGTTAGGCCTATCAGGGATGCTGGCGATTATTCTCTCAAACTTAGATACTAACTGGTATGGTTTGATGGCGGTGCCACAGAGTTTTTATGCGGGTCTTTCTAAGTATCCACTCTTAGCGATTCCGATGTTCGTCTTGCTCGGCTCGATCTTTGATCGTTCGGGTGTGGCACAGCGTTTGGTGACTTTTGCAACGGCCTTGGTGGGACGTGGTCCAGGTATGCTGCCCTTGGTCAGTGTGGTGGTGGCTATGTTGCTTGGTGGTATTTCAGGATCAGGCCCTGCAAGTGCGGCAGCTGTTGGCGGCGTCATGATTGCTGCCATGAGTAAAGCAGGCTATCCACCAGCCTTCTCCGCCAGTGTAGTAGCAGCGGGCGCTTCGACAGATATCTTAATTCCACCATCTGTGGCGTTTATTATCTACTCGGTTTTAGTGCCACAAGCTTCGGTACCAGACCTATTTGCCGCAGGTTTATTTCCAGGCTTATTAGCGGGTGTGATGATTATTATTCCAGCCGTATGGGTATCGCGCGTTTACGGCTTGGGTATGAATGAGGGCAGTATTGCTCGCCCACCATTCTGGAAGAGCTTGATCGAAGCTTCGTGGGGCTTAGCGGCACCAGTAGTGATTCTCGGTGGTATGCGCTTGGGTTGGTTCACCCCGACGGAAGCAGCTGTGGTAGCGGTCTTCTATGGTTTATTCGTCGGCATGATTGTGTACCGTACGATTAAAATTAAAGACCTCTTTATTATCTTCCGTGAGGCGGCTGAGTTGTCAGCGGTGATTCTCTTTATCGTGACCTTGGCAGGCATCTTTGCTTGGGCTTTATCGACCTTAAGTATTATCGATCCAATTACACAAGCGGTGGTTAATTCTGGGCTTGGAGAATACGGTGTCTTGGCGGTAATTATTCTCTTGCTTGTGGTGATGGGCATGTTCTTAGATGGGATTTCTATTTTCCTCATCTTCGTGCCGCTCTTAATGCCGATTGTTGACCATTACCAATGGGATGTAATTTGGTTTGGGGTGATCCTGACGATTATGGTGGCAGTAGGGCAATTTACCCCGCCCCTTGCCGTGAACTTGATGGTTTCATGCCGTATCGCCAATGTGCCGATGGAGTCGACGGTGCGTTGGGTATTGTGGTTATTACTAGGTATGTTTGTAGCACTACTTCTGGTTATTATATTCCCAGGAATTGCCACATGGTTACCAACAACTTTAAATGCGAAGTAAATAAAAATAGTACTAAGAATTTTTAACTAGGAGATCGTTTATGAAATTAACGTCATTATTAAAAAGCCTATTAGTTGGCGCTTCTCTAATGGCAGCGGCAACGACAGGCGCGCAAGCAGATGTCAGTAAGTACAAATCAGAGTACAAATTATCTCTGGTTGTGAACACCACTTTCCCATGGGGCCAGGCTACAACGATTTGGTCTGACTTAGTACGCGAGCGCACTAATGGCCGTATTAATATTAAAGTGTACCCAGGCACTTCTCTAGTACAGGGCGACCAAACTCGTGAGTTCACAGGTATTCGTCAAGGTATTATTGATATGGCTGTGGGTTCAACCATTAACTGGTCTCCACAAGTGCGTGAGTTAAACCTATTCTCACTACCATTCCTCATGCCTGATTATGCTGCTGTGGATGCCTTAACCCAAGGTGAAGTGGGTAAAGTGATGTTTGAGCGTATCGAAAAAGCCGGTGTGATTCCTCTAGCGTGGGGTGAGAACGGCTACCGTCAACTCAGTAACTCAAAACGTTTAGTTAAAACACCTGAAGATATGAAGGGTCTTAAACTACGCGTTGTAGGTTCACCACTGTATATCGATACGTTCACTGCTTTAGGTGCGAACCCAGTACAAATGAGTTGGGCTGATGCACAACCAGCATTAGCAAGCCAAGCGGTAGATGGTCAAGAAAACCCATTATCTATTTATAACGGTTCTAAACTCCATAATGTGGGTCAGAAATACCTAACCTTATGGAACTACGTGAATGACCCATTAATCTTTGTGGTGAACAAAGAAGTTTGGAATTCTTGGACTGAAGAAGACCGTGAGATCGTACGCCAAGCTGCGATTGATGCAGGTAAGCAAGAAGTTGTGATCGCGCGTAAGGGCATGACCGCAGAAGATGATTCTTTACTCAAAGAGATTCAGGGTCATGGTGTTGAAGTTCACCAAGTAACACCTGAAGAGCATGCGGCATTCGTTGCAGCGACTAAGCCAGTATACGACAAGTGGAAAGAGCGTATCGGTACAGAATTAGTTGAATTAGCTGAAAAAGCGATTGAAAACCGTGCGAAATAATAGGCGCTAGATATAGGCATCTGCCTGAGGGGCCTGAATAAGCCTCTAATGGTGCCCATGTCCTGATATCGCTAGCACAGCATATCTAGCATATGCACCATGCGTAAATAAGGGTGAGACATCTGAGATGATGTTTCACCCTTTTGTTTGGCTAGCGTATCGTGAGAAACTTGGGTGTAGCAGAGCTGCTTTAGGGGCGCGTGCTACAGGCTTAGCCGTATTCTATTGCCTAGGCTTTAGGTTTAGGGCTATATTTAAGCAATATAGGCCCCAGCCAATGCGGCGATAATTAATAAGATACCTGTCATCATATTCGCTCTAAATAAGCTAAAGCTCACGTCAGGGCGATTTAAATCAAAGCGATAGAGTTGCCAGAAGAGGTGAGCGGCTACGGCTAGCATCACGACTTGATAGGCCCAGCTCATCTCCATCCAATAGCCTGCCATCATCCATAAAATAATACTGGCAATATAAAAGCCGCTTAACCAGTAAATACCATTGCTACCGAATCGACGTGCGGTTGAACGTAAACCTAAGCGCTCATCATCACGAATATCGGTATAGGCATAGATGGTGTCATAGCCGATTTGCCAGGTCAGTGCACCTAACCACATTAAGACTGCTGCGATCGGCAAGGTATTCGTGGTATCTGTCCATGCCATTAACATGCCCCAATTAAAGGCAGCACCTAAGACGGCTTGCGGCCAATAGGTAAAGCGCTTGCATAAGGGGTAGATAATCACTAAGGGAACAAGCGCTAAGGCCAACCAACGGCTATAGCTATTAATGAAAAACAGCAAGAGCGCCGAGAGAAAGAATTGCGCCAATAAAAAAGCCACTGCTTGTTTTAAGCTGACCTGTCCACTGGTTAGCGGACGAAAGCGGGTGCGCTCTACATGCTTATCAAAATCTCTATCCCAGATATCATTAATGGTGGAGCCTGCGCTGCGCATTAAAAGGGCGCCTAGACTGAAAATAATTAAGCGCCAAAACTCAGGCAGACCATGGGCAGCTTGGATTAAGGCAGCGATACATGGTAGGAGCGTTAACCAAGTTCCTACAGGACGGTCTAGACGGGCTAGACGTGCATAAGGTCCCCAGCTAGCAGGTAAATAACGACTTACCCAGTCATTATGCTGGTGAATATCACTGAGGTCGACGGACGAATTCATAGTATATGCGGCTTAACGTGGAAGAAATGGTGTCAAACAATAAATGGACGGATTGATAGACTGGCTGATATTCGGAATACAAGCTTAGCTATAAACGCGTTCGCTTATTGTAGCGAATTTATAGACTTAGATGAGAGGCTCTTTTAGTAAAACAGCCGATTAAATCCGCCCAATTGGTGCGATATATCAAGAAAAACTCAGTCGTCAATGTTAGAATAAAAAACAATTTTGTTCATCAAAGTGACGGTTTTACGTGCTTACGAGCCGAAAATGCCCTAGGTCTTATGTAAAACCTAGGGTAGTCAATGATTTACAGACTTCAAGTTTTTAGGTGAAATTATGTTTGATTTATCCCCGATCGATTCCTCATTATCGAAAGCAGAACACTATGCTTTATTAGCTGAGCAATTACAGGCTGTTCTCCATGGAGAACATAATTTAATTGCTAATGCGGCGAATATGAGTGCTTTGGTATTTAATAATGTAGCCGACTTAAATTGGAGCGGCTTTTATCTTTTTGATGGGACGGAATTAGTGTTGGGTCCTTTCCAAGGTAAGGTCGCCTGTGTGCGCATTGCCTTAGATCGGGGCGTATGTGGAGCGGCAGCAAGTACTGGTCAAACTCAGGTAGTTCCTGATGTCCATGAGTTTCCTGGTCATATTGCTTGTGATGCAGCATCGCGTTCTGAGATTGTGGTGCCTTTATTTCAGGGAGATCGCTTAATCGGCGTGTGGGACGTAGATAGTCCTGTGCCTAATCGTTTTGATCATGAGGATCAGCTCGGTATGGAGCGCTTATGTGCTATTTGGTTGGCTTCTTTGCAAGCCACTGAAGTTGCCGTTTAAGCGTTTATGAAATACCGCATTCAAGTCGTTACCCTAAGCGATAAAAAATACTAAACAAATACATCACCCCCTTGGCGGGAAGATTCATAATTTAATAAAAGGTTTTACTTATTATGCCAAGTACGATTGAAATAATTGCAACCCTATTGTTTGTGCTCGCTATTATTCATACTTTCTCTGTGCCTGTTTTTGCGAAGTTGGCACATAAACCAGGCCCTCATGCAGGTGTCTGGCACTTAATGTCTGAGGTTGAGGCTGTTTTTGGTGTCTGGGCTGCGGTACTCATCGTCTTTATGGCGGCCACAGGTGGTATTTCGACTGCAGTGGAGTATATGGATACGCGTAACTTTACCGAGCCGCTATTCGTCTTTACGATTATGGTAGTGGCAGCGAGTCGTCCAATTTTGGAGATGGTGAATGGGATCGTGCGCTTTCTAGCCAGGGTCGTGCCGGTACAGACAGAGGTAGCGACGTTTTTCATTACCTTAAGTTTAGTGCCTATAGCAGGCTCGTTCATTACTGAGCCTGCAGCGATGACTCTAGCCGCTCTTATGCTACGTGAAGCCTTCTTCTCGCGCAGTGGTAATATTCGCTTTAAGTACCTCACAATCGGTGTGTTGTTTGTGAATATCTCTATCGGTGGTGTGTTGACGTCTTATGCAGCACCACCGGTGCTTATGGTTGCTCAGACATTCGGTTGGGATACGACCTATATGGCAACGCATTTCGGCTGGCGTGCTGCTGTTGCGGTGATTATTAATGCCTTAGCCATTACCTTAATTTGCCGTGGTGATATTATTGCCCGTACGGTAGGTACAGGCCGTGGCATTAATGAAGGTGCAGAGCATAAGGATACCCGTGAGCCTGTGCCAGCTATTTTCATGGTTATTCATACCGTATTCTTAGTTTGTGTAGTTTTATTTGCGCATCATCCAGCGATCTTCATCGGTTTACTGATGTTGTTTATCGGTTTCTGTGGTGCGTATAGCCGTCATCAGAACCCATTAATGATTAAAGAAGGCTTAATGGTTGGCTTCTTCTTGGCGGGTTTAATTATCCTCGGTGGCCTACAGAAATGGTGGTTACAAGATGTCTTAGCGGGCATGTCGCCGATGGCTTTATTCTGGGGTGCGACAGCCTTAACTGCTGTAACTGATAACGCTGCATTAACCTACTTAGGCTCTTTAGTTGAGGGGACAGGTGAAGCATGGCGCTATATGTTAGTAGCGGGTGCGGTTACAGGCGGTGGTTTAACCGTGATTGCTAACGCCCCTAACCCTGCAGGTTTTGCGATTTTACGTGGTTGTTTCCCGAATGGTGCAATTTCACCGAAAAACCTGATTCTTTCGGCCTTAGTGCCAACTTTAGTGGCCGCAGCGATGTTTTTGTTGCCTGTCTAATTAATAACGCCTAATCATAGAGAAAAAAGCGTTAAAATAGATAGTTAAGTTTGAATTATTAAGCAAGGCTTTGGTGTGCTGGGTCAATAATTTTTATAAGTTGACCGGGCATCTACCTAAGGCCTTGCTTCTTTTAGTGGATTGAATAGATTTTTGAGGTATTTTCGTGCCGATTTATGCGTATAAATGTAGTGCTTGTGGTCACCAGAAAGAAGCTATCCAGAAGATGAGTGATGCGCCTTTGACCACTTGTCCTGAATGCGGTAAAGAGACGCTAGTTAAGCAAGTGACAGCTGCTGGTTTTCAGCTTAAGGGAACGGGTTGGTATGTGACTGATTTTCGTGGGGGTAATAACTCCTCGTCAGGCACGGGCTCAGGTGAGTCCTCAAATTAAGTAAGCAATCAATGGCCGACTGAAGGCCGATCTGTTTACCTAGTCAATAAATTCATCAAGAATTAATTAAAGAATTTTTAAGATTTTTCGGAGCATATATTATGCGTACCTGCTATACAGGTGAAGTTAGCCTAGAACACTTGGACCAAACCGTTACTTTATTTGGTTGGTGTCATCGTCGTCGCGACCATGGCGGTGTTATTTTCGTCGACTTACGCGACCGCGAAGGTTTGGCACAGATTGTTTTTGACCCAGATAATGAAGCAGCATTCAAAATTGCTGAAGGTATCCGTAATGAGTTCTGCTTGAAAATTACGGGCTTAGTGCGTCAGCGCCCTGAAGGCACGACCAATGCAGATTTGAAATCAGGTCAGATTGAGGTGCTTTGCCGTACAGTTGAAGTATTGAACGCCTCAGTAACGCCTCCATTCCAATTAGACGAAGACAATCTCTCTGAGACAATTCGCCTAACACACCGTGTGATTGACCTACGTCGTCCGGTGATGCAAGACAATTTGCGCTTGCGCTACCGTGTATCTATGGAGTCACGTAAATATCTTGATAGCTTAGGCTTTATCGATATTGAAACACCGATGTTGACCCGCTCAACGCCTGAAGGTGCTCGTGACTACTTAGTGCCTTCACGCGTACACGATGGTCAATTCTTCGCTCTACCACAATCACCACAATTGTTTAAGCAAATGCTGATGGTGGCTGGTTTTGACCGTTATTACCAAATTACTAAGTGCTTCCGTGACGAAGACTTACGCGCTGACCGTCAGCCTGAATTTACCCA
>CAYFVY010000065.1:0-12037 GCA_964346715.1 uncultured Pelistega sp. | reverse complement strand
GTGGTTGAGGGTAGTGCACGTGCACGTCAAGAACGTCGTGCGGATGTTAACCAAGTATTGCCTGTTCTTGTACACGGTGACGCAGCGTTTGCTGGTCAAGGCGTTGTTATGGAAACCTTGAACTTGGCACAGACACGTGGTTACGGTACCGGTGGTACAGTCCACGTTGTGATTAACAACCAAATTGGTTTCACGACATCTGACCCACGCGATATGCGCTCAACGCTTTACTGTACTGACGTTGTGAAGATGATTGAAGCACCTGTATTCCACGTTAACGCGGATGATCCTGAAGCGGTTGCTTTCGTATCACGCTTAGCAGTGGATTACCGTGCAGAGTTTAACCATGATGTTGTAATTGATATCGTGTGTTACCGTAAACTTGGTCATAACGAACAAGATACACCGGCCTTAACTCAGCCATTAATGTACAAATCTATTAGCAAGCACCCAGGCACACGTAAGCTTTACGGTGATAAATTAGTTGCCCAAGGTTTACTTGCTGCGGATGAACCTGATCTAATGGTTAAGGCCTACCGTCAATTGATGGAAGATGGTCAAACCACAGTAGATCCTGTATTAACTGACTTCAAAAACAAGTATGCAATTGACTGGTCTCCATTTCTGAATGCGAAGTGGACTGATAAAGCAGACACTGCTGTACCTCTAGCTGAGTTACGTCGCTTAGGTGAGCGTATTGTGACATTGCCAGATACATTCACACCACACAATCTTGTGAAGAAATTATTAGCAGATCGTCAAGCGATGGCTAATGGTGAATTGAATCTTGACTGGGGTATGGGTGAGCACTTAGCTTTCGCTTCTCTCGTTGCTTCAGGCTACGATATTCGTATTACAGGTCAAGACTCTGGCCGTGGTACCTTTACACACCGTCATGCAGTACTACACGATCAAAATCGTGAGCGTTGGGACGATGGTACATATATTCCATTACAGAATATCTCTGAAAACCAAGCTAAATTTACCGTAATTGACTCTGTATTATCGGAAGAAGCGGTACTTGCGTTTGAGTATGGTTATGCATGTTCAGAGCCTAATACTTTAACCATCTGGGAAGCCCAGTTTGGTGACTTCGTTAACGGTGCACAAGTGGTGATTGACCAGTTTATCGCCTCAGGTGAAGCTAAGTGGGGTCGTCAATGTGGTTTAACTATGATGTTGCCACACGGTTACGAAGGCCAAGGTCCAGAGCACTCATCTGCACGTATTGAGCGCTTCTTACAATTATGTGCTGACAATAATATGCAAGTTGTGCAACCAACTAACGGTGCACAAATCTTCCACTTATTACGTCGCCAGATGATTCGCCAATTCCGTAAACCATTGGTTATCATGACACCTAAGTCTCTATTACGTAATAAGGACGCTAGTGTGCCATTAACGGCTTTAGCAGAAGGTGCATTCTTACCTGTAATCGGTGAAACCAATACAGATATTGATGCAGCGAAAGTGAAACGTGTTTTAGTGTGTTCAGGTAAAGTTTACTATGACATCGTTAATGCTCGCACTGAGCGTGAGGCGAATGATGTGGCGATTGTTCGTATTGAACAGTTGTACCCATTTGCTCACAAAGAATTCAGCGCTGAGATGGCGAAATATCCGAATGCGAAAGAAGTTGTTTGGGTACAAGACGAACCACAAAACCAAGGTCCATGGTTCTATATCCAACACCACTTGTTTGAAAACATGAAAGAGGGTCAGAAATTATCGTATGCTGGCCGTAACGCATCGTCTTCACCAGCAGTTGGCTATTTAGCTAAACATAATGAACAACAAAAAGCCCTACTTGAGCAAGCATTTGCAGCGAAGCTTAAGGGTTTCATCTTAACAAAATAATCATTTAAACGTAACGTTTTATAGGATTTATAATAATGGCAATTATCGACGTAGTAGTACCACAATTATCGGAATCTGTTTCTGAAGCGACTCTTTTAGAGTGGAAATTTCAAGTAGGTCAAGCAGTTTCACAAGACGAAACTTTGATCGAAGTAGAGACAGATAAAGTTGTACTTGAAGTACCTGCGCCAGCAAGTGGTGTGATTACTGAAATTCTTGAAGGTGACGGTAGCACTGTTGCTGCGGGTCAATTATTAGCTAAGATTGATACCGAAGCGACTGCTGGTGTTGCAGCACCTGCCGCTGAAGCCGCTCCGGCTGCCGCTGCTCCTGCAGCTGCCTCAGCTGCTGCTGCCACAAAAGGTGATGTTGCATCACCTGCAGCGAATGTTATCTTAGCTGATAAGGGTCTTAAAGCAACTGACGTTGCTGGCACAGGCCGTGATGGTCGTGTGACCAAAGCGGATGCTGCTGCAGCTTCTGCTAAGCCTGCCACTGCTGCCGCTGCAGCTCCAATCCCAGTTTCTCTAGATGGTCGTCCAGAGCAACGCGTACCAATGACACGTTTACGTGCACGCGTAGCAGAGCGTCTATTACAATCGCAATCTGAAAACGCGATCCTAACGACTTTCAACGAAGTTAACATGAAAGCCGTTATCGATCTACGTAACCAATACAAAGAGAAATTTGAGAAAGAGCACGGTGTGAAACTTGGTTTTATGTCTTTCTTTGTTAAAGCTGCTGTTGCTGCACTTAAGCGTTACCCAATTCTTAACGCTTCAGTTGACGGTAATGACATTGTTTACCACGGTTACTTTGACATTGGTATCGCTGTAAGCAGCCCACGTGGTTTAGTTGTACCTATCCTACGTAATGCAGAGCAAATGAGCTTAGCTGATATTGAGAAACAAATCGCTGACTTCGGTGCACGCGCACGTGATGGTAAATTAGGTTTAGACGACCTAACAGGCGGTACATTCTCTATCTCTAACGGTGGTGTGTTCGGTTCTATGTTCTCTACACCAATTATCAACCCACCACAATCTGCAATTTTAGGTGTACACGCCACTAAAGATCGTGCAGTGGTTGAGAATGGTCAGGTAGTAGTTCGTCCAATTAACTACTTAGCAATGTCTTATGACCACCGTATTATTGACGGTCGTGAAGCCGTGTTGGGCCTAGTTGCTATGAAAGAAGCACTAGAAGATCCACAACGCTTATTGCTTGATATCTAATCATTGAGTCAATTAGCGCCCCTTCGGGGGCGCTTGTCTTTATCCAATTTAATTGAATCCGCGTGTTGAGTGGATTCTTAAATAATACTAAGAGAAATTATTATGTCTACACAATTTGACGTTGTTGTCATTGGTGCTGGCCCTGGTGGCTATATCGCAGCAATTCGCGCTGCTCAATTAGGTAAGAAAGTTGCATGTATTGATGCATGGGTTGATGAGCAAGGTAATGCGAAACCAGGTGGTACATGTACTAACGTTGGTTGTATTCCTTCTAAAGCACTTTTACAATCTTCAGAACACTTTGAGCAAGCTAACCATCACTTTGCCGAGCACGGTATTGAAGTGGGTAGCGTGAAATTAAAATTAGAGACTTTGATTGGACGTAAAGATACTGTTGTTAAGCAAAACAACGATGGTATTCAATACTTGTTCAAGAAGAACAAAGTGACTTTCTATGTGGGTACAGGTTCATTTGCAGGTAAAGCTGCTGACGGTACTTACCAAATTAAGGTTGATGGCGCTAAGCCAGCTGACTTAACGGCAACTCACGTTATTGTGGCAACAGGTTCTGCACCACGTGCTTTACCAGGTCTAGAGTTTGATGAGAAACAAGTACTTTCTAACGATGGCGCTTTAGCAATTCCAGCTGTACCGAAGAAATTAGGTGTGATTGGTGCGGGTGTGATTGGTCTTGAGCTTGGGAGCGTATGGCGTCGTTTAGGTGCAGAAGTGACTATACTTGAAGCCATGCCTGATTTCTTAGCGGTTGCTGATACACAAGTTGCGAAAGAAGCAGCTAAGGCTTTTGCTAAGCAAGGCTTAAAAATCGAAACTGGCGTGAAGATTGGTGAAATCAAGAAAACGGCTAAAACTATTACGATTCCTTATACCAATGCCAAAGGCGAAGAGCAATCATTGGCAGTGGATAAGTTAATTGTTTCTATTGGCCGTGTACCTTACACGACTGGTTTAGCGACTGACACAGTTGGCTTGCAATTAGACGAGCGTGGTTTCGTTGTAGTTGACGATCTTTGCAAAACTAATCTACCGAATGTATGGGCAGTAGGTGACGTTGTTCGTGGCCCAATGTTAGCGCATAAGGCAGAAGAAGAAGGTGTTGCCGTTGCTGAGCGTATTGCTGGTCAACATGGTCATGTTAACTTTGATACGATTCCTTCAGTTATCTATACTTCACCAGAAATGGCATGGGTTGGTAAGTCTGAGCAAGCTCTTAAAGCCGAAGGTCGTGCCATCAAAACAGGTAGCTTCCCATTTATGGCTAACGGCCGCGCCCGTGCTTTAGGTGATACCACTGGCTTTGTGAAAATCATTGCTGATGCAGCGACTGATGAAGTATTAGGTGTACATATCATTGGCCCAATGGCTTCTGAGTTGATTGCTGAAGCAGTCACTATTATGGAGTTCAAAGGCGCAGCAGAAGATATCGCGCGCATTTGCCATGCTCACCCAACATTATCTGAAGCAATGAAAGAAGCCGCTTTGGCAGTTGATAAGCGTACCTTAAACTTCTAATTCTTGTATGTATAGAGTAGAAAGTTAAGTTAACTGAACCTGTGTTAACGAAGGGGCTCTCCTCTCATCGATAACGCAGGTTTTTTTATTGATAGGTTGTATGAACGTTATACAGTTTTACGAGCAAAGTCTGGCTGAAAAAGGCTATCGTGCGGATAGTGCACAGATGACCGCGATTACTCGTCTACAAAAATATTATGATGAGTGGATTCAGTTCAAAGACAAACGCTCAAGTCGTTTAAAGAAATTTCTCAATCGCCCTGAAGTCCCTCGCGGTGTGTATATGTGGGGTGGGGTTGGTCGTGGTAAAAGTTTCTTGATGGATTCTTTTTATTTAACGGTGCCTGTGCAGCGTAAGACACGAATTCACTTTCATGAATTTATGCGTAGTGTGCATTTGCAGCTCCAACAAATTAGTAAAGAAGCGGATCCTCTGGATAAGGTTGCTACGCAAATCGCTGAAAAATATCGCTTAATTTGCTTTGACGAATTTCACGTGTCCGATATTGCTGATGCTATGATTCTGTATCGTTTATTGCAACGCTTATTCGATCTTGGTGTGTCATTTGTAATGACGTCGAACTACGAACCTAGCAAATTATATCCTGATGGCCTACATCGTGACCGTATCTTACCTGCGATTAAATTGATTCAAGATCGTATGGATGTGATGAACGTGGATACGGGTGTTGACTATCGTCGTCGCACGCTCGAACAAGTTAAATTATTCTATACCCCATTAACACCAGAAACGAATGCTGAACTGCGTAAGACATTCGATAGTTTGGCACCGACTCGCTTAAATGACTCGATGGTACATATCGAGAATCGTGAGATTCCTACTGTTGCTGTGGGAAATAAAGTTGTCTGGTTTGATTTTGCGACCCTGTGTGGTGGGCCACGTTCACAGAATGATTATCTTGAAATTGCTAATCGATTCCATACGGTAATTCTCTCTGATATTCCGAAAATGGAACCCAAGCATGCCTCTGAAGCAAGACGCTTCACATGGTTAATTGATGTGTTCTATGACCATAAAGTGAAATTGATTATGTCGGCAGCGACTGAGCCAGAAAATCTATATGTAGAAGGGGTGCAAGCTAGTGAGTTCCATCGCACCGTATCTCGTATTGTTGAAATGCAGTCGAAAGAATATATGGAGCAAGAGCAGCGTCAGTCTGTTAAGCTGTAATTTTGCTGGATGTATGGTAATTGCTAGGTGCTTAGCCCGCCAGACTATATACCCCAATAAACTAATTGAAGATTAAACAAATGAAACGTACACGTGTATTAACAGGAATTACAACTTCAGGAACACCGCATCTCGGTAATTATGCTGGTGCGATTCGTCCAGCCGTTGAGGCAAGTCGTCTTGAACATGTCGATGCTTTTTTCTTTTTAGCCGATTATCATGCCTTAATTAAGTGCGATAATTCTGCCAAAGTAGCGCGCTCACGCTTAGAGATCGCAGCGACCTGGTTGGCTGCTGGACTCGACCATGAGCGCGTGACTTTTTACCGTCAATCTGATGTGCCAGAAATTCCAGAGTTATCGTGGATTCTGACCTGTATGACTCCTAAGGGTCTAATGAATCGTGCTCATGCTTATAAAGCAAGTGTCGATATTAATGAAGCCAAAGGTGTTGAGCCTGATGATGGCGTGACCATGGGTTTATTCTCATACCCAATCCTAATGGCGGCTGATATTTTAATGTTTAATGCCAATGAAGTACCAGTTGGGCGTGATCAGATTCAGCACTTGGAAATGGCGCGTGATATTGCGCAACGCTTTAACCATCATTATGGTCAAGGCAAGGATATTTTTGTTTTACCTGAAGTGAAGATTGATGATGATGTGGCGACTTTACCAGGTCTAGACGGTCGTAAGATGTCTAAGAGTTATGGCAATACCATTCCTTTATTCGAGGGCACTGCTAAGGACTTAAAAGCAGCGATTGCGCGTATTCAAACTGACTCTAAATTACCGGGTGAGCCGAAAGATGCAGAGAATTCGCATCTGTTCACTTTGTATCGTGCTTTCGCTTCGGCAGAGCAGTCGCAAGACTTTAAGCGGGCACTAGAAGAGGGTATGGCCTGGGGTCAAGCAAAAGACGTATTATTTACTTTGCTGGAAGAGCAAATTGCGCCAATGCGTGAGCGCTATCAAGCCCTAATGGCCAAGCCTGAATTGATTGAAGAAATTCTGCTCGCTGGTGCACAAAAAGCCCGTGCTTATGCGCAACCTTTTATCCAAGAAATTCGTCAAGCTGTTGGCCTGCGTCATGTACCTGCGGCGGTACAGAAAACGAGTGGCAAGAAGTCGGCTAAATCAGCTCGCTTTGTTAGCTTCCGTGATGAACAAGGGCAATTTAAGTTCCGCTTAATTGCAGCGAATGGCGATGAAATCTTACTCTCTAAAGCGTTTGCCAATCCAAAAGATGCCGGTGTAAGCAGCAAGCGCCTACTAGAGCTTGATCTAAATACGGCGCTACAAACGACAGCAGATGGTGGTTTCACTATCATGCTAGATAATGAAGTTGTGGCGAGCAGTATGCAAGGCGCAACTATAGAGGTATTGCAAGAAAGCTTGATGCAATTACGTGATGCCGAGTAATTCAGTGGGCGATTAGCTAAGTAGGAGTTATTACATGTCAGAACAATCTAAATCCCTAGCGAAATCATTACGCCAAATCACGGAAGCTGAGTATGGTGTAAAGCTAGACTTAGTCTATGCGACTGCAAACAATTTAACGAATGCAGTGATTTATCAAGAAGTGATTTGTGCCATTCATAAGGATGCTGCACCTTTAGTTAAGAAAGCAGCAGAACATGCTAAGCGAGCAGGTTATACCTTATTGGTTTTTGATGCTTATCGTCCAAGAGCTGCACAAGAAAAACTCTGGCAAGCTTTACCCGACCCTATGTATATTGTGCCACCTGAGGTGGGTTCGAACCATACACGTGGCACAGCGATTGATGTGAGTCTTATCGATGACAGCACGGGTGAAGTCTTGGATATGGGCACCGCGTTTGATGATATGACGACGGCATCACACCATGACTATGATGATCTGCCAGCTCACGTGCAGCGTAATCGCTTAACCTTATTAGGCATTATGTTGCATGCGGGGTTTACTGAGATTGAATCAGAGTGGTGGCATTATGAGTTACCAGGAGGCCGAAGCTATCCACTGATTGATTGTGATTTTATTAAGGTTTAAATCATTTTGCATCATACTCAGCAGCAGACAACGCAGCTAAAGCGTTCAGGCATTGGTGTTGTTGTCGATTTATTTCCATTTGTCTGGACTTATAAGTGGCGGGTAATTTTTGCCGTGGCTTGTTTGGTCTTGGCGAAGTTGGCCTTAGTTGCTACGCCACTCTACCTTAAAGACGTTATCGATCAATTGAGTGTCCCGCTAAGCGCTATGGTTTTTCCCTTAGCGGCTTTATTAGGCTATGGTTTTATGCGTATGGCGGGGTCACTTTTTCAAGAGTTACGAGATGCTATTTTCTCTCGTGTCACTCAAGGCTCGATTAAAGAAATTGCCGTAGCGGTATTTACGCATTTATTCGGCTTATCCATGCGCTTTCACCTGCACCGTCAGACGGGTGGTTTAAGTCGTGATATCGAGCGTGGCACGAAATCCATTGGCTTTTTACTGAATTTTATTCTATTTAGAATTGCCCCAACCATCCTAGAGTTAGGGATGGTGATGGTGGTCTTACTGTATCTGTATGATATCTGGTTTACTGTCGTGACCATGGTGACGATTGTGCTGTATGTGGTGTTTACCTTTACGGTGACAGAGCGTCGTCTGGTTACCCGTCGTCAGATGAATACTTTAGACAGTATGGCCAATACTAAAGCCATTGATGCCTTGATGAATTATGAGACGGTTAAGTACTTCGATAATGAAGGTTATGAGATTAATCGTTACCAAGAGAATATGCAGGGTTGGGTCAACTCTTCGGTTAAAAATCAAGTCTCTTTGAATTTCTTGAATGCTGGGCAGAGTGCAATTATTACGGCAGGCACTTTAGCATTACTTTGGATGGCAGCGGCTCGGGTGTATTCTGGACAGATGACGGTTGGTGATGTGGTGTTAGTGTCGACCTATCTGACTCAGTTGTATGTACCTTTGACCATGCTAGGCTTTATTTATCGTGAGATGAAAAATGCTTTAGCGGATATTGAGCGGATGTTCAGCCTATTTAAAGAACAGGGTGAAATTTCCGATCGTGCATCGGCCACCGAGTTACAGGCGAGGAATCCAAGTATTGAGTTTAAGGATGTAGACTTTGCTTATGAAGCTGAGCGCCAAATTCTACATGGTTTAAGTTTCAAGATTGATGCGGGTAAGACGCTTGCCGTGGTAGGAACCTCGGGAGCAGGTAAGTCCACCCTAGCACGATTATTGTTTCGATTCTATGATGTGAGTGGCGGTCAGATTCTGATTGATGGTGTGGATATTCGTGATTACACGCAGAGTAGTTTGCGTCGTCATATAGGGATTGTGCCCCAAGACACGGTCTTGTTTAATGATACGATTTACTACAATATTGCCTATGGTAATACTGCCGCAAGTGCAGAAGAAATCTATCAGGCGGCCAAGGACGCGAGCTTGCATGAGTTTATTTTAAGCCTGCCACAAGGGTATGAAACCATGGTCGGTGAGCGTGGATTAAAACTCTCAGGAGGAGAGAAACAGCGTGTTGCGATTGCTCGAACCTTATTAAAAAATCCTCCAATCTTGATTTTAGATGAAGCGACGAGTGCTTTAGATACACAAACCGAACGTCAGATTCAAGAAGCCTTATCGACAGTTGCTGAGCATCGTACAACCTTGATTATTGCTCATCGACTCTCGACAATTGTCAGTGCAGATAACATTATTGTGATGGAGCATGGGCAGATTGTGGAGCAGGGAAGTCATGAGGAACTGTTAGCGCGCCAAGGTAAATACGCACAGATGTGGGCAGCTCAGAATTAATTAAATTGTTGACAGCCGAGTAGCCTGTATGGCCCTTAGTTGTTCTATTTAAGAATTAGTATTTGTTATCAGATTCCATGTAAAAACCGCCTAAAGTCGAGTTGCTTTAGGCGGTTTTTAGTTTAGCTGATTTCCTTATTTAGCGTATTTCACGTTTAGTCGAATGAGAAGAATGCACCAACGGCTACACCTGCTGATCCTTGACTTGAACCTGCAACTGAGCCTTTGAATACCCATCTACCACTTTCGCTCATATGAGAAACGCCAGCTGCATAACCACCTTGGCCACGATAGACTGAACCACCTAAGGCCATACCCGTTTGACCAGGTCTCCATGCTTGTGGCAGGTTACCCATAGCCATTGCCGCTGCAGTACCGCCATCAGCACGTTTTTGGACACGAGTAATGCGATTGTCTACATGAGCAATTGCTCCGTGAATTGTGTTGGCGCCAGTATTACCAATATTGCTGGCAGTAATCGTGCCATTCGGTCCTACTTTAGCATTACCACCAATCACACTTGCAGTGCTATGAGAGGTTTCAGAGATAACAGTTTGTGTAGCATAGAGTTGGCTACCAATCACGACATCAGTACTGCTTGCACTGATTTCACCAGCGGCAACGTTTTTAATTTGGCGTTCTGCACCTTTGGCACCAACAGAAACTACAGCACCATCAGCTTGAGCACCCGATCCAGCAAAGCCAGTATAGTCAATACCTTTAACATTGACAGAAGGTGTTGCTTTGTACTTGCTTGCTGCTGTGCCGTCTGAAGCATTGCCTAGAATAACAGCACCAGCGAGATCTGCTTGTACATCATTACCAAGGACAAAAGTATTGTCGCCTGTGATGGTATTGTTATTACCTAAAGCATACGAGCCAGAGCCACTGATAGTATTCGGGTCACCAAAAGCGCCTGAGCCTTTGCCTGAGACAATGTTACCCGTACCGATACTGATAGATTGCTCACCAGTTGCTTGAGCTTGGGTACCAATCGCAATCGAGCTGATGCCTGTTGCTTTAGCACTGTTACCCATCGATACAGCATTCAGAGCAGTAGCAGCGGTGAGGTTACCAATAGCGACAGCGTTTTCACCTGAAGATTCAGCACGATAGCCTGTAGCAATAGCATTCTTAGCCGAGGCTGTTGAATGAGCACCAAGAGCAATAGATTGCTCACCTGCGGCTAGCGAACCATGACCAATTGCAGTAGCGCTTGTTGCACTTGCTGTGGCAGCGGTACCTAGGGCAATGGTGTAGTCTTTAGTTGCGCTTGACTCAGAGCCAAAAGCACTAGAAGCAAGACCGAGTGCTGAGGCTTTTGCACCTGTTGCTGTCGAGTCTAGACCTTTTGCAGAGGCTTCGCTACCTGTGGCTGTCGAATTAATACCTTCAGCCCAAGCTTGGTTGCCCATTGCAGTCGAGTTGACACCTTGTGCCCAAGCATTCATACCCATGGCTGTGGAGTTCTCGCCAAGTGCCTTTGAGAAACTTCCTGTGGCAGTTGCATTACGACCGAAAGCTAGAGAGTCTGCACCCGTTGCGGTGGTGTTACGACCGATGGATACGGCATCCGAACCTGTCGCCGTAGCGTTACGACCGAGTGCGAATGAGTCTGAACCCGTTGCTGTCGTGTTGCGACCGATGGATACAGCGTCAGAACCAGTCGCAGTGGTGTTACGGCCAATCGATACTGCATCAGAACCTGTGGCAGTAGAGTTGACGCCAAAAGCCATAGAGTTAGCGCCAGTTGCTGTTACGTATTTACCGAAGGCAAATGCTTCGCTTCCAGTGGCAGTTGAGTCGCGACCAATGGCAACAGAGTCTGCACCAGTCGCGGTGGTATTACGACCTAAAGCGAAAGAGTCAGCGCCCGTTGCTGTCGTGTTGCGGCCGATTGATACGGCATCCGAACCTGTGGCGGTAGCATTACGGCCTAGAGCAAAAGAGTCTGAGCCAGTAGCCGTAGTATTGCGACCGATTGATACGGCATCCGAACCTGTCGCCGTAGCGTTACGACCTAAAGCGAAAGAGTCTGAGCCTGTAGCGGTAGTGTTGCGACCGATGGATACGGCATCCGAACCTGTCGCCGTAGCGTTACGACCGAGTGCGAATGAGTCTGAACCCGTTGCTGTCGTGTTGCGACCGATGGATACAGCATCCGAACCTGTCGCCGTGGCGTTACGACCTAAGGCAAAAGAATCTGCACCCGTTGCTGTCGTGTTGCGTCCGATCGATACGGCATCAGAACCTGTGGCGGTAGCATTGCGACCTAAGGCGAAAGAGTCTGAACCAGTAGCCGTAGTATTGCGACCGATTGATGTGGCATCTGAACCTGTGGCGGTTGCGTTACGGCCTAGAGCAAAAGAGTCAGCGCCCGTTGCTGTCGTGTTGCGGCCGATTGATGTGGCATCTGAAC
>CAYFVY010000064.1:0-12193 GCA_964346715.1 uncultured Pelistega sp. | reverse complement strand
GGCGACGCTTATGGTGGCGCTTCTTCGGCCATGGGTCAGGGAAGTAGATATGTACGCCATCTAGACTCTCTTCAGGCAGCATATGGGTGACTACTTCGACAGCATCGTGTTGAATAATGCGTACATTCTTTAAACCTGAATTATGGATACGCTTAAGCATAGCACCCACACCGGCGTTGAATACCTCAACACCAAGGAAGTTCTCATCATGGCGCAGTTGGGCAATTTTCTCGGTGGTTTCGCCCATGCCAAAACCAATCTCTAAGATGGTTGGTGCTTGACGGCCAAAAGTTTGTTCAAAGTCTAAGTGCTCTGGTGCGTAGTTAATTGCCCAGTCTTGCATTAAGGTGTTAATGGCTTCTTGTTGACCCGGCGTAATATGCGCACGACGATGTACAAAGCTACGGATATGGCCAAAGCGATAGCTGGCTTGTTCAGCGGATTCGCTTAGAGCAGTTGGCTCAGTTAATGTAGTGTCAGCTTGGCTGGTTTCTGTGTGATCAGCCTGAGCTTGGCTTGCTGTATCCAGTTGAGACTCAGACTGTGCAAGCGCTGTTTTCGCTTGCTGTGATTCTGTCTGCCCTTGTTCTTGTGGTGTTGGGGGCAGTGAAGAGGTTTCTTGGCTCATAACAAATTAAAAATTAGGGGTGAAAACGAAAGCGCATCACCTTAGCCGGAGGAATATTCGTCCACACAAACTCTTCGCGATACTGTGTGGTGCCAATGTCCTTTTGCCAATAGGTGGACTTCAAATTATAGGTGAATTGTACAACTTGCCCCTGTGAATGCAATAGGCTTTGCCACTGAGCGACAATCGCTTGACGCACTTGTGGTGGCAAAGAGACCAAGGGCAGGCTTGATACGATGGTATTAATACGCGTATTCTTCGGCAGTAAGTTACTTAATTGTGCAGCATCACCAAGGATGATGTTCAACTGCGGGAAGCGTTCTTTAAGAAGCTGATAGAAGTTCTCAGCAAACTCAATAACCACAAGATTCTCGGGCTTCACACCATGGTCTAATAGGGCTTGCGTCATCACACCAGTACCTGCACCTAGTTCAATCACTAAGCCTTCTTGCTGGACATCAATCGATGAGACCATGCAGCGGGCGAGTTTTTGCGAGCTAGGGCAGATCGCCCCGATACAGCCAGGGTTTTTCACCAGCTCATGCAAAAAGATGGCTGGTGTGGTGTGATGAATTTTTTTATTTAAATATTTGGCAAACTGCCAGGGCGAAAGTTCCATTCATATTCCTTAAGGAGAATGGCTAATAAAATTTATTATCGCACACGCATGCCTGGTTGCGCACCTTCCCATGGTTCCAAAATGTAAATTCCTGAGTTGGCTTTTTCATCCGCGTCACTGCCGGCTAAAACCATACCTTCAGAGACGCCAAACTTCATCTTGCGCGGCGCTAAGTTAGCAACCATCACAGTCAGTTTGCCAATTAAGTCTTCGGGTTGGTAAGAAGACTTAATACCAGAGAAGACATTACGGTGTTTCCCCTCGCCAACATCTAGTGTTAGGCGTAACAATTTGTCAGAGCCTTCGACATGTTCGCAGTTCACAATCTTGGCAATGCGTAGGTCAATTTTGGCGAAATCATCAATTTTAATGGTCTCGGCAATTTCCTCGCCACCCGGTTTAGGGGTAGGGGCAACTTCTTCTTGTGGTTCAAGTAGCGCATCCATCTGTGCCACATCCACACGCTGCATTAGGTGTTTAAATGGATTGATGGTTTGTGGTAATTCAAGAGCATCCGACCAAACAAAGTTACGACCTAGGCCAAAGAGTTCTTGTGCTACGCGCTCGCTAAGAACAGGAAGTACTGGGCTGAGTAAGACCGATAAGGCCTTAAAGCCAGCAATCGCACGCGAACAAATCGCTTGTAAATTGGCTTTTTGTTCGGCCTCAGCAGTGCTGATGCCCTTAGCCAGGATCCATGGTTGTGCTTGGTCAAATGCCTGGTTCACACGATCAGCATAGGCCATCATGGTACGAATAGCACGGTTGTATTCGCGCGCTTCAAAGTCCGCACTAATGGTTTCGATTAACGGTTGAATTTCGGCTAGAATCTCGTCTTCACTACCGTTATAGCCTAATTGACCCTCAAAATGCTTACTAATAAAGTTCGCTGCACGGCTGGCAATATTAATGTACTTACCAATTAAGTCAGAATTCACACGTGCAATGAAATCGTCTGGATTGAAATCCACATCCTCAACACGAGAGTTCAGCTTGGCGGCAATGTAATAGCGTAGCCATTCTGCGTTCATGCCAACATCAAGATAACGCAGTGGAGAAATACCCGTACCACGGCTCTTTGACATCTTCTCACCACTCACAGTAATAAAACCGTGGGCATTCAGTTGATCGGGCACTTTACGACCAGAGAACTTCAACATGGCAGGCCAGAATAGGGCGTGGAAGTAAATAATATCTTTACCGATAAAGTGAATCTGCTCGGTATCACTATTCGGGTCAGTGATGGCGTCAAAATCTAAGCCTTTTAAATTGCAATAGGCTTTTAAAGAAGCCAGATAACCCACCGGTGCATCGAGCCAAACATAGAAGTACTTGCCCGGCGCATCTGGAATTTCAATGCCGAAATACGGTGCATCACGTGAGATGTCCCAGTCATTTAGCTGGCTATTATTCACGTCTTCACCTAACCACTCACGCGTCTTGGCTAAGACCTCAGACTGCAAGTGCTTATAACCATGGCGACTAGAGCCGTGGGTCCACTCATGCAGGAACTCAACGCAACGTTGGTCGGATAGGTTAAAGAAAAAGTGTTCTGAACTCTTCAGTACAGGTGTGGCATTACTTAAGGTTGAGTATGGATTAATCAGCTCTGTGGCTTGATAGACGGAGCTACAGACTTCACAGGCATCACCATATTGTTCTTTCGCGTGACAGTTAGGACATTCACCCTTAATGTAGCGATCCGGTAAGAACATGCCCTTCACTGGGTCATAGAATTGCTCAATCGTGCGTTGGCTAATCAGGCCATTGGCTTTTAGCGCTTTATAAATAGAGCCTGAGATTTCAGTGTTCTCAGGGCTATGTGTGCTGTGCCAATGGTCAAAGGCAATATGAAAACCGTTCAGATAGGTTGGGCGTTCACTGGCAATGCGCTTAACTAATTCTTCAGGCGTGATGCCTTCTTTCTCGGCTTTAAGCATAATCGGTGCACCATGTGCATCATCCGCGCAGACAAAGTGAACTGTATGGCCCGACATTCGCATGGCTCGCACCCAAATATCCGCTTGGATATATTCCATGATGTGACCAATATGGAAGGAGCCGTTAGCGTACGGCAGTGCTGTGGTAACAAAGAGAGTACGAGTCATGTGTAGTGTATTTTCTAAAAAGCAAAAGAATGATTTTAGACGATAAACTAGGCTTTTTTGGTCTTTTTTGAAAAATAGAGCGCAAAAGAGAGCGCTATTGCTCAAACAGCGAATAGCGCTCAATCGTATTATTCTATTCAGCAAGGTATCAGCGAGCGTACAAACTCACCTAATATTTTACTCGATCTCGCGAATCTCAACGTCTGTCACATCTTCTTGCTTACGACGACTATAACTAGGTTGCTTAAAGCGCTCGTTAAATTGCGACTGAGTATGTTGTGCCCGTTGGCGAGTTTGTTGCCAGTAATCAGCGGCCGAGAATTGGCGTCCACGAACTAGAGAGACAATGTACAGCACGCCTAGCACCACGATAGCAAAGGCGATAAAGAAAAAGGTTAAGACTAGGCCGGCGATGGTCAGGGTAATAAATAAGATACCTCTGAATAAATTGCCTAAAAAATCTTGCATGAGTTATATACTCCGAAAAATTAAAGGTGTTTATAAACTATTTTTGTCTAAACACGTTATGATTAATTCTATTCTACTACTAGATTTGGATGTTTTATGTCAGTAAATGTTTCAGTTAATGACTTGCTTAATTCCTTAAAAGCCCTTAAAGACCCCGTAACTGGCGATATTATTGGCCATAAGGTGAAAGCCGCAGATATTACGCTTGATGGTCAAAAAGCCGCTATTCGCTTTAAGCCAGGCTATTTTTGTAGTGCAGCCGACCAAGGTGCGATTCAACAACAGGCAGAACAGCTCCTAGCCGCCCAAGGGATTGCTTCGGTACAGTTGAACTGGGTAAATGGTGTTGAGAAGCATAAGGTTCAAGATGGGCTAAAACCCCTTGAAACAATTAAGAACGTAATCGCTGTTGCCTCGGGCAAGGGTGGTGTTGGTAAAAGTACGACATCGGTTAACTTGGCGATTGCTTTAGCGCAATCAGGTGCTGCCGTTGGTATTTTAGATGCGGATATTTATGGTCCTAGCCAACCTCTATTATTAGGTGTACGTGGCAAACCTGAGCTCGACAATAATAAGCACATGATTCCACCTAAAGCGCATGGCGTTTATGTGAACTCGTTTGGCTTCTTATTAGAGGATGATCAAGCCGCAATTTGGCGCGGTCCTATGGTGGTGCAAGCCCTGAATCAATTGCTCAGTCTTACGGCTTGGCCTGAGCTTGACTACTTAATCGTCGATATGCCACCAGGTACAGGTGATATTGCGCTTTCAATGGCGCAGAAAATTCCAGTGGCTGGTTCAGTGATTGTGACTACACCACAAGACTTAGCACTTTTGGACGTACGCAAGGGTGTGGATATGTTCAAAAAGGTGAATGTGCCTATCTTAGGTATTGTTGAGAATATGAGCGTTCACGTCTGCTCGAACTGTGGTCATGAAGAGCATATTTTCGGTGAGCATGGTGGTGAAAATATGGCCGCCTCGCTGAAACTACCTTATTTAGGTGGTTTGCCACTAAATATGAAGGTGCGCGAATTCTCTGATTCTGGTCAACCAATTGTTTCGGCTGACCCGCAAGCAGATGCGAGCCAGCGTTACCGCTTAATCGCTCGTAAGGTAGCGATTAATGTTTCTAATCAACCCCTAGATATGGCTCATAAATTCCCTCCAATTGTGGTAAAACAATAATATGTTCACTCAACGTATTTGTTTTCCATGTCAAGATTTGGTCGCCATGTATTAACTTTACTATGCTTAATGCCCGCCTTCGCGTGGGCACAAGAAAATACAGACGCGACCAAAAACACTAAACCTGAGGTGGTAATTGATCCAAGCGGCTTACCACCTGATGTGCTGGAAGCCGTACAAAAGGGCGTGGGTGCCATCGTTCGTCAGGCCGATGATCAAGACGGTGGAGAAGCCGCTCGTATCCGTCGCAAAGGCCATGATGCCGTGGTTTCAGCGCTCGCCACTAAGGGCTATTTTGCTCCTGTCGTCACCCTAGAAGTGGGTGAGGATATTGGCGGTGATACCTGGGATATCTCAATTGAACCAGGTGAAATTTCTAAAGTTACACAAGTCGATACTCTATTTAAGGGACGTATCACGGCGCCTGAATACACCGAACGTGTTGAAGGCTTGCGTAAGTCTTGGGGCTTGCCGGTAGGTGAAGACTTCATCAATGCACGCTGGAGCTCTTCTAAGACTAGTCACTTAGACCAAGTGCAAGCGGAAGATTTCTTCCTCGCTCGAATGGCGCATTCTCAAGCTGTTGTGAATCCCGATACCTCCAGTGTACATACGACTACCTTAGTGGATAGTGGGCCGAGTGTCACACTAGGTCATCTTGAGGTGACAGGGTTGCGTCGTGTACCGATTAGCCTGGTCAATCGTTATGTGCAATATGCGCCGGGTGCGCGTTTTGAGCAAAAGATGTTGGATGAGTGGCAGCAACAACTCCAGTCAACCAACTTCTTTCGTGGTGCCTTTGTTAACTTAAAAACTCCGCCTGGTGAGGCCGTCTATCAACAAGATACGGCAGAGCTCCCGGTTACGGTTCGAGTGACTGAAGGACCAGCACGTGTCATAACCGGTTCTTTTGGTATTGATGATGCTGTAGGTGCACGACTTGAGGGCATGTATGAGCAGCGGGTGATTTTTGGTCTGCCGATTATTTTTGAAGCGGGTGCGGGTGTCGATAAAGATAATCAGCGTCTGTATACCGACTTCTACCTTCCGCCCAATGAAGACGGCTCGGTGGATAGCCTAGGCTTAATGGCGCGACGCACGAATATCAGTAATGAAAAAGTCACGAGTCTTGGCATTGGCTGGCGTCGTAAACATGAATTCAAACTTGATCCGAATAGTCGCGTTGAGTTTGAGCGCAACTGGTCTTTACTTGGAACCTACGATAGCGTTAAGCGTAAAGACGACCCTGTTAACCCAGAGTTTAAGCTACCAGCGATTGTCGCGTCCTACGATGTACTGCGCCGTGATGTGAATAATAAATATGACCCGCGTAGTGGTAACTTGGTTCAAGTGGGCGTTGGGGTAGGACGTAACTTAAATCAGAATACAAATTTTTTCCGAGCTTCTGCACGTGGTCAGCTTTGGTTCCCTATGGGTAAGCGTGATGTATTAACCGTACGTGCTGAAGTCGGTAAAGTGTGGGCTGGCGATAATACCATCTTCCCTGATGACTTTGGTTATCGCACCGGTGGAGCGCGTACTATCCGTGGTTATAAATACTATGGCATTGGTAATAAGTTTGGTGATACGGTCATCGGCACGCGTGCTTTAGCGGTAGCCAGTGTTGAGTATATGCACTATTTTGATGATGTCTTTGGTATGGGCGTCTTTGTCGACGTGGGTGACGCGGCTCCTTCGTTTCGCGATATGAAGTTGCATGCCGGTTATGGTGTTGGTGCCTTAATTAAGACCCCAGCTGGTCCTATCAATGTGGACTTGGCCTATGGTCAGCGTGATAAAAAACTACGACTGCATTTCTCTTTAGGGATTGCCTTTTAAGATGATAAAAAACCGCATTCTTCGTTCTTTTAAAAGCGTTTGGGGACTTTTATTATGGTTCCTGCTGCTGTTGGTATTGGCTTTTTCTTGGGTGTTTTTTACCAATAGTGGTTCAAGTTTTGTCTTAAATCGGGCCATGCCTACCATAGGCGCAGAGATGGGAACGATTCGTGGCTCCATTATGCAAGGCTTAAAAATAGATCTCTTTAAGCTTGAAAATGAAGCCATGCGCATCGAGGCGGATAATGTAGAGATCGCCGTACGTTGGCGTGATCTATGGCGCTCTAAAGCACATGTGAGTTTATTTGCGGTCGAAGAATTACGCGTTGAATTGTTGCAACGACAAACCGAAGCAGAAGCGACGACAAGCAGTCCATTCAATCTGCCTGAGCTACCGCTTGAAGTGCTAATTGATAAGATTCGTTTGGACCGCTTTTCGTTTATCCAAGCCGATGGCAGTACCTTGCCAGTGCAGCTGGGTGAGCTGGCCTTAAGTGGTATTAAGTGGACGCAAGAGAGTGCTGGTTTTGTATTAGACGGCATTTACATTGATCACCCCTTATTCGATAGCCTGATTAAGGGTGATATTCAGTTAGATCAATTAGGCAATCCGGACTGGCCATTGAAAATTAATCTGCACTCGAGTAATCAAGGCAAGATTATCAGTTCACCCCTGTGCTTAAATCCACCGCAAGTACAAGCTGAAAATAAGATTCAAACTGATTTGGCTTGTAATTTAGACGTTAATTTAAGCTTAATCGGTTCCTTGAAAGAGCTTCATTTAACCCTGAATGGCACGGGTCAGGAAGTGGACTTAAAAGCCAATGGCTTATTGAATATTTTTGCTCCCTTACTCCTAGAGAATTTAGATCTCAATTTTAATGTGCCCAATAGTACTAAATTAACGGCACTGGTTAAGAGTGAGCATCTGAGCGATGGGGTGCAAAAATTACACGCAGACATTCAGGGTGAACGTCTGGATTTAAGCCATATTATGCCGAACTCTTTACTGGGTGGACATCTTGTTCTCAATACAGAGGCCACGGGTTTAAATCAATTTAAACTCGCCGACCTGAAGCTTGATGTAGGCTCTGGTAGTGTGTGGAACGGACAGGCACTCAGTGGTAGTATCGATTTAGCCAGCGATTTACGTCAGGTTTTTACGCCTAAAGCGGTAGAGGCGCCCACTGCAGATGCCATGGATGAGGCAGAAAATCCCGGTCTGGTCCTAGAAGATATCGTTCTTGACCGTCTCAATATTGATTTGCGCTTAGGTGACAATACCATCAGCACCCAAGGGCAATTAGGCTTACCTGGCAATGAGTTAAGTATTAATGCGGTCTTACCTGCGCTTGAGCATATCTGGCCAGGGATTGGTTATGCGGCAGAATTAAAGGGTTCACTAAGCGGTAGTGTGCGTGAGCATTTACTGGACTTAAATGGCTTTTACCAGATTGCTGATAAACCTGAATTAGGTCAGGCACCAATTGCGTTTAGCTTAGTAGGAAATGGTGCTGGGAAAGACTTATTACAAACCCCATTTTGGCGCGGTAGCTTAGACTCTCTGTATGTTAAGCATCTGGATTTTGTTTTAGAGTCTGAGGAGAAAATGGCGGCCGAGGTTTTGGTTGATAAGGCCTTACAGTGGCAGCTTGGCGAAACTTCTTTTAGCTTACATGTGCCTGGGGATAGGGTGGCAAACATCAAGCATCAAGGTTCTTCTCAAAGTGGAGCGGTCTTAAGCTCAATCGGGGAAGTGACTCGCTTAGCCGTGTCTCAAGAATTGATGCACTTACTTGGTTTGCCATTGGATGAGCAAAGTCGTGCTAGCAAAACCAAGTATGACGATGTGCTCTATGATATTAAGTGGAATCTTGCGCAAAGCCCTGCCTTAAAAGTACAGTTGGATGTGCAACGACAAGGTAAGCGCTTCCTGCCTATCAGTCCCGATTTTCCTCTCGATGTAAATCAATTAGCAGTGTTGCTGGAACAAACTGAAGGGACTTCTGAGTATCTGCTTAAAGCTCAAGGCCAAGGTGATAAGTCTTCCGTTGATGTGAATTTAAATTTGGATACGGCGATTTCTTTTTTAGTGCAAGAGGGGCATGCCAATCTTAAGTTCAGTGATGACTCTAGCCTAAATTTACAAGGACGTACTGCGCCTTACGGCCCACCTTCTACAGATGGTGGTGTGGTGACGCAGACAGGACAGACCACGAGTGCAGATTTAGTGTCGGTGTTTCGTACACTTAATCTAGAGTTAGAGGCTGATAAATTAGAACTCTATGCCTTATCTTTGGGTGCAGTTAAGGATACTCACTTAAGCACCAAGCTTGCGCTGGAAGGCGTAGTGGATGATAAAGAGCGCTTACGCGAGGTGAAACTTAAGGGTGATATCCTGCCAGGAAGTGAGTGGCTAAAACAAGCACTAGAAGGGCGGGTGCAAGCGCGCCTTGATATGAAGGAGTTTTGGCCTGCTCGTGATCTCGCCATAGAGCAAGCGCAACAGGCAGCGCAACAGGCTGCAAGTAATCAGGCCTCAAGTACAAGTGCATCAGCTACCCCATCAATTTCCACAGCAAGCGATGCGAGTCAAGTTGATAAAGCGTCCCTACCTAATCATCTAAGTGAGCACTATGAGAAGATTCTGCTGCAAGATGTGGATATTCAATTACAGATTGGTCAGCAGTCTCTTGTCGCACAGGGTGCCTTAGGTCGTGATACCGATGAATTGGCACTGAAAGCCGACTTACCTGCCTTAGCGCAAATTGTGCCAAGTTTGCATGGTGGGGCATATCTCGATGCTAAGCTGGCGGGTCGTTTATATGCACATGATGCCCAGGCGCAAGCACGCTTTACACCGAATCTTAAGCAGGCAGAGGATGTCTTAACTCTAGACGTAAAAGCGAAAGGTGGCTCGCCCGAACAGCGTATCGATGTATGGGCTTATGATGTGCAAACGCTACAAGCACAATTTGTTGATGTCGCCCTTGATTTACAAGATAGTCTGCGCCTTAAATATACGGCGGAACAGCAATTAATTGCTACACCACAGACAAGTGATTCAGACAGCGAGCAGGTTCAGGATAGTAGTTCCACCGTAGCTTCTTCCCTGGCGGTGCTACCAGCAATCTGGGAGCTTGGACCAGCGCGTCTTCACTTAACCACCCCGAATGGTCGTACAGCCTTGATTGATCATGAGGCAAGTCAAGGTCAAGCTAAGCAGATTCAGTCAACGGGTAAATTCAGTGACTTAAGTTTAAGCCAGCCGATCATAGATCGCTTCACTGCCTTGGTAGATACCTTAAGTACGGGGGCGAATTTGGCAGCTAGCCCAGCCAGCCTACGCGATGCCAAGCAAGAGATGGTGTTTAAGGGGCAATGGGATCTCGATACACGTAAATCTGTGCTTGCCGATGTACAACTTGAACGCACTGATGGTAAGGGTTTATGGCCAATCAAGATGCCTGTACCACTTGATTTTGACCGTCTGAGCCTACAAGCTAAGCCGCGAGTCGATCAGCCTGGTTTTGATCTGGTGGTTCAAGCACAAGGTGCGAACTCTCATTTAAACTCAACACTGTGGTTGGATTTAGCGAATCCTTTTGTCTTACAAAACGGTGAAATCGATTTGGTCTTGCCAGATAAGACGGGCATGAAAGGCTTTGCCAATGTCACACAATCTGGCTTAGATAATGATATTAAGACCATAGATCTGGACATCGATGCGAGCAATCTGGCCTTAGATAAATTAACCTATGGTGCCGTTCCCCAAGCACTAATTAACGGCAAGGTTAAGGGTAAGGTCGTGTTGTCAGATTTGCAGGGATTACTCTCAGCGGATATCAATGCGGATTTTGCACCAGGCAGTAGCTGGAATAAACAAAAGCTCTCAGGGCGTGCAGATGTGAATTTGACGCGAGTTATTGAGAATATACATATCGCCCCTCCAGTTGGGTTTGATCCGCACATTTTCCTGATTGAGCGCGCCAATATTGATTTGCAAATCGGCACAAATACGATTAAAAGTGCGGGTGCTTTTGGTAAGTTAGGGGATGAATTGAATCTGGATATTCGTCTGCCGCGCTTAGCCGATCTCTATCCAGGGCTTGAGGGTGGTGCTCTTGTTAAGGGCAAACTCAAAGGTGCGATTAGTAATCATGAGATTGATTTAGTTGCTGATTATGTGCAAAAAGGCAATCTCGGTGGCAAAGGCGCTAAGCCTATTCACGCGGAAATTAAAGCGCAAGGCGCGTGGCATACAGGCGCAGGCCAGAAGCAAGGTTGGAGTGGTGCTATTAGTAAGTTAAGTGGCTCATTCCAAGGCTTTAGTGTGAATCAAGATCAAGTTGCTGGGGTGTATTTTGTGCCGGTAGGTAGTCAAAATCAACCAGAGTGGAACTTAGGTGCTTCGGTTTTTACCGTACGTCTGCCAGGAAACCATACCGTCAAGGTGCAGCAATTAGGCTCTACGGGCAAGGATGGCGTGTGGACGACGAAGGGGGCTATTAATCGCTTTGTGCTCTCACCAGCAGTGCTGAATGATGTGAATAAGATGCTAGGCGATTTAATGCCTGACAGCAAAACAGCGACACAGAATCAACGCGGTGGCGTGGTGGTGCGTAATCCTCAGCTGGCTAAGGTTAGTGATTTAGTCTTCGATCTCAACTGGGACTTGGCTTACAAAGGGGCCTTGCAAGGTGATATTGCTGTGAAGCGGGTGAGTGGCGATATCTTGGTGCCAACTGAGACGCCTTTTGCTCTAGGTCTCAGCAATTTGGGTGCACAGTTTAAATTTCAACCAACGGGCGGCAACAATAGCATCTTAAATGGTGACTTGCAGATTCAGACGCGTGATAAGGGTAATGTCACGGTTAATGTACGCAGTGAGTTTAAGGGCTTAGAGCCAAACTTACGAGGTGGTACGCGCATGCAAGCTAAGGGTAGCATTCAAGATATTGCTTGGGCCTCTGTCTTTACGAATGATTTATTAAGTCTGGGTGGGGCGGTTGATTTTGATGTGGGTCTGCAATCGCGTGCGAATGGGCAATGGGATTCACAGGGTCAACTGAATGGGCGTAACTTACGTATTGTTGAGGTAGAGAACGGTATCCGCTTACTCAACGGGACCTTACGTGGTTCATTTAATAATACGACGGTGACCATTGATTCATTACATTTCCCATCGGTGATCCGTGTGGTGCCGAGTGAGTGGCGTACACGTCAATGGATTGAGGAAAATCCGCCAGCCCAAAATGGTAGTCTTAACCTAACAGGTAAGTGGGATATTGCTCGCTCTCGTGGCGATATGCGCGCTGTCTTAGATCACTACCCAATTATTCA
>CAYFVY010000063.1:10869-12361 GCA_964346715.1 uncultured Pelistega sp. | reverse complement strand
CTTAATTTCTATTGCCGCATTGCAAGCGACTTTTAGTAATAATCTATTTAAAGCAGTCTTGGGTATCTCTTTAGCTGAAACACAAGCTCGCCGCAAACTAATTCTGGGATTTGGACTGATTAGCATGGTGAATATTGCTTTGATGATCGCTTATTATTTGATCAATTAATTATTATTTATTAAAAGGCTTTAGCTACAGTTTACGAGCACCGCAACAACTGAACGGCGACAACTGAGCGGTAGAAGCTTAAGAACTAAACTTAAGAACTATCATTTAACACCTACAATTTAACAGCAACAACTTAAGAACTAAATTTAAGCACCATAATTTAACGACTACAACTTGAACACTTATAACACCATAAAAAAGACTCACCTGATAATTTCCAAGTGAGTCTTAATGGCTTTTAGAGCTTGTACAGTATTTTAGCTTATGCAATCTTTAAACTTGTACAACCCTTAAATTTGCGCAGTCTTTAAGCACCGAATTGGCGTTTGCGCTGCGACTAGGCCTTTTTCTTCATCGACCCTGTTTTCGTAAATCGATCGTGCCAGCTTAATGCCTCAGATAAGATATGAGGAGTATGACCTGAAGCTTCTTTACAAGCGCGTTCGAAGTAGTCACGCAACTCGGCTTTATAGTCAGGGTGAGCACAGTTTTCAATAATCACTTCAGCGCGTTGGCGAGGGGATAAACCACGTAGGTCAGCTAGACCCTGCTCTGTTACTATGATTTGTGTATCGTGCTCAGTGTGGTCAACGTGAGAAGCCATTGGAACGATGCCCGAGATATCACCACCCTTAGCAATTGAAGGACGCACGAAGAAACACATATAACCGTTACGGGCAAAATCACCTGAACCACCGATACCGTTAATAATATCAGTACCCATAACGTGCGTAGAGTTAACGTTACCGTAGATGTCCGCTTCTACCATGCCATTAATCGCAATAACACCTAGGCGACGGACAACTACTGGGTGGTTACTCATCTCTTGCGTACGCAGAATAATCTTATCACGGTAGAAATCAATATTATTATTTAACTCTTCTACACCTTCAGGACTCAAAGATAACGATGTGGCTGACACTTTTACCAACTTGCCAGATTTAATCATCTCAAGCATACCGTCCTGAATGACTTCGGTATAGGAAGTCAGGTTATCAAAGTCACCTTCATTCAAGCCTGCTAATACCGCATTCGCAATATTACCTACGCCAGATTGGATGGGTAATAAGCTTGGTGGTAACACACCGCGACGCACTTCATCTTTCAGGAAATTAAGAATGTGGGAGGCGATTTTTTTAGAACCCTCATCTGGCTCGGTGAACTTATTCACGCGGTCTTGCCCATTCGTCTCAACAATCGCGATAATTTTCTCTTGTGGGCAACGGAAATATGGCACACCGATACGATCATCAGGACGCAGCATCGGCACGGCTTTACGGTGTGGAGGTAATTCAGTACCGTAATAAATATCGTGCATACCCT
>CAYFVY010000063.1:0-10859 GCA_964346715.1 uncultured Pelistega sp. | reverse complement strand
ATACCAGCAAGCTTTTCACTTAAGGCATAGTTCACTTCCACAATCACTTTGTCCGCTTGTTCAATCCAGGTCTTATTGTTACCCACTGAAGCGGCTGGAATTAAGGTACCGTCTTCATTAATACCCACTACCTCAATCACGGCGATGTCTAATTTACCGTAAAAACCAAACCAAGCGTGCTGAGCCACGTGCGATAAGTGAATATCCATATACTCCATCTGACCGCTATTAATCTTACGACGAGCAACTGGGTCTGACTGATAAGGTAAACGCATACTAATCCCATCAGCCTCCGCCAAGGCACCATCAAGCTCTGGAGCTGTTGAGGCTCCTGTCCATACGTTAATCTTAAAAGGATTACCCTTAGCGTGCTCAGCCTTAATGCGATTCGCTAAGGCGATAGGAACCTCTTTCGGATAGCCTGAGCCCGTAAAACCACTCATCCCTACGCTTACACCTGAATGGATTAATTCAGCCGCTTGCTCAGCGCTCATAATACGGTCCAATAATGCTGCACATTTTATTCTAGAGTGTTGTGTCATATATTCTTCTTCATAAAAAATAAAAAAATGCCTAAGAGGCACACAAGGTCAAATGTGGCGTGGTCGATCTCACTTTTGATTTAAAAAAGCAGTCCCATTCCATGTCAGGCAGAACAAGGATCAAAAATCATTTACTTACGGTGTGATACGACGACCAGCGAAATAACTCCACTCGCCATAAATTGTCATAATTGTACCATTTGAAGGTGAAATTTCTAATTAACCCTTATAAATTATGAAGTTAATTGATGATTTTTTCGGCTATCTACAACTAATTGATGAGGCTGACACCTAAGTATTAGGCTCACCTATCTGATAAGGTAAAAAATAAGGCGCACTTAAAGCATCAAAACAAATATATCGCATATAAAATAAAACCACCTTATTATTTCAATAAGGTGGTTTTGTGTTATTGCTAAGCTTGATTATTTTCTTGCAGCTTTCACTTTTTTCGACACACCCAAGTACTTTCCTTATAAATCAATAACTTAGTTTAAAATATTGTTTTTTTAGGGTGTGTCGCGAGGTTGATGGTGTTTATTCGAGAAAAGATAAATCGCTCAGGAACCATTAGTATTCAAATAGTTAGCAAAGAAAATGGTGCTTCTAAGGTATTAAAAACGGTTGGTTACGCCACCGAGCGTCCAGAATTGGAGTCACTAAAAATTCAAGCTCAGCAACTTATGGGTGAAATCAAGCATCAACCCTCATTGCTACATTCAGAGCGTGATGAACTTCTTATGCAGAGCATTGCGAGCCTAAACAATAACAACATCTAGATTATTGGCCCTGAACTTGTTTTTGGGCGTATTTATGATCTTATTGGCTTTAACAAAATCCCTGATGAGCTATTTAGGCATCTGGTTTTAGCTCGTCTTGCTTTCCCTCTTAGCAAGCTGAAAACGATGGACTATGTCCGTCGTTTTCAAGGCGTTGATTTGCAAATTAGCACTATTTATCGGTTTTTAGATAAGCTAGAAAACCAGCTTAAATTCCAGGTGGAACAAATCGCTTTTGAACATACCAAACGTATGCAGGGCGGCGTGATTAGCGCGGTCTTTTACGATATGACGACCCTACACTTTGAAGCAGAAGATGAGGATGATCTACGTCGCACAGGCTTCTCTAAGGTTGGTAAGCATAGCCATCCTCAGATTTATTTAGGTTTACTGGTTGGCGCCAATGGTTTCCCCATTGGTTATGATATTTATGAAGGTAAGGTCTATGAAGGGCATACGCTGATCCCATTTTTAGAAGCCATGAGTGCTAAATTTACTATCAACAAACCGATTGTCATCGCCGACAGCGGTTTACTTTCAAAGCAAAACATAGCGCTGTTGCAAGAAGGAGGCTATGAATATATTATCGGTGCCCGTTTAAAAAGTGAATCCGAATCAATTAAAAGACAGGTGATGGCGCAGAACTGGGAAGACAACCATGTCATGAGCTTCAAAAAAGGGGATGATCGTCTTGTGGTTCATTATAGTAGCAAACGCGCGCACCGTGATGCAGATAATCGACGTAAGGGCTTAGAGCGTTTACGTCATCGTGTAGGTACAGGGCAGCTCACCAAATCACACTTAAATAATCGAGGTTATAACAAATATTTGATGATGCAAGGTGATATCAAAATTGATATTGATATGGTGAAATATGAACAAGATGGTGCTTGGGATGGACTGAAAGGTTATGTGACTAATACTCAACTGAGTGAGCGTGAGTTGCTTGAGCGTTATGGCCAACTCTGGCATATAGAAAGAGCCTTCCGCATGTCCAAGACAGATTTACGTATTCGTCCAATTTATCATCGCATAGAGAGCCGTATACGTGCACATATTTGCCTTGTCTTTACCGCCTATAGCATTTACAAGACGCTTGAAACAGCGCTTTATAAGGAGCGCTCAACACTGTCTCTGAAAAGAGCGGTTGAAATCACACAGAATATGTACCAGATCCAGTTCCAGTTGCCTGATATGAAAACACAGCAAAAAGTATTGCTCGGCATGGATGCCGAGCAACAGGAATTAATGGCTATTTGTGATAAATATTTCTAGGGTGTTTCAATGACGAAGACAGGAGGAGATTCTTTCCTTAAAGATATTTTAAGGAAAACAAAAACGCACATCTAAATCTCTATAGATGTGCGTTATGCCTTAAAGCTCTATGTCTGACCGTCAAGTGTTAAGCCAAAACTTACAAAATCCTAAGCTCTACTTCAACACTCAGCCTATCAAACTCGCCTACTTTACTGATTCTCTAAGAAGCTCTTAAGCTTATCAGCGCGGCTTGGGTGACGTAGTTTACGTAATGCCTTAGCTTCAATCTGACGGATACGCTCGCGTGTTACGTCAAATTGTTTACCAACTTCTTCTAAGGTCTGATCTGAACTCATACCAATACCGAAGCGCATACGTAATACTTTACCTTCGCGTTGGGTCAATGAGTTAATCACTTCTTCAAAGACTTCACTCATTGAACGCTGTAGGGCCGAGTCGGCTGGCGCCAAGGTTGAAGAGTCTTCGATGAAATCGCCCAAGTGCGAATCATCATCATCACCGATTGGGGTTTCCATAGAAATTGGTTCTTTGGCAATCTTAAGAATCTTGCGAATCTTATCAACTGGCATATCCATCTTCTGGGCTAATGTATCTGGATCAGGCTCTAGACCTGTTTCTTGCAGAATTTGGCGATTAATACGGTTCATCTTATTAATCGTTTCGATCATATGCACCGGAATACGGATGGTACGAGCTTGGTCAGCAATCGAGCGAGTAATCGCTTGACGAATCCACCACGTAGCATAGGTTGAGAACTTATAGCCACGACGGTATTCAAACTTATCCACCGCCTTCATCAAACCGATATTCCCTTCTTGAATAAGATCCAAGAACTGAAGACCACGGTTGGTATATTTCTTAGCAATCGAAATCACGAGACGCAAGTTGGCTTCAATCATTTCGCGCTTAGCTTTCTTGGCCTTGGCTTCACCGGTTACCATACGCTTATTGACGTCTTTCAGGTCTTTAATCGGTAGGATAACAGCTTCTTCAAGTTCAATAAACTTCTGCTGAATTTCATGAATATCTGGAATATTACGCTCTAATGTCTCAGCATAAGGTACGCCAGCTTTAATTTCGCTATGTACCCAATCTAAATTGGTTTCATTGCCAGGGAAGCTAGAAATAAAGTGGGCACGTGGCATATCAACACGGTCGACACAGATCGCTAACATTGCACGCTCTAAGGTGCGTACTTGTGCAACTTGCTGACGTAAGGTATCGGCCAGTTTTTCAACAATTTTCGCGGTGAATCGCACTCCCATTAATTCGTCAAGAATCGCTTGGTGAGCTGTTTCATAGGCATCAGACTGATAATTACCATTATCAAATTCTTGCATCATGACTTCGAAGGACTTCTCAACAATATCAAATTTCGACATTGCTTCTTCGAGTAGGAATTCAATCTGACGGCTGCTCATACCACCTGCAGGACCATCTTCGTCATCGTCATCTACAGTTGCACCTGAACCCGCGTATTCTTCGCCCGTATCAGACATCAAGCCATCAACGATTTCTTCAATCTGGGCTTGGCCATCGCGTACACGTTGGATATGGTCAAGGATTTCTTGAATAGTGGTTGGTGACGCAGCAATCGCCATCACCATATGCTTAAGGCCATCCTCAATACGCTTAGCAATTTCAATCTCGCCATCACGTGTTAAGAGTTCAACCGAACCCATCTCACGCATATACATACGCACAGGGTCAGTAGTACGACCAAACTCAGAGTCAACTGTGGTTAAAGCGGCTTCAGCCTCGTCTTCCACATCATCATCGCTGCTAACTGGTGTTGAGTCATTCAAGATTAAATCTTCAGCTGATGGTGCTTGTTCGTACACACGAATGCCCATCTCACTAAAGGTGCTAATAATTGAATCAATCGCATCAGCATCAACCAAATCATCTGATAATTGGTCATTAATTTCACTAAAGGTTAAATAGCCACGCTCTTTACCCAGTTTAATTAAGACTTTCAGTTGCGCACGACGTAATTCGAGATCTTCTGCACTCGAGCCGCTGCGACCACCTGATGAACCACCTGACTGACCACGGCCACGACCACGGCGTGCTTGCTTAGGCTCTGGTACGTCGACATCAATCACTTCATCGCCATTATCATCATCTAAGAAGCTATCATCATCTACCGCTGAACTGGCTTTAGCTGGACGGCCTGGCTTACGACCAGTTGATTTCTTGGCTTTAGGTGCGTCGAAATCTTCATCAAAGTCGCAATCGAAATCATCATCAAGATCGTCAAAATCATCATCACCGGCAGTTTCTGCTGCTGGCTTGGCAGCTGCTTTAGTCGCTGCTTTGGTGGCAGTTTTAGTGGCTTTCTTAGCCACAGCTTTAGTCGCTGTTGTACTAGTTTTCGCTGCTGCTTTCTTAACCGCCGCTGTTTTAGCGATGGTTTTGCTCGCTGTTTTCGTAGCGGCCTTATCTGTGCCAGCGCTGGCAGCTTGTGCCGTCACGCTTGCTTCACTGCTTTCAGTGGTCTCTACAGTTTTATTCACGCTCATCTGTGTTTTCTTCGCTGAAGTGTTCGTTACCGTTGTGGAGGCGACTTTTCTTGCCGTCGTCTTTTTGGCGGGAGAGCTAGTAAGCTCGGGGGAGCTGCTCTCTGCCATCTCTGCTGTTTTTGTAGCGGTCTCAACTGCACCTGCTGGTTTAATAATTTTTGCTCTTGCACGTGTCGTTAAGACGTCATCACTTGGTTTAGCCATAATAATTCCCGCACTTGAAAAACAACATTCCTAATTTCTAAAGTGCAAAAGATTGCATCCCATCTACCTGCTTATCGAATCTTATTAACTTAAACTCACATGTTCAGTTGTTCGCGATCGTCATAAATCGCCAATTATTGGTATAAGAATAAGATTCCAACAAGCGTATTGATAGGTGCTCAATTTCGCCTCAAAAAATTAGACTAAATTTTAAAAATAACCCTTAATTATACACGATTAGCGCCTATTTCCCTGCAATAAAGCCAGGCGCTCGGTTAAAATTTTATAGCGATTTTTCTCTGCTTCCGTACGCAATCCACTTGCAACCAAAGCAGTCTGTTCCGCTTTTAAATCATCTAGCTCCGCACTACGAATGGCGTCTTGCCACTCGGCTCTAGGATCAGGTAAGGCCTCTTGTAAGAGATCCTCATGCAATAAACCTAGAACAATGCGATGTAACTCAGGTTCAGTTTCGAGTAGACGTAAAATAGCTCCGCTATTCACAAACCCTCGGGATATCCCAATTGTGATAAAGCGGGTCACTAATTCATAATGGGGATGACGGTTCAGAATTTCAAGTTGCCAGTCAGTAATTTGCGTCAATAACTCGGGATGATTAATCAGTAAACGCAATAAACGCTTGGCTTTAGGTTCAGCCTGCTTCTCCCCGCCCCTGCTCCGTTGTGTGCTAGGAACTCGCTGTCTATTCGCACCTGCAAATGGACCACTTGCACTTGACTGAGTTTTTACCGGCGCTCTACGCGCTCCTTGCTCGAAAATTTCATCTGCTGCATTGCGCTCAGAACTACCTACACTCGTTTCGGGCAAAGCATGCGCTACATGCTGGTAAGCTTCTTGCTGTTGTTCATAAGCGGCAAGATCTTGGCGCAACTCTTCATGCGTTAATTGCAAAAGGCGCGCAAAGTCTTTTTCAATTTGCGTACGAATAGCGACCTTAGGAATCACTTGAAATAAAGGTCTTGCTTCGTGTAAACAAGCGGCTCGTCCTTCAGCTTCACTTAAGGAGTGGCGAGCACTTAATTCTTGTAAGAAAAAAGCCGACAAGGCCAAGGACAAACCAACTTGCTCACGGAAAGCGTCTGCCCCAAAAGCTCGCACGAAAGAGTCTGGGTCATGTTCATCCGGCAAGAATAAAAAGCGAATTTGCACATCATCACGTAAAGCAGGCAAACAGCTATTCAAGGCACGCCATGCAGCACGCTTACCGGCACCATCCCCGTCAAAACTAAAGACAATACGTTCACTGGTTCGCATTAAACGGGTAATGTGATCAGGCGTAGTCGCGGTCCCTAGCGTTGCTACCCCATTATGTAGACCCTGTTCTGAGAGCCCAACCACATCCATATAACCTTCAACTACAAGGACAAAACCCTCATCACGAATGCCTTTGCGGTTTTCCCATAAACCATATAGCTCATGGCCCTTAGAGAAAATTGGCGTTTCAGGTGAGTTTAAGTACTTAGGATTACCCTGCCCGATAATACGCCCACCAAAACCGATGAGTTTGCCGCGCGTATTATAAATAGGAAACATGATGCGTTCACGAAAGCGATCGTATTTGCGCAGGTCTTCATTCTGTACCACGAGACCAGATTCAATGAGTCCGGCATCATCATAATTTTCAAAGACGCTCTTCAATCCCTGACGCTCACGCCCTGTCCAACCTAGACCAAATTTATTCGCCGTTTCTGGTGAGATACCGCGCTGCTTTAAGTAGTGCTGCGCTTCACCGGAACGGGATAATTGAGCCAAGTAGAATTTCTGGGCTTGTTCGAGGATTTGTGTGAGTTTATCGCTTTGCGATTGGCGTGCTCGTTGAGCAGCTTGTTGCTTGGGACTTCGAGTTTCTTGAGGCACGACTAAACCCACCGACTCTGCTAGGGTTTTAACAGTTTCGGGGAAGTTAGATCCAGTGTGATCCATCAGGAAACGGATAGCATTACCGTGCACGCCACAGCCGAAACAATGATAAAACTGTTTCTGTGGGCTTACGGTAAATGACGGTGATTTCTCGTTATGAAAAGGGCAGAGGCCTAATAGATTGGCTCCGCCCTTTCTGAGCTGCACGTACTTGCCGACAACATCGACAATATCAATGCGTGCTAAGACATCCTGAACAAATGATTCAGGAATCATAGACTGAAATTAGTACAAACGTGCTGGTAGTTGTTGACTACGAATGCGCTTATAGTGACGCTTAACAGCAGCTGCGTGCTTACGCTTACGCTCAGCTGTTGGCTTTTCGTAGAATTCACGAGCACGTAAATCGGTTAATAGACCGGTTTTTTCAATAGTGCGCTTAAAGCGGCGTAATGCGGCTTCAAACGGTTCATTTTCTTTTAGACGAACGTGTGGCATGTAATACTTTCTAGTTAATAGTTGATAAAAAACTACAATTTCCCTATTCAAGGCACCCTACTGACAGCGGGAAATCCATGCTAGTGACTAGCTTAGTGCTCCCAAACTCAAGAATCAGACTAGTAAAACAAGCTAATTCTACGATGAGGTTGCCTTCTATTGGATATATTGAATAGAAAAATAAATTGATGAATCCATGATTCTAACACAGATTCATCAAAGTTGCTAGCCTTATGTGTTTTAATGTCGTGCTATTGCACTAAAGCTCGGCGAATAGCACCACATTACATCATAGGACCGCTTTTAATCGCATCGCATTAGTGCGCGACATAAGTCCCTATTACTGGCACCGTATGATTAGCGTCGCGACTTAATCGTGCGCCTTACCCTTGCGGATCCAGGCTTCTAATTGGTGTGGACGTAAACTATCGTAATCTTCAAATGGCTGATGAATCCATGGATTCTTTGGTAATTTGTCGACAAAGTACGTTGGCTCCACTTTCGAGTGGCCTTTCCACCACAGTACGGCTGAACGCATCTCTTCAATCGCAGGAAACTGCTCCAAGAGATGGTCATGTACTCGACTAAACGTGAGTCCAGTATCCACCATATCATCGACCAACAACACGCGACCCGATAAGGTACCACGTGTAATGGTAATAAATTTGGCAATATCTAACTCACCTTGCTGTGTACCAGCCGCTTCACGATACGAACTAGTGGCCAAGATACCAAGCGGCACGTCAAAAATACGGGATAATACATCCCCTACTCGGACACCGCCTCGCGCTAAGCATACAATCTTGTCAAATTTCCAATTCGATTGGTAGACAATTAGCCCTAGGCGCTCAATTAGGCGGTTGTATTCCGCCCAACTGATCCATAAATCACTATCTGTGCTTGGAGGGAGACTACTCATGTTGGTTTAGCCTTTTGATGGGTTATGCAACATAATGGTTTCTTTACGGTCTGGACCAGTTGAAACCATATCAATACGTACTTCACAAATTTCTTGCATACGCTCTAAGAACTTACGTGCATTCTCAGGCAATTTTTCGTATTCGGTGATACCCTTAGTCGCTTCTTTCCAGCCAGGAATCATCTCGATAATCGGCTCAACACGCGCTACGTTCTCAGCACCATATGGAAGAACATCGATCTCTTTGCCATCAAGTTTATAGCCAACGCAAATACCTACCTCTTCCATACCATCAAGTACGTCAAGTTTGGTTACGCATAAACCATCAATACCATTGATAATGGCTGAGCGCTTAAGAGCTGCAGCATCAAACCAACCACAACGACGTGGACGGCCCGTAACCGAACCAAATTCTTGACCAACTTTAGCGATATGCGCGCCAATCTCATTCTCCAACTCACTTGGGAATGGACCTGAACCAACGCGTGTGCAATAGGCTTTAGTGATACCAAGAACATAATGCAACGATGAAGGACCTACACCAGCACCTGCTGACGCTTGGCCTGCCACACAGTTACTGCTGGTGACAAAAGGATAGGTACCGTGGTCAATATCCAATAAAGCACCTTGCGCACCTTCGAACAATAAAGACTCGCCAGATTTTTTCACTTCGTAAAGTAATGCAGCAACATCAGCCACCATAGGCTTAATTTGCTCTGCCCACTCCATACACTGTTGCTTCACTTCTTCGTAAGAAACAGTTGGGGCTTTAAGCATATGCTCAAGAATAAAGTTATGGTATTCCACCACTTCTTTAAGCTTAGTTTCGAAAATAGCTGGTTGGAATAAGTCTTGAACACGCATGGCACGGCGAGCCACTTTATCTTCATAGGCTGGGCCAATACCACGGCCTGTGGTACCAATCTTGTTCTCACCCTTAGCGGCTTCACGCGCTTGGTCAATAGCGATGTGGTACGGCAAAATTAAGGTAGCGGCTTCAGAAATCTTCAAGCGTGAACGGACATCAACGCCCGCAGCTTCAAGTTCAGCGATTTCTTTTAGCAAGGCCTCAGGCGATAAAACAACACCATTGCCAATATAGCAAGTCGTGCTTTTGTGCATAATACCTGATGGAATCAAGCGTAGAATGGTCTTCTGGCCGTTAATCCATAAGGTATGACCAGCGTTATGACCGCCTTGGAAACGTACAACACCATGTACACTCTCGGCTAACCAGTCAACGATTTTACCTTTGCCTTCGTCGCCCCATTGGGTACCAATTACTACAACGTTTTTGCTCATAATGATTTTGCTTAAAAAAAAAATCTTAACTTGCTTTTTGCAAGCCCCTTAAGTATTCAATCTTACTGTCGTACTGACCTATAGAGTCGCTGATGACTTAGGATTTCAGTGGTTTTTGTACCCATTCCCCTGCCTCAAATACCAACTCACTTTCAAATACGAACTCATCTACATCCTGGCTGCTACCTGGGAAAAACTGTACCACAATATTTCCCTGCTCGCGCAATTGCTTAATAGTCTGATTCAATTGCTCATGTATTAACCATGGTGCTTTAATCGCCTTACTACGTTGCGCAGGCGTCAAACCTCGTGCTAATTTGCGTAGGTCTAAACTAAAACCTGTTGCGGCACGTGCACGACCAAACAGCTTACTTACATTATCGTAGCGACCACCGCGTACTAAGGCTTCGTGCCAACCATCTGCATACAAGGCAAAAATAACCCCACAGTGATAGTCATAACCACGCACATCGGATAAGTCGATACCTAAATCATCTAGGCCCAAGGTATTCACAATATCACGTAATTCTTGTATGGCATCAAGAACACCCGGCAAAGCTGGTAACTCTTGAATCGCACGATCGAGAACTTCAGCACCACCATAAAGCTGCGGTAATGCTAATAATGCCTGACGAATATCAGTTGGGATATTAGGATAATTATTGAGACAAGAGATTAAAGAAGCGACATCTTTATCCTTGAGGTAGGTATAAATATCGTTAGTTTGCTCATTCAGCGGTGGGTATGCATCAATTAAGGCACGTGTCACACCTGGATGATTTAAGTCTAAACGAACCTGTGTAACGCCCGCAAGAGCAAGACTTTCGATCGCTAAATCAATCACCTGGCAGTCCGCTTCATAACCCGCATGACCATACACTTCAGCACCGATTTGCATCAATTCGCGGTCTGCTAATAATCCTGCAGGACGGGC
>CAYFVY010000062.1:5804-12458 GCA_964346715.1 uncultured Pelistega sp. | reverse complement strand
ATGTTCTGATAATCACGTAAGATTAAACTGGCAACCTCACACGCACCAGTAATCCGTTCTGGCGGTCTGGTGCGTCGAGCAACTCCAAGGTTCCACCCGCATTCTTCACCAAGGTATGCACAATCGATAAACCCAAGCCCGAGCCCTGTTGCTCGGTTCCTAAGATACGATAGAAGGGTTCGCACACGCGTGCTCTTTCATGAACAGCGATACCTGGTCCACTGTCACTTACCTCAAGTACGGTCCACTCGCCTTCTCGTTTCGCACTTAAATCAATCTGCCCTTGCGCTGGCGTATAGCGAATCGCATTATCGACCAGATTTTTTACAATCGTGCTCAACTCAAGCTTATGCATCTGCACCTGAACATCAGGTCCATCAAGCACGCCGATATCCATTGATTTGGCGTCAATCACTGGCATTAAGTCTTCTAAGGTTTCACGATAAATATCACGCACGGACAACACGGGTTTTGCTATCTTGCCCTGGCCCTTAGATTTCCCCTGGCCCTGATATTGCCTCTGCCCTCTACCGTGAGTTTGGCCCTCTATCTGTGTACTCTCCTGATGCTCCTCTTCAAGTTGAGACAGCCCATCAAGCTGTGCGCTCCCCTTAGACAATTCCTCAATCTGCACATCCCCCTCAAACTGAGCTTTTCCCTGAGTATAGGCTTGCTCTTGCGCACGCGCCAAACCTAGGAGTTGTTCCAATAGGTGTCTTGAGCGCTCAATCCCTGCGCGTAATTCGCTCAGACGTTGCTCCGCCATCTCACCCATCTGTGCATTTGCTAAGTGTTCCGCCTGAAGAGACAAGGCCGTCATCGGTGTCCGTAATTCATGTGCGGCATCTGCCACAAATCGACGCTGTTGCTGCATCGACTGATCAACTTTCGTCAGCAGCTCATTAATCGATTGGACAAAAGGCTGTACCTCACTGGGCAAATGCTCTGCTTTAATTGCCGACAAATCATGCTCATCACGCGACTTAATCTGCGCCGATAAGCGCTTAATCGGCTTAAACATCCTCCCTACCAAGAAAAAGACTAAGCCGATTAGAAGGGGAATCAAAATTAATAAAGGCATCACCGTGCGTAAAGCACTGCCATAGGCTAAGTCATCTCGTAAATCTGTTTCTTGCGCCACCACAAAATGCTGTCCGCCAGGTAATTGGCTTACCAGCACTCGATACGTATCGTCTTTGAAATCTAGCGTGTGAAGACCTAAACCTAAGTTTGCTGGTAAGTTTAAGTGATGCTTATTGTTATCATCATCTTCACCCCTATTACGCGCAATAGAAGCAGTGCTTAAACCTGAAGAGATACTACTCGATTCAGGCGCGATAAGTTGCACTAAGACTTCAATATCTAAGTCCAACTCGTGCAAGATACCTCCCGCCTGTGCAATACCCTCAGCACTTCCCTGCTGTTTCATCAGTGCAGCGACTTGGCGCAAGATATCGTCTTGTAATTCATGAGCTTCTTTAAATGACTTATAAAAAGACAGACCTCCCGCAATTAAAGCCACGGCGATAATAAGCGCCGAAAGCACCAGAGCGAGACGGACTTGTAATGATTTTTTTATGGTGCTTTTGAGACCATCCACCCGACACCTCGAATATTTTTAATGACACTATTGCCTAGCTTTTTGCGTAATGCATGAATCAAGAATTCAATCGCATTACTCTCGACTTCCTCACCCCAACCGTATACGCGATCTTCTAGACTGGAACGCGATAAGATAGCACCAGGGCGAATCATTAAAGCTTGAAGTAAAGAGAATTCACGGTTCGATAAGGTGAATGACTCACCACTCTCCAGTAGAGACACTTGATGCGTAACAGGATCTAAACTAAGAACACCATTATTTAAATTAGGTGTTGCCTGTCCGCCATGGCGGCGCCACACTGCACGCATGCGTGCTAAGAGCTCACTCATCTCGAACGGCTTTAGAACATAATCATCAGCACCCGCATCTAGACCCTGAATACGATCTGACAAACCATCACGCGCCGTCATAATTACGACAGGCACTTGATTGTATTCTTGGCGAGCAATTTCTAGGACCTGCATCCCATCCCGACCAGGCAGACCTAAGTCCAACAACATCAAATCATAGTGTTGAGTCTGCAGCGCTGTTAAAGCCGAATCACCGTCTTTGAGCCAATCAACCGCATACGAGACTTCCTTGAGTGCTTCTTGAACCGTACGCCCAATCATTGGGTCATCTTCGACTAATAAAATACGCATCCTGATATGTCCATTGTCTGAGTCCACATGGTGACTTTATCTTATACTTCAGATAAGCACCTGTATTCCTCTCAATTAATTATCGAACTCATGCCTGATTCTTAATGATAAGCGCGCCCTCACCATTCTCGATCTTTCACCTAATTCTTATTCAACTTATAATACATCTGTCGTATGAACTTTTATCATACACCAACAAGCCAGCAAGGAATTCACCCTGTGGCTTGTTGTTGAGAGGAAAATGTCTATTTAGTTGCTAAGCGATTAATCATCTTTTTCAGAAGAAATCACCTCACCAGTTTTTGCATCAACTTTCACTTCATAGGCTTCTTTATCTGAAGTAACTACTTTGACTTCGTAATAGGATTTATCACCTTTCGCATCAAAGTCAGCTTCAACTGCTTTAGCGCCTGCTTGGTGTTTCTCAGCCGCATCAATTGCTTGAACTAAACTAACTTTAGTTTGGTTAATGGCTTCCCATTTCTTCGCACCATCACTGGCGTGAGCCACACCCATTGCAGCAGTCATAAACAAGGTTGACGCTAAGAGGCCACGGCTTAATGCAGATTTCAACATAATAATCTCCTTGAGAGTAAAATTTAAAGACGGCTCGGCTTCTCTAGTGACATAGCGTTAACGATTTGCTTACATCTGCTAAGCACTGAATCTCGGTTTGTGTGATTCATCTTGTGCTTGTCTGCCTTACCATGGTTCCCATCTTACGCAAGGAAACTTAGCCTAAACTTAGCCACTCTTTTAAATGTGTAATACTTTGTAAGTGCGGCTTTTAAACACCTAGGCTTTATCAGCAAACTTGCGCCTCGCTTGTATATCAAAGTAAAAAACCAACGTTTTACAACTCCACGCTTCATCGCCATATACTCCAGCCAAATTCCAAATAAGAAAAAAGCGCCCTTCACCATGGAAAGACGCCTTCTATCAGGAATATAAAGAGCAACAACCCCTCATCGCTCAAGCAGACTTTAACATCAACTAACGCCCCTTAAATACCGCTGGACGTTTCTCACGGAATGCAGCACCACCTTCTTGATAATCATCGGTATAACCAAGTTCTCGTTGAGTCTCAGCCTCCAAATCCAACTGTTCTTCAAGGGTCATCTGACTAGAAGAGTAGATAAGATTCTTGATCGCTGCGTAAGAGCGGGTTGGACCATTAGCTAGAGTCTGCTTCATGGTCTCGATTTCAGCCGCTAAACTCTCGTCTTCGACCAATTCCCACACTAATCCCCAGTCTAAAGCTTGCTGAGCCGTAATTGGCTTGGCTAACATCGACGCTGCCATCGCGCGTTGTGTGCCAATCATACGTGGCAAGAAATAACTTGAACCCGCATCAGGGGCTAGACCTAATTTAGCAAAGGCCTGTAAGAAACTCGCTGATTTAGTGGCGATTAAGATATCACATGCTAAGGCTAGACTCATACCAGCACCCGCAGCTACCCCATTCACGAAACACACGACAGGAACGGGTAAGGCGCGGACAGCCAAAATTAAGGGTTTATAGTATTTCTCTAAACCCTCAGCAAGATCACGCTTCTGCCCATCGGGTAAAGGCTTACGTTCTGATAAGTCTTGTCCTGCGCAAAAGCCACGACCTGCTCCCGTCAAAATCACACCGCGTAGATCAACACGTGATTGCAAGATATTCATCACGGATTTGAGCTCATCATGCATCTGCTGGGTAAAACTATTTAAACGATCTGGTCTATTTAAGGTAATCGTTGCTACACCCTTATCGTATTCGAACTTAATCGCTTCAAATGTATTTTCAATAATATCCATCTGGCTTACCTTAATTCCTTTGTCTAGTAGCTGCTTAATCAAACTGCTCTTTGTACAATACACCAGCGCCTCTTGTGGAAACGCTGGTTTTTTACCATAAGTCAATACGCTTATTTCAGCTGTGCTAATTGCTCTAAGTGATAAATAGAATCACCATAATGGAACTCATTGAACGACATGCGCTTAAAGTAATCACCCACTTCGAGCTCATCCGTCATTCCCATGCCACCATGAAGTTGCACTGCACTTTCACCGATAAATTTAGCGCCTTGCATCACTTTAATCTTGGCTGAGCTAATACGACGTTGACGCTCTTTCGCATCACTTAAACCAATGGCTTGAGCTGCTACAAATGACATCGATTTCGCCACTTCCAGCTGAATATACATATCCGCTAAGCGATGTTGAATCACTTGGAAGCTAGAGAGTGTTTTACCAAATTGCTGACGAGTCTTAACATACTCAATCGTAATGTCTAAGAGTTGCTCCATCATGCCAACTGTTTGCGCACATAAAGCAGTGGTAGCTTCATGCTCAGCCGTAATTAATGCCTCGAGCGCTTGTTCACCACTCAAGATTAGACTTTCAGCACCAAGCACAACATTGTTAAACTCTACGGTGGCACAACGCATACCATCCATAGTTGGATAGTCTTGCTTGCTAATTCCTGCTGCATCACTAGGAACCAAGAACAGCGCTAGTTGGTCATCAACTAAAGCACTCACCACAAAATAATCCGCTTGTGCGCCCCAGCTCACACTATGCTTGCTGCCATTCAACACATAACCATCCGCTTGCGCTACAGCTTGTGTCTGGATCTGCAGGAAATTATCAACACGTGTATTTTCACGTACAGCCACGGTACATACAGATTCACCTGCAGCTAACTGGCGTAAAACACGGTGTGCTTCGGCCTTATCGCTCGCACGTAAAATTGCATTACTATGAACCGAACTCGCGATTACAGGTTCTGCTACCAAGGCGCGGCCTAATTCAAAATGAATCGCTAATAAGCTGGCTGGGCTTTCACCAAAACCGTCATACTCTTGTGGAATCGTTAAGCCTAAAACACCTAATTCCGCTAATTGTTGCCATGTCGCACTGTCCAACTCAGCATTTTTTTGACGTTGACGACGCTGTTCAAAACTCCACACATCCTTAGCCATACGGCGTAGGCTTTCACTGAGCATCTGTTGCTCTTCACTGTATTTAAAATCCATTTCTTACCTCATTCGGTGTTTTTCATGTAGGGCCGTGGGCATTGCCGTGGAGCACCAGAGTGGGCTCAACACGTACCTCCTTGGCCATTTCTCTATGTCTTAAATTAGGCCAAAAGCATATTGGCAATAATGCCCTTTTGTACTTCGGTCGTGCCCCCATAAATTGAGGTCTTGCGCATATCAAAATAATTCGCACTTGCTGCAGCAGCAAACTCATGACCTGGCCCAAAGACATCGGCACCCGCTTCCAACCATGAAGGAGAATACGGCCAACTATTTAGACCCATCACCTCAAGTTGCAAGCGCGCCAAGTCTTGTTGAATTTCTGAGCCACGTATTTTTAAGACTGAAGCTTGTGGGCCTGGACCTTGGGTACTATCAGCGGCGACACGTAGAAGCATCATTTCTAAAGCAAGAATATCCGCTTCAATCAGACTAATCTTGTCTTGCATACGGCTGTTTTCATTCGCTGGCTTACCGTTCCACTGCACTTCTTGAGCTAAGTTTTTAAGGATTTGCAATTCACGGTAGCATAAGCCAATCCCAGCAATACCAGTGCGTTCATGACCGAGTAAGTACTTAGCATAGGTCCAGCCCTCATTTTCTTGGCCAACCAAGTTTTCATAAGGCACTTTGACATCTTCTAGCCACACTTCGTTGACATCAAAACCACCATCCAACGTCTTAATCGGACGTACAGTCACACCAGGCTGGCGTAAGTCGATGAGCAACATAGAGATACCACGTTGTGGTTTCACATCAGGATCGGTACGCACTAAGCAGAACATCCAGTCAGCATATTGACCATAAGTTGTCCAAGTCTTTTGACCATTTACGACATACCCCTCAGGTGTTTTCTCAGCACGTGTTTTAAGAGAAGCTAAGTCAGAACCCGAACCTGGTTCAGAATAACCTTGGCACCACCAGTCTTCAATACGCAACATACGCGGAATAAAGCGCTGCTGCATCTCCGGGCTGGCGTATTTCATCAATACAGGACCAATCATACCTAAGCCAAATGGCAATAGGCGCGGTGAACCTGCTTTAAAGCACTCAATTTCAAAAATCAGTTTCTGTACCGCATTCCAGCCCGTGCCACCGTACTCCACCGGCCAGCTAGGAGCACCCCAGCCCTTATCGGTTAGGATATTGTGCCAACGAATATAGTCCGTATTATCTAAGCGTTGGTGTTTGAAAATCTTATCTTTAATATCTTGAGGAATTGATTTCTCAGCAAACTCACGAACTTCAGCGCGAAATGCCTCTTCCTCGGGGCGTAAATTTAAATCCATTATCGTCTCCTTAACTCTTAATAGTTGTATCAAACCCTATTCTGCGCGTTCTCGCAATTAATTAATTTGGAACACCCTGTTCGTCACACCTAAAACAT
>CAYFVY010000062.1:1270-5704 GCA_964346715.1 uncultured Pelistega sp. | reverse complement strand
ATTTACACCTGTTCATTAACACCAGCTTTGCGAGTTTTCAACCAGAACCAAGTGAGTGCCACCATAATCACGATACCCAATACACCCATTAATGGGTAGACCGAGCCGACCATAGCACCAAAACCAAAACGGCTTAAAGCAAAACCAATTAAGGTCGAGACAATCGCGATGATTTTGAATTTATTTGTATTCGGCTCTGCCCAACGTACAGTAAAGGCAAAGAACATACCCACCGCTGTACTATAAATCATGGCAATTAAGGCAAGCACAGTTACATAGGCCAAGATCGTATGTACTTTACCCGCTAATAATAAAGTTGGAATTTCAACACCGTGTAATTTATCGATATTTAAGAATAAGGTGAAGTTGAGTAACACGATTAAGAAACCTAAACCTAGGCCACCTAAGAAACCACCCTGACCTGCTTCACGCTCAGACTTTGTCATACCACCGATGACCGCTAGCATAGGGAAACCAACACCCACGTTAAATGCCGCATATAAGACGCCACTTAGTGCCCAGCTTGGTACTGTCCAGCCCAATAATTCAATCACCTCATACTGTGCGGCATGGACGTTCTGACCAGCAAAGTCATAATTACCCGTAAAGATTGAATAGACCATAATGGCTAAGATAATTAAGAGCAAGAATGGAATAACCAGACTAATTAAATAAATAATGCTTTTAAGATTTAGACACAGCGTTAAGATAACAAAAGCCGTCATGATGAGCGAACCGACCATAAAGTCCCACTCAAAGTGCTGCTGCAATGTCGCACCAGCACCCGCCAACATAATCACACCAACCCCATATAAGAAGAAAATCAATATATAGTCGACTAAGGCACCACCAGTCGAGCCGAATAAGCGTGTTAGCACTTTATCATGGGACTTAATCTGCATCCTTGAGCTGATTTGTGCAATCTGCATACCAACAAAGGCAAATAAAAATGCTGATATCAATGAGCCGCCAATACCGCCAATCCCATATCCAGTAAAGAATTGGATTACTTCTCTTCCTGAGGCAAAGCCTCCGCCAATTACTACAGACATATACGCCATAGCAATTAATAAGCGCTGTTTCATTTTCTCGCTCCAAACTATTGTTCGTTATTGTTAATGACAAAAAATAAGGCACCTTAACGATAAATAAGGGCCTTAAAACTTGTGAGCATTGATTGTAGTCATTATTAATAAACTGTCTATTAAATTCTTACATAGCGTATGGTTATCCATCTAGGTAGTAACCATTATTAAGCGAATTTTAAGAGCCTCTTAGTTATTCACGAATTGTCAAAACCGCAAATAATTTACATACTAGACCCAACATTAATCATTTTCGCAACAGAGAATTATGACAACTGAGACAATATGTGGTGCTGAAAAGCAGTACCAGGACTTACTAAAACAAGGCAAGTTCCAAATTCAACAATGCCAAAATTGTAACAAGCATGTATTTTACCCACGTATGATTTGCCCTCACTGCGGTTCAGATCAGTTAAGCTGGGTAGAACCTACAGGTCAAGGCACGGTATATAGCACCACCGTTGTCCGTCGTAAACCTGAAGATGGTGGTAACTACAATGTCGCGCTTATTGACTTAGAAGAAGGCGTGCGCATGATGAGTCGCGTGGAAAAAGTGGCTGCTGAAGATGTTTACATCGGTCAGAAAGTCCAAGCCCATGTCAATCAAGACGGCGAACAAGCCATCGTAGTTTTTAGCCCTGTAGGAGAATAAGAATGAATTATAAGGATTTACGCGGCAAAGTCGCCATCGCTGGTGTGGGTCAAGCTGGTCTTGGTCAAGCCAATGGCTTTACTGAAATGGAAATTCTGGTTCAAGCGGCACATCGTGCCGTTAGCGATGCGGGCTTAACCATGCAAGATATCGACGGTATCACCACCGCTAGCGTAGCTGCCACCATGTGGGTGATGCCTGTGATTGAACACTTAGGCATTAAGCCAACATTTGTTGATAGCACCATGATTGGTGGTTCTAGCTTTGTTGCACACCTTATGTCTGCGATCCACGCCCTTGACTCAGGTCAATGTAATGCCGTGTTGGTCTGCTACGGTAGTACCCAACGTACCTCAACATTGAGCCGCTCGGTGATTGGCAATATGCGTAAGCAGATGGATCCACAACCTTACGAAAATCCATACAACCCGCTTAACCCATTAAGCTCGTATGCTTTAGTGACCGCACGTCATATGCATCAATACGGTACAACTCGTGAGAACTTGGCGGAAGTCGCTGTGGCAGCTCGTCAGTGGGCGCAGTTAAATCCAGAAGCCTTAATGCGTGATCCCTTAAGCATTGAAGACGTCCTAAATTCTAAGATGGTTTCAGATCCATTAACCGTACGTGATTGCTGCTTAGTAACTGACGGTGCGGGCGCTTTTGTGCTGGTCCGTGCAGATCGTGCGAAGAGCTTAAAGCAAAAACCTGTGTATGTTCTTGGTAACTCAACAGCCATTTGGAATCGTCAGATCTCATCGATGCATGATTTAACCGTAACGGCAGCACAACAGTCAGGTCGTATTGCGTTTGAGATGGCACAAGTTAAACCAAGCGATATTGATGTGGTTGAACTGTATGACGCCTTCACCATTAATACCATTCTCTTCCTAGAAGACTTAGGCTTTTGTAAGAAAGGTGAAGGTGGTGCTTTCGTCAGTGGCGGACGCATCGCCCCAGGTGGTCAACTCCCCGTGAATACTAATGGCGGTGGCCTATCGTGTACTCACCCAGGTATGTATGGCATCTTCATAATGATTGAAGCCGTACGCCAATTACGCGGTAGCTGTGATGCGCGTCAAGTTAAGGATGCCAAGCTTGCCGTGGTTCATGGTAACGGCGGTACCTTATCAAGCCAAGCCACTGCAATCTTAGGTACTGAAGAAACCCTATAAGCAGAACCTATAAGTGGTAGTTATAGATTGCGCTGACTTACGCTTGAAGCGATAATTTAGCGCAACAATATAGTTGAAATATAAAGCAAACAATAGCTATACAACGACTATTTACTATACAACGACTATTTAGCATTACCTTATTAATATAACGACTTTTATATAGCATAAAACTGTCTAAGCGTTCTATACACTCAGGAACGCTTAGACAGATGAGACAAGCAGTCTCTCACTATAAGCATGACAAAGGAGACATTCCATGCGCACACTTACTAAAGCAGTAGCAGGCCTATTACTAACTAGCCTTGCCGCCCTACCCTTAACCGCACAAGCACAAGCCAAATGGCCAGATCGCCCCGTTAAATTAGTGGTAGGTTACGCTGCAGGTGGCCCAGTAGATACCGCTGCACGCAACTACGCTAAATATCTAGGAGATGTGCTAGGTCAAACCGTGGTGATTGAGAACCGCACGGGCGCTAGTGGCATTATTGCCGCTGAAGCCGTCGCTCGCTCTGCACCTGATGGCTACAATATTTACTTTATGGCCAGCCCTACGCTAACCATCACACCACACATTCAGAAAGCTGTAAAACTCGACCATGATAAAGACTTTACCTATATCGGTAATATCTTAGACTACACCAACGTCATGGTGGTAAATAATGACTTACCGGTGAAGTCAATTCCTGAATTGATTGATTATGCAAAAGCCAACCCGAATACTGTGACATTTGCCTCTGCGGGTATCGGTTCTTCTAACCAATTATCTGCCGAGTTACTTAAGCAACGTGCCAACTTTGATATGCTACACATCCCCTATCGCGGTAACTCACCAGCGATGGTTGACGTGATCAGTGGCAAGGTTTCTTTAATGTTTGATATCACTGGCACTGCAATTAACTACATTCAAAGTGGTAAAGTACGCGCCCTCGCCGTGACCTCAAAAGGCCGTAATAAAGCCCTACCTGATGTGCCTTCGATTGCAGAATCTGGTGTACCTGACTATGCCGTAACCGGTTGGTACTCACTCGCAGGTCCAGCCAACTTGCCTGAGCCGATTGTTGCCACACTACAAGACGCCATGAAAAAAGTGAACGAAAACCCTGAGTACATCAAAACTATGGAAAACGGTGGTTACGATCTGAACGTCACGGATGGCAAAGCCCTACACGACAAGATCAATGCCGAATACAAACTTTGGGGTGAGGTTATTGAGAAAGCTGGTATCCAAGCGAATCAATAATACCCAAACCCTAGCCTTAAGGTAATTTCAGGCGCAAGAAAAAGGCTTCCCATAAAGTCCGTCAATCACGTCGGCGACTTAAGTGGAAGCCTTGATCACTAATAGATTAATAAGGAATTCATTAACAGGTTAATTTATGATTAATAAGATTTTAGACACACACCTTGAAGCTCTTGAGCCGATTCAAGATGGCGCTTCAATATTAGTTGGTGGCTTTGGTGACACAGCGATTCCTTTCGAACTTTTAAAGTCATTGGAAATCCTTGGCCGTAAAAACCT
>CAYFVY010000062.1:0-1170 GCA_964346715.1 uncultured Pelistega sp. | reverse complement strand
CGTGTCGCTGAGAATAAGGAAACTCGTGTGATTAATGGCGTGGGCTATGTCCTTGAGGATCCCCTACACGGTGATTTCGCCCTGATTCGTGCACACCTAGCCGATCGTTGGGGTAATTTAACCTATCGCTTTGCCGCACGTAACTTTAGTCCAGCTATGTGCTCAGCGAGTAAGCATACAATTGTACAAGCAGACAAGCTTGTGGAATTAGGCGACATCCATCCAGAACATGTGATGACAGCTGGTATTTTCGTTAAGTCTGTCGTCTTAGCAGGAGCAAGTTATGAGTAACTATACACCCTTGACGAGAGACCAAATCGCAGCACTCGTTGCCAGCATTCTACCTGATGGTTGCTATGTTAATCTGGGTATTGGCATCCCTGTTAAAGTGTCCGATCATCTCCCCGAAGGTCGTGAAATTATTCTGCATAGTGAGAACGGCATCTTAGGCATGGGCCGAGCAGCTGTCGGTGAAGAAATTGATGCGGATATTATTAATGCGGGACGCGTCCCTGTCACTCTTTTACCAGGTGCTTCAATTACTGAGCATAGCAACTCATTCGCTATGATGCGTGGCGGTCACTTGGATTATGCCATCCTCGGTGGCTTCCAAGTCGCACCTAACGGTGACTTGGCCAACTGGATTACTGATGCCCCCGATGCCATCGCTGCAATTGGTGGTGCTATGGACCTGGCTGTTGGTGCTAAGCATGTGATTGTGATGATGGAACATACTACCAAGGACGGTCAAGCTAAACTACTTAAAGTATGTACTTATCCCCTCACTGGCCAAGGCGTAGTGGATATGCTGTATACCGACCTTGCGATTATTCATATTGTGAATAATCAGTTCCATGTTAAAGCCATGGTAGATGGAATTTCTCAACAACAACTGCAAGCCTTAAGTGAGGCGCCGTTATTCTTCGATGAAGATCTGAAGACCATTCATATTGGTGATCAAGGCAGTCCGTATTTAAGTTAATAAATAAGGCCTCGATGATAATCAATACCATCGAGGCCTTAATGCTTTCTCATCAGTGACACCTAGGCGTCACTGTTCCGCCAATTAACAGCAGCGAAAACCTCCATCTCCACCGAAACGAGCATTGACACGATTGTCATAGAACTCTTTATACGTCATTGGGGTTTTATCAGGATGCTGACGACGCA
>CAYFVY010000061.1:0-12466 GCA_964346715.1 uncultured Pelistega sp. | reverse complement strand
CGAATAATATTGCCTGTGTTGGCAGGGATTTCAGGTGAGACGAGGATGATATGAAACATGATGTGTTTAGGTAATTTAATAACGATGACGTGCGCGCGCAATAACGATGGCTTCAACACGTTGCACACCAGCAGCAAGTAAGGCTCTTGCTGCACTGTCGAGTGTGCTGCCGCTGGTCATAATATCATCGACAAGGATAACGTGTGGGTAATCAAGGCGATAAGCACAATAATAAGATTGCGCACTGGCGACTAAACGCGCTTGACGCGAGAGTGATTTTTGTTGGCTTAGGCTATCTTGACGACGTAGCACATCTAGCTCCAAGGGCACCTGAAACTTCTTGGCGAGGATTTTCGCAAATTCTGTGGCTGGATTATAGCCGCGCTGCTTTAGGGCGGCATGACTGCTAGGGATGGGAATAAAGAGGGGAGGGCTAGACAGCAGCCTAAAATCTAGCTCATTAGCTGTAACTAAGCGCTGATACACTAAGTTTGCCAATGCGTGACTTAAGCCTTGCTGGCGAGCATTCTTAAAGCGCAGAATAAGGGAATCAATTGGGAGTTCGTAGTCAAAGCCAAAGTAAATCTTATCTAAGGCAAGTCTATGCTCATGGCAATCTTGACAAATAGGTGCTCTAGGAGAATTAGGGCGCGTAAATTCAGGACTTAAGTGCTGGTTTGCCCGAGAGTTAACTAAACTTACTTGGCAGTATTGGCAACGCTGTGTGTTGCGTTGTACGCTAGCATAAAGGTCTTGCCAGCAGGGATGGCAAACTTGGCCGCCATAGGCGGAGCCAAGACATAATGGACAGACACTAGGGATAGATTGTCGACTAAAAAAGTTTCTTATGAAATTTATCACCTGTCCCCCAAAATACAGTGCGCTAAAACTAAAATAGACCTAGCATTACTCTAGACCTCAAGCCTAACAATTTGCAGTGCCTAAGAAAAGCCAGAAGGGATGTTTTTGTCCCTGAGGTATTTGGTTCCATGTGCTTGATGTTGCTGTGCCTGCGCTTGTTTTTCTTGTTGAATGGTTCAGGTAAACCTTATGCTTTTGACCGTATTTTCTCAATGGTTAAGTGCTGATTTCAGGTCTTGTGCTGATACAGTAGCGCCTAACTAACGTATTCGCTAACTTATTCGTATTGTCCCTTTGTTTTCTTGTATTTTATGTCTGATTCAACTCAATCTCCTCAAGTATTACCGATTAATCCTAAGCATGTGGCCTTGCAATTTGCCCGTCGTAAGGACTTAAGTGAGGCGCGTTTTATCTTGGACGAGATTGCCTTACGTATGTTGGACCGCTTGCAATATATTCGCATGGTGCCAGAGCAAATTATTGATGTTGGCTGTGGTCCTGGCTTACGTTATGAGGGCTTACGTGAGCGCTACCCTAAGGCGAACTATATTGGTGTGGATAATTGTCCGACCTATATTCAGACTGCTCAAGCACAGCACCAAGACTCTGGCTTAGGTGCAGTATGGCGAAAATTAGGGGGTAAAAAGGGGCCGCAATTTATTCTTACTGATATGGCTTCGACTCAGCTACCACCTGAATCGGCACAACTTGTTTGGTCTAATCTAGCCTTACACTGGCATCCTGAGCCGCATCGGGTGATTGCTGAGTGGCGCCGCCTCTTAAGTGTGGGTGGCTTATGTATGTTCTCGTGTTTTGGCCCAAGCAGCTTAATCGAAGTGCGTAATGCCTTAGCACATGCTGGGATTCAGACAGGTACGATGCCTTTTGTCGATATGCATGATTTTGGCGATATCTTACTTGAGCATGGCTTTATGGATCCCGTGATGGATCAAGAGCTAATTACGCTTACCTATAAGACACCTGAAAAACTCCTTGAAGATGTCTATCACTTAGGCGGCAATCCTGTTGCTGGTCGCGCACCAGGCTTGCGAGGTCGTGGCTGGTATCAGCGCTTACTGGCAGGCCTAGAAGCAGGCAGAGGTGAGGATGGTTTATTGCGTCTGACCTTAGAAGTCGCCTACGGTCATGCTTGGCGTAGCGCCACGATGCAGCATTCTGGTGAGACTCGTGTGTCCATCAGTAGCATCACCCATTTATCTAAGCTTTAATCTGGGCCTTACGATAAGGGCTAAGATAAGCCCTAAAGTAAGCCCTTAATACAAGCCCTCAATCTTGGCTTCGCGGCTAAGTAGTTGGCTGACGGCTTTGAGGGGCGACATCTGTTCGAATAAAACCGCACAAACGGCTTGAGTGATCGGCATCTCAATCTGCAAGGATTGGGCACGAGCTAAGGTATCGCGCGCACTGCGTACGCCTTCGGCAGTCATACCTGAGGCTAAAATACTGTCAAGACTTTGTCCACGTCCAAGGGCAAGACCTACCTGGCGGTTACGTGAGAGATCTCCCGTAGCAGTGAGGACTAAATCGCCTAAGCCGGTTAAACCTGCAAATGTCTCTGCCTTACCGCCAAGTGCTTGACCTAAGCGTGCTGTTTCAGCAAGGCCGCGTGTAATTAAGGCTGCGCGCGCATTATTACCAAGTTCTAGGCCGTCAGAAATGCCACAAGCAATGGCAATTACATTCTTAACAGCGCCACCGACTTCAACCCCAATTAGATCATGACTCGTATAGATACGGCAAAAGGGGGTATGTAAAATTTGTGTGACGGTATTGCTAACACGCTCACTGGCACTGGCAACAGTTAAGGCCACAGGGAGTTGTCGTGCGACTTCTTTGGCGAAAGAAGGGCCAGAGAGCGCGCCAAGATTAGGCATTTCTTGTCCACCAACTTGAGCAACTTGCTCGTGGGGTAATAAACCTGTGTTTTCTTCAAAGCCCTTACAGGTCCAGACAATTGGTATGTCCTGTAAGCCCCTAGCTTGCAAGGCGGCAAACCATTGCTGGCAAGTGCTACGCATGGCAATGACAGGAACGCCTAGAATGATCAGGCTATGTTCTGGATCGGCAGCAAGATAGGCTAAGGCCAGCTCCATATCCGCAGTAGCTCTAAGCTTGCTGGGGAGGAGGGTGTCTTGTAGGTAACGTGGATTCTGATGCTTGCTTTGAATATGTTCAGCTTGCTCGGCATCACGTGACCAAAGTAGGGTATCTGAGTTGTAGCAAGCAGCGGCAGCAAGAGCGGTGCCCCAGCTGCCGGCTCCGATGACTAAAGTACGCCAAGGAGTGTCAACTTGCGACATAGATTATTTCTCTTCTTCTGTACCTGCTTCAGCACGTGCGGCTTCAGCTTGAGCCATGGCATTTTGCTCGAAGAGTGATTGGAAGTTCACTTCAGCTAAGTGCAGCGGTGGCAATGAGGTACGGTTAATCGCATCCGCTACGTTGGCACGTAGGTATGGGAATAACATTGAAGGGCACACAATGCCTAGCAGTGGATTAAATTGATCTTCAGGAATATTGGCAATTTCAAAGATACCTGCTTGCGTTGCTTCAACTAGGTACAGTACTTGCTCACCTACTTTAGTAGTTACAGTGGCACGAACTGAGGCTTCAAAAACTGTTTCTGCTAGACGCTCACCGCCAACATTAAGTGCAATCTCAACAGTTGGTGTGGTTTGCTCTAAGAAAATATGCGGTGCATTCGGCATTTCTAAAGAAAGGTCTTTGAGATATACGCGCTGTAAGCTAAATGTAGGTGCTAAATCTTGAGCATTATCAACAGCTTGGGTTTCGTCTGCCATGAGAGTTCCTTAAGGAGTATAACGTTTATAAAAGGCCAAGTTTGTGACTTAGCCCAGTGTGTGAGTGCTTAATAATATACCGATGAGGTATTAAATTTACGCTAGGCTTAAGCAGCTAGCATGGGTACAAGTTTACCAGCGGCGTCTAAAGCATGCAGGTCATCACAACCACCAACATGGACGTCATTGATAAAAATTTGTGGCACAGTAGTGCGACCACCAGAGCGCTCAATCATAGTAGCGCGGTTTTCACGGTTGGTATCAATACTGACTTTTTCTAAATCAGTTACGCCACGTTCTTTGAGTAATTTTTCAGCACGAATGCAGTAGGGACAAGTCACTTTATAATACATGGTAACTTTACTCATGATAAGAATATCCTTTACGTTTAAATTAGTTTATTTGGCAGCTTTTTTGCTGCTTTTATCATTGGCGGCCTTAACTGGTAAGCCTTCGCCAATCCAATCGTTAATACCGCCTTTTAGCCAGTATATTTGTTCAATATTATGCTTTTTTAAGGTCTGAGCAACTTGTTGCGCAGTACGTCCTGAAGTGCAAATAAGAATAAGGGGCTTCTTAGGAAGGGCAGAAATTTTGCTTTCGATTTCGTCTTTAGGGAAGTGCTTAGCTTGTGCAATGCTGCCCTTAGCAAATTCTTCATAAGGACGAATATCTATAAATTGGGCCGATTGCGTATTATTCAACTGTACTGCTTCACGTGCTGAAATCGCACCTTGACCCATACCACCCTTACGTAGGGTAGGTAGTAATAACATGATGCCAGAGATAATCGCAAAGGCTAAAAAGTAAATGGTGTTTTGGTAATATAAAAATTCCACGTTCAATCCTGTAGACAAAATTCTTAGCTTAATTGTAGGATTATAAAGTAGCTAGACAATTAGGGATAAGAGTTCGCTAAAATAGAGGAAAATTGTTTTATTAATCAGTGGAAATTGACTATGTATAAAATCGTCTTAATGCGTCACGGTGAAAGCCAGTGGAATTTAGAGAATCGTTTTACCGGTTGGGCGGATGTGGATTTGACGGAAACAGGCCGTCAGCAAGCCTGGCAAGCTGGTGAGCTCCTCAAAGCCGAGGGCTATTCATTCGATGTGGCGCACGTGTCAGTGCTTAAGCGCGCAATCCGTACCTTATGGACTGCTTTAGATGCGATGAATGAGATGTACACACCTGTAAAACCTGACTGGCGCTTAAACGAGCGTCATTATGGTTCGCTACAAGGCTTAAATAAGGCAGAAACTGCTGCGCAATATGGTGAAGAGCAAGTGCTTGTGTGGCGTCGTGCGTTTGATATCCCACCAGGTGCCTTAGAGCTTGATGATGAACGCCACCCACGCTTTGATAAGCGTTATGCCAATTTAACACCCGAGCAGCTACCTGCAACAGAGTGCTTGAAAGACACAGTTGAGCGTGTTATTCCATTGTGGAATGATGTTATCGTGCCGGATCTTAAAGCAGGCAAGAAAACTTTAATCGTCGCGCACGGTAATAGTCTACGTGCCTTAATTATGCACTTAGAGCAGATGAGCCCTGAGGAAATTTTAAAATTGAATATCCCAACAGGTCAGCCTCTCGTGTATGAATTAGATGAGAACTTACGCCCGACTAAGCATTACTACTTGGGTGACCAAGAAGCAATTGCCGCTGCGGTGGCTGCAGTAGCTGCACAAGGGAAAGCGAAATAAGTGAAAAGCGCATTTGTCTTAGTCGCCGCTACTTTAGTCAGCTCCATTGCCTGCACCAGTGTGCAGGCACAGAGCATCTCTAACTTGAATGCGCAACAAGCGCAGGCAGAAAAGCAGAAGCAGCAATTGCAAAAGCAGATGGATCAATTGCAGACGCAGATTGATAAGCAAGAATCGAATAAGCGTGATGTGGTTGATGATTTGCGTCAATCGGAAAGTGAGATTTCCAAGATTGGTCAAAAACTTGATCGCTTACTCGACCAAGAGCAAGAAGCTAAAGACGAATTAGCGGCATTAAGACAAGAAGAGTCCATTCAGAAAGATCTGTTGGACTCGCGTACCCAAGAATTAGCCGAACAATTACATGCACAATTTACCAGCGGTTTATCGCCGTGGTCAGCGCTTTTGTCAGGTAATGATGCACAGAAAATTGAGCGTGATCTAATCTATTTGAGTTATATTTCTAAGGCACGGACGCGCACGGTACGCGCCTTAAATGAAGAGGTCGACCGTTTAGCCAAGGTACGCCAAAAGGTACAAGTGCGCCAGAAGCAGATTACCCAACTAGCAAAAGACACTCAGTCTTTCAAGAAAGACTTAGAAAAAGAACAGAAAAAGTATCAAGCAACACTCAAGAAAATTGAAACCGATTTAAAGCAACGTCGTAATCAAGCTGGGCGTTTGCAACAAGATGAAGAACGTCTGAATAAGATTATTTCTGGTATTGAAAGCAATATTAAAGCCCAACGTGAAGCAATGCGCCAAGCTGAGATTGCTCGTCAGAAACAAGCAGAAGAGCGCCGCCGTGCTTTAGCCGCTGAGCGTCAACGCCAAGCTGATGTTGCGCGTGCTCAAGCTGCCGCTGCTAAACAGCAGGCAGATCGTGCCGCTGCTTTACGTGCGCAGGCCCAGAAGGCGCAACAAGAAGCGATACGCCAACAACGACAGGCTCAAGAAAAATTAACTATTGCACAGAATGAGTTTGGTTTAGCTATTGCGCCAGCCGATCAGGAGCGCGCAAAAGCCAGCCTACAAGCCGCCCTCAGAGGTGTCGAGCAGAGTAAGCAAGAAGTTCGCGTGGTTCGACAACAATCAGAGGATGCGGAAATTGAACGCGCCAAGGCACGCATTGCTCAGGAAAAAGCGCGTGAAGCGCAGCGCTTGTTAACTAAGGCACGTGAAGATGAACGCATCGCACAGCAGCAAGCGAGTCAAGGCGCTCGTAGCGGTCTTAGTCGAGGTTCGCCGTGGCCATTACGCGGCTCACTAATGGGGCGCTTTGGGACAACACGTCCCGATACGGGTGATGTCTGGCGTGGCATTTTGATTAGTGCTTCTGAAGGTGCATCCGTTAAAGCTGTCGCTTCAGGTCAAGTGGTTTTTGCCAACTGGGTACGAGGTTTTGGTAATCTCATTATTGTCGATCACGGCAATAATTATATGACGGTGTATGGCTATAACCAGAGCTTATCGAGAAGTGTTGGCGACTCGGTAAGAGCAGGGCAGACGATCGCCCGAGCAGGCTCGACTGGTGGACAGGTTGAGCCAGCCTTATATTTTGAAGTGCGTAATGGGAATAAACCAGAAGATCCATTGCGTTGGTTAGCTAAGTAAACGAGGAGCCTAGAGTGTTAAAAAAAGTTGTACATATCTTTTTAGGGCTAGTCTTAGCTACTGGGGTGCCGAGTATGGCGCAGGTCATCGAGCAGTCACCTGCTGAGGGAGCTGTGCCGGCGAATGAGCAAGTTTCCAGTATTGCCAGTACCGAAGTTGCTCAAAATCCTTCGGAAATCGAGGGTGAGTTATCGTACGAAGAATTGCGTCGCTTTGCACGCGCTTTTTCCATGATTAAAAATCAGTATGTTGAGCCCGTGTCCGATAAGGATCTAGTCGAAGCGGCGATTCAAGGCATGCTGCAAGACTTAGATCCCCATTCGGTGTATCTCAATAAAGAGGATATGGCTGACCTACAAGAAGAAACCGATGGTGAGTTTGGCGGTCTAGGCATCGAGATTGGTGAGGAGTCCGGTTCAGTTAAAGTAATTGCCCCGATTGAAGGGACGCCCGCTGCCCGTGCTGGTATCTTAGCTGGAGATTTAATCTTAAAAATTGATGGTGCAGATGTAAAAGATAAGCCAGTCAATGAGGTGGTTAAATTGCTGCGCGGCGATGCTGGTACTCAGGTTGTGTTGACGATTAAGCGTGCCAGTGCTGACTCAGACTTGGATGTGACGATTACACGCGAATTGATTAAGGTGCAAAGTGTTCGCAGTAAGATGATTGAAGATACCGCGTACTTTAGAATCTCACAATTCCAAGCGAATACGGTTGGTGACTTGGCGGTACAGATCCGCCGCATTAGTGAGCGCTATACCCCAAATTCAATCGTCTTAGACTTACGTAATGACCCCGGTGGCTTATTGAATGTTGCCGTGGGTGTTGTGCAGGCTTTTAGCAATAGCAATCAAGTGATTGTCAGCACTAAGGCGCGTGACCAATTGGTTGAGGAATTCTCGGACTATGTCGTGGAGAACTTGAGTTATGGTACTAATCCATTACGCAATATGCCGAAGTGGACACATGAAGCACCCATGGTGGTCTTAATTAATGTGGGATCAGCCTCAGCTTCTGAGATTGTTGCGGGTGCTTTGCAAGACTTTAAGCGTGCTACGGTGATGGGAAATCGCAGCTTTGGTAAGGGGTCGGTGCAGGTGGTTTTACCCCTCGATGAAGATACCGGCGTTAAGCTGACTACAGCACGTTATTACACACCGCTAGGCCGCTCAATTCAGGCGACAGGTATTATGCCTGATATTGTTGTGTCGGATACAGAAAAAGGTGATCTCTTTAGCTTCTCACGTGAGGCTGATTTAGCCGATCATCTTGCCAATGAAAATGAACCGAAGGCTGAAGCACAGCGCCCTAACGATGCGGCTCGTCCAGGCCCAGACGATGTGTTTGAGTTTGGTTCTGAACAAGATTTTCAGTTACGTCAGGCTTTAAATCATTTGCGTGGTTTACCGGTAAACCAAGGCGTGATTAGTCAGAGCGCTAAGGTAACTGAGGAGGTCAAGTCGGGAGATACTGATACGAATGCGGGAACAGCAGTTGCTCCGAGTGCGCCTGTAGGAACAACGGCTCCAGCAGAAGCAGCTGTGCCTGCTGCAGATACACCTGCCGTTGGCACGCCAGATACCAGTAAACCAGCTACAGGTATGCCTACTTCAGATATGCCCGCTTCAGAGACATCAGCCTCAGAGACACCTGCTGCTGATGCTCCTGCCACAGCACCACCTGCAACAGGTGCTCCTGCGGTCGATACTCCGCCAGTAGAGCCGCCAGTGCCTGTGACACCTAGTGTAGACAAACCCAATACCGATAAGCCAGCGCCCCTACTGGAACCGCGTCCTAATCGTACATCGTGAGTCTCATATGAATGATGAGCAAATGCTGCGTTATGCGCGCCATATTATGTTGGATGAAATCGGTTTTGAGGGTCAGCAAAAACTCGCGGATAGTCGCGTTTTAATTCTTGGCATGGGTGGGCTAGGCGCGCCTGTTGCGATGTATCTAGCCGCTGCTGGCGTAGGACAGTTGCACTTAATGGATGATGATACGGTTGAGTTAAGTAATTTACAGCGCCAAGTTATTCATACCACGCAAAATATTGGGTTGAGCAAAGTCGAGTCTGCGAAGCGTATGCTGGAGCAATTAAATCCTGAAGTAGTGCTTGAGTTACATGCTTATCGACCTGATGAAGAGCAACTTCGTGAGGTGATAGAGCGAGTCGATTTGGTGCTGGATTGTAGCGATAATTTCCGTACACGCCAGATGTTAAATAAGGTGTGTTTTGAATTTAAAGTACCTCTGGTGGCAGCGGCGGCGATTCGCTTTGATGGCTTACTCAGTACTTATGATGCACGTAATCCAGATTCGCCTTGTTATGCCTGTATCTTCGATCCAGACGATGATTTAGGGCCTGATAATTGCGCCACCTTAGGTGTCTTCTCGCCCTTGTTAGGGGTAATGGGTAGCACACAAGCGGTTGAGGCATTAAAGCTCTTAGTGGGTGCGGGGACTAGCTTACAAGGCAAATTAGCGATGTTTAATGCGCGTAACAGCGTATGGACATATTTAAATGTCAGCAAAAATCCACATTGTAAAGTCTGCGCGAAAGTGCAAAATTTGCGCTAAATTATAAAGTCCACACTAAATAATAAAAACCACGCTAAATAAAACGCCTAATCCCTTGGACTCCGTAATAGAGTTTTATGGAATTAGGCGTACTAATTGTTAATTGTGTGATAAAGCGCATTGATTGCTAAGAATACAGCGCTCTCAGTTAGACGTTTCCTATTCTGCAATAGGTTTGACAGTGAATCTACTTTCATTGGCTTGTAGTTTAACGTTAAACTTACGTAGCTCATCACGACGGAAAACATGAATTTTTACCTTATCGTTAACACGATAACGGCTTAATAATTTACTTAGATTCTGACTATCTACCTTAATCTTATCAATCGCCAGTAAGAAATCACCAGCACTTAAACCGCCAAGATGTGCAGCACCCTGCTCAATCACTTGGGCAATTTGGCACTGGCCTTCAACCACACGGGTTTTAATTTGCAGCTCTGCTTTAGAGCCTTTTTCTTCCTGTAATTGCCAGCCATTAACCGGTAGGAGTTCGGTGAGGGGTACATCCTGAGTACCTTTTACATATAAATCAATAAACTCTTTACAGTCAACGCCCGTGGCACGCTTAATCAGTTCAACGACCTCGAAATCTTCCAGGCCAAGTTGTGGGGTTTGACGATAAAAGTCACGTCCATAACATGTCCAAAGCTCGCGCATAACATCATCAAGGGAGTGTTGGCCTGCACTTTCCTTTTGGATTAAAAGATCAAGTCCTAAGGCGATAAGTGAGCCCTTGCTGTAGTAGCTAATGATGCTATTGATAGCGTTTTCATCTTGCTTATAGTATTTGGTCCACGCATCAAATGAGCTCTGGGTTACGCTTTGTTTAAAGCGTCCAGGCGTATTGTGTACTGCCGTGATAGTTTTGCTAATTAAGTCCAAGTAGCTTTCTTGGTTAATCACACCAGAGCGTAAGAGACTCAGGTCATCATAGTAGGAGGTAAAACCCTCAAAGATCCATAACAAAGGGGTATAGCAGGGATCGTACAAATCATAGGGTGCAAATACTTTCGGTTTAATGCGTTTAACATTCCAAGTATGAAAATACTCATGACTAACTAAACCTAAGAATTGTCGATAGCCTTCGCTCATGCTGTCATCACCAATCACTGGCATATCATTGCGTGATGCGACTAATGCAGTGCTTGCACGGTGTTCAAGACCACCATAATCCTTGCCGGTGACCATGGTCATAAAAACATAACGGTCACTGCTATCGAGGAATGGGGCTGCGTGAGTTTCAGGCTCAAACAGCTTAATTTGGTATTCACATATTTTCTGTGTATCACGGGCAATTCGCTCGAGGTCAATATTCGGAATATTGCCGGTAAAAACCATCTCATGCAAAGCCCCACAGGCTTTAAAGCTGATAAGGGTCGGTGTACCCATCTCGACAGGGTGATCAATTAAGGCGTCGTAATTTGGTGCTGCATATAAGCCAAAACCGTGACGAGCAGCAGCTCCTTTGATGCCTTTAGCTTCAGGTAGGCTAGTAAAGACTTGCCAGTCTTTGGCTTTTTTGGGCTCCACAATGTCGACTAGACAAGGCTTATCTTCTTGACCATGGATTTGCAAAAACACACTCGTGCCATTGTAAAAGCCATGGCTTTCGTCAAGATGCGCAGCGCGTACAGACAGATCCCAAGCATACACTTGGTAGCTGATGAGGATCGGTTTGTTTGTTGGTTGAATCTGCCAACTATGGCTGTCTAATTTTTCAAAGAATAGGTCTTTCTTATCCTGTTTGACGCTTAAGTTTTGAATTTGTCGGGCAAAATCGCGGATCATGTAAGAACCAGGAATCCAAGCCGGTAAGCTGATAATCTGGCCACGTGGATCGGGTTGTTCGAGATGGATTTCTACAGCAAAAAGATGTGCCGCTAAATCGATGGGCGTAATCCGGTAAAGAATATCGTTCATAATCACCATTGTTAAATTAAAGTACGGTGTCTAGCCAAAACAGTACTTATGATTTACGATATAGGTAGATGCAGGCTTTGCTAGCGCGATGTGTTATGTCCACGGATAGCGCATAAGTGCTCAAGTCCTGCTTTTTTAGCTAAGCAATACCTAAAGAATAGTAATCATTATATTTATATTGGAGAGAGAATATGTCAGAAGCTTTAGTTTTGTCACGTATTGAGGGCAATGTCGGTCTTATTACACTAAATCGTCCTAAAGTACTTAATGCTTTAAGTAATGAAGTGGCAAGCGAATTAAGTCAGGCTTTACTAGCGTTTGAAAAGGACGATACGGTAGGGGCAATTGTTGTTACAGGTAGTGAGAAGGCCTTTGCTGCGGGTGCTGATATTAGTGCCATGCAATCATGGAGCTACATGGATGTCTATAAAGCAGACTATATCGGTGGCGAATGGGAAACCATGAAAAATGCGATTCGTAAGCCTGTGATTGCTGCTGTGTCGGGCTATGCATTAGGTGGTGGTTGTGAGTTAGCTATGATGTGTGACATGATTATTGCTGCTGAGAATGCGCGTTTTGGTCAACCTGAAATTAAATTAGGCACGATTCCAGGTTTAGGTGGTACGCAACGCTTAACACGCGCAGTAGGCAAGTCTAAAGCCATGGACCTTGTACTAACAGGTCGTATGATGGATGTACAAGAAGCTGAGCGTGCTGGTTTAGTGGCTCGTATCTTGCCGGTAGAAAACTTTGTCGAGGAAGTGGTGAAAATTGCGCAGGGTATTGCAAGTATGTCAATGCCAGTGGCGATGATGGCGAAACAATGTGTGAATGCAGCACTTGAAACTACGCTCGAGCAGGGTATGCAATATGAGCGCCGTGTGTTTCATGCAACATTTGCCTTAGAGGACCAAAAAGAAGGAATGGCGGCATTCGTTGAAAAGCGCGCACCTAATTTCAAAA
>CAYFVY010000060.1:3342-12631 GCA_964346715.1 uncultured Pelistega sp. | reverse complement strand
TTAGCATAAATTAACGTAAGGCTTGCAAAATCTCATCCACTTTATCTTTCGCATCACCGAAACACATCACGGCATTTTCACGGAAGAATAATGGGTTTTGTACACCCGCATAACCTGTGTTCATCGAGCGCTTAAAGACCACCACGTTCTGTGCTTTCCATACCTCAAGCACAGGCATACCGGCGATTGGGCTGGCAGGGTCTTCGCTTGCCGCTGGATTCACAGTGTCATTCGCACCAATCACTAAGACCGTATCAGTATCAGGGAAGTCCTCATTAATCTCGTCCATTTCTAAGACGATATCATAAGGCACCTTAGCCTCAGCCAAGAGCACGTTCATATGACCTGGTAAGCGGCCAGCAACAGGGTGAATACCGAAGCGTACATTAATGCCTTTTTTACGTAGCAAGGCGGTAATATCAGCCACTGGATATTGCGCTTGAGCAACAGCCATACCATAGCCTGGGGTGATGATTACCGAAGAAGAGTTCTTCAATAAATCAGCCACTTCAACCGCACTCATCTCACGGTACTCGCCCATTTCCTCGTCACTCTTAGCACTGCTTGTACCATCAGTACCAAAACCACCGGCAATCACCGAGATAAATGAACGATTCATCGCCTTACACATAATGTAAGACAGAATCGCACCTGATGAACCAACGAGCGCACCGGTCACAATCAGTAAGTCATTAGACAGCATAAAACCAGCAGCGGCAGCGGCCCAACCTGAGTATGAGTTCAACATGGAAACAACGACTGGCATATCCGCACCACCAATTGAAGCCACTAAGTGCCAACCGAGAGCAAGTGCGATAAGGGTCATAATAAATAGCGCCCAAGTGCCGCCCATATTATCCATAAAGATCATCATTAGGATAAAGCTGACGATAATCGCGGCAAGATTCAGCTTGTGCTTATGCGGAATGCTTAAGGGCTTAGAGCTCATGCGACCATTAAGTTTGCCAAACGCCACAATCGAGCCAGTGAAGGTCACTGCACCAATAAAGACTCCTAGGAAGACTTCGACTAAGTGGATCTTAATCAAGGTTAAGGGCTCACCAATATGCGCAGCAAATCCTGGCGCAACTTGGTTAGACATAGCAATCGCCTGACGCATTTTCTCCAGCTCAGGGCCTGCGTCAAAGTAGCTGTTATAACCTACTAAGACTGCGGCTAAACCCACAAAACTATGCAAGATGGCCACAAGCTCTGGCATCTGGGTCATCTCAACTTTACGGGCTAAGTGAATACCAATAGCACCACCAATCACCATGGCGATAATGATAAAAGCACGACCCTCAACACTTGGTGTCGCAATCGCCGCAAGCAGCGCAATTGCCATACCAATAATACCGCTGGTGACACCCATACGTGCCGTTTCTTGCTTAGATAACCCAGCTAAACTGGCAATAAAGAACAGAGCTGCGACAATATACGCAACAAAAATTAAACCTGATGACATATTCTTATTCTCCCTTAGTCTTTCTGGAACATCTTCAACATTCTACGAGTGACATAGAAGCCACCCGCGATATTGATGCTCGCAATTAATATCGCTATAAAAGCGAATAGGTTCATCAGGAAACCACCTTGCCCATATTGCAAGACTGCCCCAATCACGATAATGCCGGAAATCGCATTCGTCACACTCATGAGTGGTGTATGTAGCGCATGGGTCACGTTCCACACCACGTAGTAACCGACTACGCACGATAGAACAAATACCGTAAAGTGCGAGAGGAAGGCTGCGGGTGCATGTAAGCCCAATTGAATAATTAAGAAGACAAGTACTGCTAAACCACCCCACTTCACGATTGGTGACATACCCTTAGCTTGCTTCGCCACGGGTGCTGCTTGTGTAGCTGCTTGTGTGGGTGCTGCTGATACTGCAATCGGTGGTGGTGGGAACGTAATTTCACCCTCGGTCACCACACTCATATTACGCACAACCACATCTTCTTGGTCTAGCGTCACTTCACCGTTCTTCTCTTTGCAGACTAATTTACTGAAGTTCACTAAGTTAGTGGCATACAGTTGCGATGATTGCGCAGCCAAACGACCTGGTAAGTCGGTATAACCAATCACCTTCACACCATTATCAGTGACAAATAATTCACCTGGCACAGTGTACTCACAGTTACCACCGGCTTGCGCTGCCATATCGACAATTACAGAGCCTGGCTTCATACTATCAACCATCTCACGAGTAATCAGCTTAGGCGCTGGCTTACCTGGAATTAAAGCGGTCGTAATAATGATGTCGACTTCTTTTGCTTGCTCGGCAAATAAAGCCATCTCAGCCGCAATAAACTCAGGCGACATAGTTTTCGCGTAACCATCGGATGAAGAACCATCTTCATTACTAAAATCTAATTTAAGGAACTGTCCACCCATAGACTGAATTTGTTCAGCCACTTCCAAGCGTGTATCAAAAGCACGCACAATTGCACCGAGTGATCCTGCTGCACCGATCGCCGCCAAACCAGCTACACCCGCACCAATCACTAATACCTTAGCGGGTGGTACCTTACCTGCGGCCGTAATCTGACCCGTAAAAAAGCGGCCAAACTCATGAGCGGCTTCAATCACGGCACGATAGCCACCAATATTCGCCATAGAGGAAAGTGCATCGAGCGACTGAGCGCGTGAAATACGTGGCACCATATCCATTGCTAACACGGTCACTTGACGCTCAGCCAAACTCTGTACCAACTCAGGATTCTGTGCCGGCCAGATAAAGCTTACTAAGATAGTGCCGGCTTGCAATTTAGCAATTTCCGCTTCAGTAGGGGCATTCACCTTATAGATAAGCGGATTATTCCAAACCTCATCTTGCGCCACAATCTTCGCCCCAGCGTCAGCATAGGCCTGATCACTGAAACTCGCCAGTTGACCTGCGCCAGTCTCCACGGCCACCTCAAACCCTAACTTCAATAGCTGTGCTACTGTCGTTGGGGTTGCAGCAACACGGGTTTCACCGAGCGACAACTCTCTTGGAATACCTATTTGCACAGTACTCTCCTTAAATTGAAAAAAATTGTTATGTATTTGTTGAGAATAAACGATACTTATACAATTGGCAAACAATACTGTTATGATTTTTAATAAAATTTGCGCAAAATAATATTCTGCATTGCAGATTTGTATAGCACCAACAAATTATTTCAAACATTGTTTGTTGGCAAACCCTAGTATTTGAAATTTAGCTTAGAGCTTTTAGCAGAGATTAAGGTAAAATAAGCCATTAAAATCGACTTTTTCATCACTTTTACATAAAGTTAACGCACTCATGTCCGACTCACCGCAAGCTTTAGTCTCTATTCAGCGCATTAGCAAGTCCTTCGAGTTGGATCGGCAGCGTAGCGTAAAAGCCCTTTGCGATTTTAGTTTAGAGATCTTCCCTGGCGAAACCGTAGGTTTAGTGGGCGAATCAGGTTGCGGCAAATCCACCGCCGGCAGAGTCATTTTAGGTCTCTATCAAGCCAGTTCAGGTCAGGTTTTTATCAACGGTATCGATGTGCATCAAGCTAAGGGAGTGCAGAAGAAAGCGCTAATTCGTCAAGCACAGATGATTTTTCAAGACCCTTATGCCAGTCTTAATCCACGCTCTACCGTGATGGAAATTATTGCCGAACCACTAGAAATTCACGGCATCTATAAGAATAGCCAGGATCTTAAGCAGCGCGTCTTCGATCTTTTACAGGAAGTAGGTCTTCGCCCTGAACATGCCAATCGCTATCCCCATGAGTTCTCGGGTGGGCAACGACAACGTATTGGCATTGCCCGAGCACTGGCGCTTGAACCTACATTTATCGTTGCTGATGAACCCATCTCTGCACTGGATGTATCGATCCAAGCACAAATTGTGCTTTTACTACAGAAACTACAGAAAGAAAAAGGCCTCACCTATCTCTTTATCGCCCATGACCTGTCCATGGTGAAGTATATCTCTGACCGTATTGGGGTGATGTATCTGGGTAATCTTGTTGAGCTAGCGCCGAGTCATGAATTGTATGAACGGCCTCTGCACCCCTATACCCAAGCGCTCTTATCCGCTATCCCGATTGCAGATCCTGATATAGAAGATCAGCGCCAACGCATTATTTTAGAAGGTGAAGTGCCCAGCGCTATTGAGCCACCAAGCGGCTGTGTCTTTCATACCCGTTGCGCTCATCGCCAAGCTATCTGTCAGACGCAAAAACCAAGTCTGGTCGAATATCAAGCAGGTCATTATGTTGCCTGCCATCTCGTTAGCCATCAAGCGCAACAAGATAGTGATTCGGGTACCCATACAAAGTCGAGTAAAGCCTTCACGCGTTTAGATTTAAGTCATACCACAACAGGAGCTGCCGAATGAGAGCGTATATCTTTAAGCGCTTCTTAATGATGCTAGGGACAATATTTATTATTGCTTCGCTAACCTTCTTACTTATGCATTTTATTCCTGGTTCACCCTTTGACCAGGATCGTAGCTTTAACCCAGTGGTTGAACAGAACTTAAGAGCTTTTTATAAATTAGACCAGCCCTTATATGTGCAGTATTGGAATTATATGGGTTCGCTGTTAACCCTAGACTTTGGTCCTTCGATTGCGAATCCCGATACCTCCGTTAGTGCCTTATTGCAGCGAGGCTTTCCGATTTCTTTTGAATTAGGGATTTGGGCCATTAGCGTGGCAGTCCTCTCAGGCATTACCTTAGGTGTCTTAGCAGCGCTCAAGCATAATAGCCTGATTGATTATTTTGCCATGGCTCTTGCGGTCTTGGGTATCTCTATCCCTAATTTTGTCTTAGCGACCTTATTGATTCAAGAACTCTCGGTCAACCTTGGCTGGTTTCCTGCTGCGACTTGGCGCACACCGATGCATATGGTACTGCCGATTATTGCACTAGCGACGACGCCGATGGCGATTATCGCTCGTTTAACGCGCTCAAGCATGTTAGAAACCCTCACGCAAGACTATATACGCACGGCTCAGGCCAAGGGACTGTCTACTTGGCGTGTAGTTGTCCGCCATGCCTTACGTAATGCGCTTATGCCGGTTGTCACCCTACTCGGTTCGCTATTAGCCGCAACCTTAACGGGGACTTTTGTGATTGAGAAGATTTTTGCCATCCCTGGAATGGGGCGCTATTTCATTGACTCCATTAGTAATCGCGACTACCCCGTGATTATGGGCACCACTGTGTTCTACAGTAGCGTACTGGTGTTTATGCTATTCCTCGTGGATATGGTGTACTCCCTCTTAGACCCTCGTATTCGTTTACATAAGAAAGCGGAGGTGGAGTAATGAGTGAGTTCAACAACACTCCTAATGCCACGCTAAATACACGAGCGCATGAGGGACATCAAGTACATGTGGCACCTAAATCTCATGGCCAGCATGAAGGACATACATCACATGAGGCAGCAGCAGAGAGTATTCCTCAAGACTGGTTTACGCCAAGAGACCGCTCGCAAGACACGGCCCCTGTGGCTACTATGCGCCCGAGTCTATCCTATTGGTCAGATGCCTGGCGTCGCCTACGTCGCAATAAATTAGCCATGCTCGGCTTATGCATCCTGATTGTGATGGTGGGTATGGCTATTTTCGCACCCATGCTCTCTTCACATTCCGTCACCGCTCAAGTGCTCAGTGCGCAGAATCTGCCACCTTCAAGTGAGTACTGGTTTGGTACCGATGACCTGGGTCGCGATGTCTTTGTACGCACCTGGTATGGAGCACGCATCTCCTTATTTGTGGGTGTAATGGCCGCCCTGATTGATTTCTTTATTGGGGTTATCTATGGGGGGTATAGCGGCCTCAAAGGTGGCCGTACCGATACCATCATGATGCGTATTGTTGAAATTCTCTATGGTCTGCCGTATTTATTAATCGTTATCTTACTCATGGTGGTGATGGGTCCAAGCCTATTGACGATTATTATTGCGCTTAGCATCACAGGCTGGATTAGTATGGCGCGGATTGTACGCGGTCAAATCCTGCAATTGAAAAACCAAGAATATGTCACCGCCTCACGCTCTTTTGGTGCAAGTACTTGGCGTATTATTCGCAAAAACTTATTACCCAATACCATGGGGCCGATTATTGTACAGATGACCTTAACCGTACCGAGTGCCATTTTTGCCGAAGCCTTTTTAAGTTTCTTGGGACTTGGCATTCAAGCACCCTATGCCTCATGGGGTGTGATGAGTAATGATGCTCTAGGCGTTATTCTTACAGGTGACTGGTGGCAGTTATTTTTCCCAGCTCTGGGTATCTCCTTAACCATGTTCGCTTTTAACGTTTTAGGTGATGGCTTGCAAGATGCCCTCGACCCTAAACTACGCAAATAAGAGGGAAGACACATTATGCATACAGATCCCTTATTATCGATTCGTCAGCTCAGTATTAATTTCAGCGTTTATGGCGGCACTGTTCATGCCGTACGACAACTTAACTTAGAGGTGCGCCGTGGTGAAACTCTGGCCATTGTCGGTGAGTCTGGCTGTGGTAAGTCGGTTAGTTGTCTTGCCATCATGGGCTTATTAGCCAAGCCAGCAGCTAAGGTGAGTCATGGTCAAATACTCTTTGATGGTCAAGATCTCTTACAGCTCTCTCCTGCCGAGCATAAGCAGCTGCAAGGCAATCGTATTGCCATGATTTTCCAAGACCCCATGACGGCTCTGAATCCGACCTTAAGTATTGGTGAACAGTTAACTGAAGGGGTACGCAAGCACCAAGGTCTGGATAAAAAGACCGCCTATACGAAAGCAGCAGATATTCTCAGCTTAGTCGGCATCGCTAATCCCTATGATCGCTTAAAACAGTATCCTCATCAGCTCTCAGGCGGCTTGCGTCAACGTGTAGTGATTGCTATGGCGCTGATGTGCGACCCTGAGCTCCTCATCGCCGATGAGCCGACAACCGCCTTAGATGTCACGATTCAAGCTCAGGTCTTGGAACTCTTCGAGCAGATTCAGAAGAAAACTGGCATCGCCATTATCCTGATTACCCATGATTTAGGAGTCGTCGCTAAGATTGCTGATCGCATTGCCGTGATGTATGCAGGCCAATGTATTGAGACTGGTACTCGACAAGAAATCTTCTACCATCCTAAGCATCCTTATACGCAGGGCTTACTTGCCTCAGTACCGCGCTTAGATATGGCCAAAGATAGCTTGCAGCCCATTGATGGTCAGCCACCTGACTTATTTGCCCCACCGCAAAACTGTGCCTTCTATCAGCGCTGTACTCAGGCCCTAGAGGTCTGTTATCATCTCGCTCCCCAGACTTATGAATTAAGTGAATCACGCCAAGTTCTGTGTTGGTTAGCCGATGCGCGTGCTCAACAGCAAGCACCGACCTAGTGCTAAGGATTAGTGCTAAAGACATTAGAGCTTGATTCAGCACTGTTAGCGCCAAGTTAAGTGCCAACAAGCGGTCTGCTAATACACGGCGACAAAATACTTAATCCTCATGGCTAATGCGTATTGCAAGATACCGCGACAAGGTGTAATTTATTACCTTATGAACTCAAACTATCTTGCCATGCAAGTACAACACCTTGTCCGACTTGAGGAATTCTATGAAAAAAACCTTACTAAGCTTATCGCTCTGCCTATTTGCAGCTAGCAATGTGAGCCTCGCTGAAACGACGCTGTATTTAAATAATACCGAAGAACCCACTTCGTTGAATCCCTCACAGGGCTTTAATCTAATTTCCTGGGAATCCTTAAATAATCTTATCGAAGGCTTAGTGCGCTTAGATGCTCAGCATATCGCCGCACCTGCAGCAGCCGAGAGCTGGACTATCTCTGAAGATGGTAAAACCTATACCTTTAAATTGCGTCCAGAAGCCAAGTGGTCGAATGGTGACCCAGTTACCGCACAAGATTTTATCTATGGTTGGACCGCTATGCTGGATCCCGCAACAGCCTCACCCGCAGCCTTCCTCGCTTACGATATTGTGGGTGCCAAAGCCTTTAACGATGGTTCAGGCAAGGCCGATGGTTTAGGCTTAAAAGCGATTGATGACCACACCTTAGAAGTGCAATTGGCCAATCCAAGTGTAGCTTTTTTAAATATTCTAAGCAATCCAAACTTTGCACCTGTTAATCAGAAAGTCGCTCAAGCGAATCCGAAATGGTACGCTGAAGCAAGTAGCTATGTAAGCAACGGTCCTTTCAGCTTAAAGGAATGGAACCATGCACAAAATATGGTCTTCACTAAAAACCCTCATTACTGGGATGCCAAGAGCGTGAAGATTGATAAGGTTGAGTGGGCCATGGTGAATGATCTGAACACCTCCTACCAGATGTATCGCACTGGTGAGCTAGATGCGACGCCATCACCGATTCCAGCAGCGCTATATGACCGTGTCAAAGACGCCAAAGACTTCCATAATATGCCGCAAGCAGGTAGCTATTTCTTCCGTCTGAACACTAAGATGCCGCCTTTTCACAATCAGAAAATTCGCCAAGCATTTGCCCAAGCGGTGAATCAAGCGGATATGGTGAACTATGTGATTAAGCAGGGTCGTTTACCTGCGCATGGTTTTGTAGCGCCTGGCTTTACCGGACCAGATGGTAAAGACTTCCGTGAAACCAGCGGTAATCTCGTAACGACCAATGTGGAACAAGCCAAGAAGCTCTTGCAAGAAGGTATGCAAGAAGAGTCGTATACGAAACTGCCTGAAGTTACCTTGGTGTACATTAACAATCCGACCGATAAGCGCATCGCTGAAACCTTACAGAATATGTATAAGGAGAACTTAGGTGTGGATATTAGCTTGCAGAGCATGGAGAGTAAGGTCTTCTATGCTAAGCAACGCGGTCTTGAATTACAGTTCTCGCGTAGCTCATTTGTGAATGATTACGCTGACCCCTACAATAGTCTAGAAAGCTTTGTGACGGGTTCATCAATGAACCGTACCGCCTGGTCTAATGCTGAATATGACAAGCTGATTGCTGAAGCAGCGGTTGAAGCTGACGCACAAGTACGCTGGAATAAACTACTTGAAGCAGAAAAGATTCTCATGCATGAAGCACCGATTGTGCCATTGTATTTTTACAATCAAATCTTTATGCAAAAGGACAATGTCAAAGGCATCCTGCGTCACCCGGTTGGCTATATCGATCTGAAGCACGCTACAAAAGACTAGACTCCTAAGGCACTAGAGTCTCTAAGGGCTCTAAAAGAACTAGCCGCAACAGACAAACTAAGAGCGCTAGACGCACTAAGGGCATTAGAAGATTGAGTCGCTATAAACTCAAAATCTAATGCCCTTAACTATTTATTTCGTTAC
>CAYFVY010000060.1:0-3242 GCA_964346715.1 uncultured Pelistega sp. | reverse complement strand
CTTAGCCAACCACATCGTAGCCTGCATCTTCTAGTGCTTCTGCGATTTGCTCTTCACTGGCTGCACCTGTGCTACGAAAAGCCACCTTACCCTCAGCCAAGGTAATTTCAATTTCACTGATACCTGGTAAGGCTTCTAGCGCTTCGGTAACATGCTTAACACAATTATTGCAGCTCATGCCCTCAACCTTTAAGATTACTGTATTACTCATCTTGCTCTTCCTTTTGATTAAGCCTATTGTTTAAGAATACCTAGTGGCAACGCGATCGCCATAAAGACCATCCATCTCACCAGGTCGAATGCTTTCACCCGCTAAATTGGTGACACCACGATAACCCACAGCATACGCCGCAAACTCCATACGCTCAAAGTGCTCACTGTAATCGTACACATCATGGTGATGCCCATGAAAAACTGTCTGTGCGCCAAGCTGTCGAGCTAATCGATCAATTGCTGCAAAGCCATACTTATTACAAGAAGGTGCTTCATGACATACAAGAATATCACTCTTTTGCGTTCTTAGCTGCATATATTCCTCAGGAAAAATACTACTACGCTGCTTCAAACTAATGCCATCGCGCCAATGACTACGCGGATTCGAGCGCTCAAAATACTCTTGTGCCGAGAAATAGTTCCACCCCTCGTTATGAGGTATCCACACCCTGCCACGAAACACCCCGCCGAGTCCCGCAATACGACGACCAGCTACTTCAGCGACACGCCCACTCAAATTACGATCCGCTAATTCACTGGCAAATAAATTATCATAAACCAGCTCATTATCCGTATCATGATTACCATGAATCCACCAGACTTGAGTGAGCTTAATGACATGCTCTAACTCAATATGTAAGGGTTGCTTTGCCTCTAAATCTCCGAGAAACACCACGGCCGAGGGTCGATATTGCTCAACAATTGCTAAGCAATGCTCAAACCCCCCATGGGTATCACCAAAAAAGAGAATTTCATTGGCTACTGGCATTGTCGCTGTCAATCATCCTTCTGTACTGCCACTTAAGGCGTGTTAACTCTTATTCGGCCATGGATTCTGCACAGCAGGCAGCTGATTTAAATCATTTAACCAACGCACAATATTCTTAAACCCATGATAGGGAATTTGTGCCAATTCAGTACCAATCAAACCACGGCTAAGCGCAAAGTCCACGACACTCAATTGATCCGCCACAATCCACTGCTGGCTTGATAGTACATGGTCTAAAACTTGCGCATTATGTATAAATTGCTTATTCGAGTGTTCTACCAGAAAATCACGAGCCGATTTACCGAAGACAGGACGAATAATATGCTCATAGTATAAAACACCTGCATAATTAGAGAAATGCTCGGAATCCCATACAAACCAGCGAATAATATCATTTAAACGCTCATCCTTAGGGAAGAGATCCGACTCACACTTCTCAGCAATATACGCAGCAATCGCTTTCGACTCCCATATCACACGATCACCATCGGCTAATACGGGGACTTTCGCCACCGAGGTTAGCTTTTTGAATTCCTCGCTGACCGCTTGTGACTTGACGATATTTGTGTGCACATACTCTATCGGCGCATTCAGATGCTTAGCCACAGAGCAAGGTAGACGACCATTCGGGGTTTCAAAATAATAAAGTTTCATAGGATTGTTTCCTTCTTGATTTCCTTAATGCGCTGCATACACGATGATGCATAAACTTAAGCTCTATATATATTAGAATAAGCTTAATCAGAGCCTATTTCAAGGAAAAGACCATGTTAGTAAAAGGAAGCGCAGGTTATCAAGAGGACCCACAGACCTATTGCCAAAACTATGAGTCGGTGAGTTTTGAAAAAGTCCATAAATACCTCGCCAAACATTACCCACCCGCACCAGCAGCCGTGTTGGATATTGGTGCTGGTAGCGGCCGCGATGCAGCAGCCTTAGCGCGTATGGGTTACTTTGTTGATGCTGTAGAGCCTACCCTGAGTATGCTAGAAGCCGCCCAAGCCTTGCATCCAGAACAGATACAATGGTTGCACGATGGTCTACCAGAACTGACAGCGACACGAGCCCTGGGTAAGCGTTATGACCTGATTATGCTGATTGGCGTCTTTTTTCATCTCGCCCCTGAAGAACGCGCAAAAGCCTTAACCAATTGCGCTGACTTACTTTTACCGAATGGTCGCATCTCCATGAGCTTACGCCATGGCCCTATTCCTAAAGATCGACATATGTTTGATATCCCTGATGCGGAATTACTTCAATACGCTGCCGATTTGGGTCTAGAACAAGTCCATTATCAAGTACATGATGGCGATACCTTGGGGCGCGACTCCGTGCATTGGAGTTCATTTGTTTTTGCGAAGAAATAATGATTGATTTTAATTTTGAATCATTCGTTCGCTACGCACAGGAGCATTTTCCCGCACTTTGTCAAGCTCGTGCTATCGACAGCCATAAGGGCAGCTATGGCAGCATCGGTGTCTTAGGTGGTGCCCAAGGTATGGTGGGTGCACCCATTCTTGCCGCACGCGCCGCTTTAAAGCTCGGTACGGGACGTGTGTACATTGGCTTTGCACAGGAGACTGTACCAATTGCTATTGACCCCTTGCATGCGGAAATTATGCTTAAGAGTGCGCATGAACTCCTTAAGCTCTCTCACCTTACAAGTTTAGTGATCGGCTGTGGCTTAGGTTTGGATGAGTATGCTAAGAACTTATTTATATTAAGCTTAAATCAACTTACTGATATACCCATGGTCATTGATGCGGATGCCTTAAGTTTATTGGCACAAGAGCCTACGCTCCTACAAGCACCACAAGCCGCAATACGCGTCTTAACCCCTCACCCCAGCGAAGCCGCACGATTATTGGGGTGGAGCACGGAACAGATACAAGCCGATCGACATGCAGCTCTAGACGCTCTGCTTACACGCTATCAACAATGGATTATTTTGAAAGGACACCAGACCCTGATAGGCTCACCTGATGGTCAGATCTACACCAATCCAAGTGGTAATCCTGGTTTAGCAAGCGGTGGCACAGGCGATGTACTCGCTGGTATGATTGGTGCCTTATTAGCACAAGCTGTGCCTGTGGAACAAGCGATTGTCGGCGCCACTTGGCTACATGGGGCTGCAGCAGATTATTTGGTGAGTCAAGGAGTCGGGCCGATTGGCCTAAGCGCTTCCGAGGTACTGATTGCCGCCCGCACCTTGCGTAATCTGCTCGTGAGTAGCGCTGAGTAGGTGATGGCGCGGTGCTAA
>CAYFVY010000059.1:9105-12689 GCA_964346715.1 uncultured Pelistega sp. | reverse complement strand
AAGACTACGCTCATGCCAAAGGCGCAGGTGCGGCTGGTGGTCTAGGTTTTGCTGCCTTAAGTTTCTTAAATGCGAAATTTATTTCAGGCTTGAAGGTTATTGCTGACTACACACGGCTTGAATCCCATATCCAAGAGGCGGATCTTGTCATCACTGGGGAAGGTAGTATTGATGCACAAACCTTACAAGGCAAGACCTTAGCGGGTATTGCGCAATTGTGCCAAACACACAAAGTACCGCTGATCGCCTTTGCTGGTCGGCTAGAAAAAGGCCATGAAGCACTGTATGAACAAGGACTGACGGCAGCTTTCAGTATCAATCCAGGGGGGATTACTCAAGCGCAAGCAATGCAAGATGCCTACGCCTTATTAAAGCAAGCAAGCCGTAATGTGATGTCTGTCTATCAACTCGCCTCAGATCTAGGATAGGTCTAGGCCTCTAATTAAGAATACGCCTAGAGCTACTCTATAAATCAATCAGAGCTTTTGCTCACGCACACAATAATCGGCTAAGCGAATATAGTCTGCCACACTTAAATCCTCTGCACGAGCCGTTTCAGCAATACCTACCTGTTCCCAATTTATCTGCAAATCAGCCAAACCACGACGTAGCATCTTGCGACGCTGAGCAAATGCCTTAGTGACGACCTTGGCAAATATCTCTGAATCCTGCGCTTGTGGTCGATCCTCTCCCAATGGAATCATACGTACCACCGAAGACATCACTCGTGGAGGTGGGTCAAAACATTCTGGCGGCACATCAAACAGAGCGTGCATTTTATAACGTGCTTGCAGCATGACTGATAAACGGCTGTAATCACTATCACCTGGTTTCGCCACCATACGGTCTATGACTTCTTTTTGCAGCATAAAGTACTGATCTCGCACATGATCTGCTGCTTGCATAAGGTGAAATAAGAGCGGGCTAGAAATATTGTAGGGAAGATTTCCTACAATTCGCAGATTCGTGCCAAATTGCTTAAAATCAATCGTTAAGGCATCAGCCTCAATAACGCTTAGCCGCTTAGGGCTGTACTGATTACGTAATCGATGCGCTAAATCACGATCGATTTCAATCACGCTTAAGTGATTAAGATGTTCCAATAAGGGTGCGGTTAAAGCTGAGAGCCCTGGACCAATCTCAATAACGAGATCATCCGCTTGAGGATTAATAGCACGAATAATCGCTTCCGGAATGCTTTGGTCAGTTAAAAAGTTCTGACCAAAGCGTTTTCTTGCTTGATGCGCCATTTAGCGAGTCTTCCCACCTGAAAGGCGATTATCAATATACGATTGTGAACGTAATTGCAGCAACCAGTCATTCAACACATTATTTGCTTGCTCTTCGTAAAGTGTTTCACGTGCTAAGCTACGACGAATATCAGCTTGTTTATCCACATTACGACGATCTAATACTTCAATAATGTGCCAACCAAACGCAGAGCGGACTGGCTGACTCACTTGCCCAGGCTGTAAGTTACTCACCGCTGCTTCAAACGCTGGATCAGCTTGACCTGGAGTAATCCAGCCAATATCGCCACCTAATGGTGCTGACGAGTCTTGCGAGGCTTGCATTGCTACATCAGCAAATGCTTCACCCGCTTGTAAGCGTTGATAGACTTCTCCAATTCTCTGCTGTGCTTGTTGATCTGAGAAGACTGGTGTGATGCGAACTAAGATATGGCGCACATGTGATTCATCCACATTCACTGGACCCGCTTGACGTGCCGCTTGTTCACGCGGTGATAGTTGATATTGCGGAGCTCTAGCAACTTGTACATTAACTGTTCGACGTTGCTCATTAATCACACCGCGACGCTCAACCACTTTAAGAATATGGAAACCATTAGGCGCTTTAAAGACTGAGGTAGTACCACCATCACGCACTTTACGTGTCGCACTGATAAATAAAGACGGCCAGTCTTCATTCATACGAATACCAAGGTCACCACCGCTACCTGCTTCGGGACCATCTGAATATTCTCTTGCGACAGCGGCAAAGTTTTGCCCACGGCGAATTTTAGCCAAAGCCTCATTAGCTTTTTTGCGAGCGGCTTCAACTACCTCTGCACTTGAACCATCAGGCACGCGTACAAAGATATGTTGTAAAGCAATTGCTTTCGGGTCAAAGCTGCGTTCCACCACGACACGTTTTTCTGTCACTGGAGCCATCTGTACAAGCTGCCCCTTGTGTTCTGGATAAAGACCGGTTGGGTTCTGTGCTAAGAACGCATCCACATCATATTCAGTAACGTTGACGCGTGTCTGTACTACGCGAGACCGTAAATCTTCCATCTTGACTTGATTACGTAAATCATTCACGTAATCATCCCAATTCATCTTGTGTTGTTTGGCCGCGGCTTGTAAGCCTTCGAGCGTCATATTATTTTGTGCCGCGATATTGCGCAGCACTTCATCCATACGCTGATTCGTGACATTAATCCCTAACTCAGTCGCATGTAAATTCATCAAGCGCTCATCAATTAGGTTTTGCAAAACCTGCTCACGTGCCTGCGCATTATTACCCGAAATACGCATAGCTGTCATACGGTTATTAAGCTCACGCATTGTAATAACCTCGGTATTCACCACTGCCGCGATACCATCAGCAAACGTTCCTTGGGTTTGTTTGGCACGCTTTTGCTGCGCTTGCGCCTGAGGGAGAGTTAATAGCAAGCTAGGTACTGCCACTAAGGCAATTTTTAACCATGTTTTAGAAATATGCATTGTCTATTCGTACCTTTCAAATGGTGAGGAAACAGGTTCTGGATCTTTCACTTGTTGATATCCAGGAATACTGTCACGCAATAATTCCATAGGATCAGAGCCAACTGCACCTAATCCATTGAGTTCTACTTGTAAGAATATAGCAGAATTTGATTTTTCTTTGGTCACTGCATAGCGTTGCATGACTACTCGGCCTGTCCAGCAACAGTCACCCTTATATTCTAAACCAAAGATAGATTGTGTCGAACGCTTCTCACGTAAAGAGTAATCAAAACGACCTACGGCATATAATTGCTCTGTTAGTGGCCACTGCCCTGCTACGCTTAAGTTTTCCTTACCCGGCAATTGGTAAGGAACAGCAATCGGATTCCCTTTTTTGTCATAGCGGATATTACCCTCAAGATCTTGTACATAAAAAGGGTCACGCTGATAGCGATAGGTTAAAGAAAGCGAGGTGAGACGCTTAGGGAACCAGCGAATCGACGCATAGGTTTGAGCAATTTTTTTCTCATAGGTATCAAACTGCACCCCAGTCTCAGTATTCAAAGTATCAGTTAAACCGACGGACAGGTTGGCAAGAAACTCTGATTTGCTTTTTTCACGTTTGCGCTCACTATTACTGAGGGTCACTTTTTGATCATCAAAGTAGAAACGCTGAGCCAATTGCAAAGCCATACGTTCATTACCCGTTTCCTCATCGAGCCAACGCGATGTCACACCAAGTGCTAATAAGTTCGCATTATTAATGCGATCCCAGCCACCCACATAACGGTTTTCACTGAAAGCGGTACCGAAGTTAAATTGACTGATACTGGTGTCAAATAAAGGAATATCACTTTGATCCTTATAAGGGATACG
>CAYFVY010000059.1:4300-9005 GCA_964346715.1 uncultured Pelistega sp. | reverse complement strand
CTAATCTGGTTATACGAGACCATACGCGTACCATTCCATCTTCTACGCTTACCTTCGTAGGTTGGGAACTCAAAGCGAGTAATGGTATTTTGTGTGCTGACATCAAAGCCCTGCCAATCAAAACGCTGGCCACGAACCATCAGCTCAGGCATACGATTATATTGAAAGTAATAACGAGGAACCTCACCCGTCAAGTCATGTAAGGACTGATATTTTAAAACACGCAAATAACCCGACCAATAATCATAACCGCTAAAGTTCAAGCTAATTGATTGCGGTAAATAAGTACGGTCTGCCTCATTAATGGCAATCTTAGTAAAGTCACGAAAATAATCGCTGTCTGAGGCACGATTAAGATTAATATTTAAACCGAAATTAAGTCCTGCTAACTCACCTAACTTCTGCCGATGCACCCAAGAATAGGTCCAGCGCTTATGATTACGTTGGCTATCGCGCATCATATAGTCAATATTAAATTGACCACTATATGAAGGTTGTAAATAGCGGAACTCCGCACCTAACATGGGGCCTCGTTTACTCACGTAGCGAGGGTATAAGGTCATATCGTAGTTAGGAGCGATATTAATAAAATAAGGAACAGTTAAATCGAATCCACTGCGTGAGGTATAGCCAACAGTTGGTACTAAAACCCCAGTCTTTTTCTCACGACGCAAAGGAAAGCTCAGGTACGGTGACCAGAATACTGGCACACCCTTGATATACAGCGTACCGTCTTCAGCGATCCCCTCGTTCTCGTCATCATAAATATCAACGTTTTTAGATTTGATATACCAGAAACGGTCCTGTGCCTCACCACAATTACACGCTGAATATAAGGCATTCGTTAAGCGTACGTGGTTCTCATCGAGCATTTCAGCACGGTCAGCGTTGCCTGCTCCACCATCAGCAAGACGGAATATCGGAGACTCGATAACGCCTGTTTTCCTATCGACATTATATTTAAGACCAGGTCCAGTAACTAAGGTTCCATCACGTAATAGTCTTGCATTACCTAAGGCCTCAACTTCACCCGTCGTACGATCGTAACTAATACGATCACCCTTCAGAATGGTGTCTGTACGTCGCACTTGCGCGTCACCCGTTAGGATGATTTTATTCGTATCCTGGCTAATATCGGCTCTGGCACTGTCGGTAAACGTGACTATTTGGTCACGATTTTGGACAATATTTTGTAGCATAGGACTTTCAAGTAATGGAGGCAGATGATTGCTACCAATACCCACAACTTGTACCTGTTGTGCTTGAGCCAGTGAACTCAGCAAAAGTAAAGATACACCACAAACTTTACGCACTAAAATTTCTCATTCGATAGGATTAGTTAAAATGTCAAAAACTATGTCTAAACGCATAGCATCACAGACAAAACTAGATTAAGCGACTAAAATAATGTCTTTAATAAATAAGCTGATGCGCCATTATAAAGTAGATAAGTCAATGGCGAAGGGTTTGCAGTGCTTCGGTAATAATTTTTACGCATTTTCTTGTTACCTTCTTATCACCCTCTGACTTTACTTAGCCCCATTGCTTACGCTCTATTTATTGATACCTTAACTTTTTGCTTAACCTTATACTTCTGCTGCCTTTATGTCCTTGACTACTGATTCTCGTCTTGAATTATTAAATACCTGGTTATCCAGCTTACAAAGCCAATATCACTTAGTACTCGATAGTTTGCGCTCAGCATCTAGCGATGCGAGTTTCCGTCGCTATTTTCGTATTGATACTGATAACCATAGCTTAATCGTGATGGACGCACCACCTAGCCACGAAGATTGCGGTCCTTTTATTCGGATTGGCCAAAAACTCTGCGCTGTCGGTCTAAACACACCAAAAATCCTCGAGCAGAATCTCACGGAAGGTTTTTTATTACTCAGTGACTTAGGTGAGCAAAATTACTTCCATCGACTACAGTCGCCTATTAGCGAAGATGAGCTCAATCATTTATATCGTGATGCTCTCAGTGCTCTCGTCACTATGCAAACGGCGGATGCAAGTGATTTACCGGTTTATGATAGCCAACGTCTACGTGATGAACTGAGCCTTTTTCCTGAATGGTACATTCAACAGCATCATAAGACTGAGCTGACCCAGACAGAGGCCGAACAACTCGATAAAATTTTTACCTTATTGGTAGAGCATAATGCTAAGCAAGCACAGGTTTTTGTCCACCGTGATTACCATTCTCCCAACTTAATGGTTTGCGATGGCGAGCGTTATGGTCCGAACCCTGGCATTATTGATTTTCAAGACGCACTCTTAGGTCCAATTGCTTACGATTTAGTGTCTTTAGTGATGGATGCTCGTACCACTTGGGAAGAACCGCAACAATTAGACTGGGCAATTCGTTATTGGGAAATGGCTCGTGCGGCTAACTTAGCAGTACCTGCAGACTTTGCTGACTTCCATATCGACTATGAGTTTATGGGCTTACAGCGTAATTTACGTATTCTTGGGGTGTTTGCGCGCCTTGCCATTCGCGATAATAAACACCACTATTTACAGCATATCCCTCGTGTTAACGCCTATGTGCGCCAAGTAGCTGCACGTTACTCTGCCTTTAAGCCACTATTACGCTTACTTGATCGTTTAGATAATATTGAAACCAAAGTGGGGTATACGTTTTGATTCAAGCCATGATTCTCGCCGCTGGCCGTGGGGAGCGTATGCGCCCCCTTACTGACAGCCTGCCTAAGCCCTTACTTGAGGTCGGGGGCAAGCCGCTGATCGTCTGGCATATTGAGCGCTTAGCCGCCGTTGGCATTACTGATATTGTGATTAATCATGCTTGGTTAGGACATAAGTTCCCTGAGATTCTCGGCGATGGTTCACAATTTGGCGTCGATATCCAATATTCAGCCGAGCCTGTCGGACTTGAAACAGCCGGTGGCATTGCGAATGCCATGCCCTTATTAGGTGAAGCACCATTTCTAGTCATGAATGGGGATATCTGGTGTGATTGGAATCCTATGCAAGTCATGAATTATTTGAGCCCCTTAGAGCAAGGGCAGATGCAAGCATGGTTGCTTATGGTTGATAACCCTGAACACAATCCACAGGGCGACTTTCATCTTGATGGGTCTGGTAAATTACACAATGAAGGAACCAACAAACTCACCTTCTCAGGGATTGGACTCTACCACCCGAGCTTATTTCACGGCATAGAGCCAGGTAGCATAGCGAAATTAGCACCTCTATTACGCTTAGCCATGCAGCAGCAACAAGTTTGTGGTGCCCACTTTACGGGACAATGGACTGACGTAGGTACACCTGAGCGTCTACAGCAAGTAGATCAGGCCTTACGCCAAACCCAACAACTCTAGTTTTTATTTTTACATCTATATATTTATTTTAAGTCGAAGGTTTTTTTAAGATGCTTAACTCACGTAAACAAGTCGTTTTTACACCCTCTGTGTATGAATCTAGCCTGCGCCGTAGTCGTCGCATGCCACGCGGTCTTGTCACTTTGATTACGGGCATCCTCATTGGTGCTGGTAGTTATTGGTTTTTACAAACCAACTATGGCCCACAACGTCTCAGCATTGAAGAGTCGGCAAAACTTAGCGCAACCGTGTCTGAGTTAACCCAGAACAAACAAAGTCTTGAGTTGCAGCTTGATGAAGCGCAGCAACAAATTGAGACTCTACGTTCAGAGGCAAAAGCAATGGCTCTCGTTGCTCAAACCACGGCTAGCACACCTGAAGTCAGCAGCAAGGAAGCAGAAGCCACTGACCCAAGTACGTTCAACCCAATTACACCTATCCCAGAGCAAGCACAAGCTTTGCAGGCCGAAGATATTGCTACTTTACGCCAAACCTTGCCACCAGATCCTGCCAACACCCCCGTCGGTCTACGAGTGGGTAACTTTGTCGGATCGATTGGTGAGATTAGCTATGAACTCGTCTTAACTAAGCGTGATGAAGATGGTCCTAACCTCCCTGCCCGCGTTGAGATGGTTACAGAAGGACGCTACCGTAATGGCAAGATTGGCTATGCCCACCTAGACCCGATTAATATTACGGCTGATGAATACGTTAAATTAAACGGCAGCGTTAAATTAACTCAACCCACCTTAACACCCCGCTTAGTCGAAGTTCGTGTGGTGAATACTCAGAATCGTAGTGTACTCGCGTCACGTCGTTTCGACGTACAAGCGGCACCTGCACCCAAAGCTGAAGCCAAACCGGTAACAAACTAAGGCGACAAATTAATTTCAAGCCATTTCTCATGGCTTGCGGGAGTGACTAAGTTTTGGCAAGATACTCATATGAACAAGCAACTTACTAAAATTATGGTCGTCGATGACGACCCTGACTTACGTCAGCTCCTCGCCCAATATCTGAATCGTCATGGTTACGATACTTTATTGGTGCCCGACTGCAATGACCTATTGCAACGCATCACCAAGTTCACACCAGACTTGATCGTGTTAGATAGGATGTTGCCAAGTGGTGACGGCGTGGAAGCATGCCGAAACTTACGCGCACAGAAAGAAGATATCCCTATTATCTTGCTGACTGCCCGTGATGAGACCGCTGATCGTATCATTGGTCTTGAGTCAGGCGCCGATGACTATTTAGGTAAGCCTTTTGATCCACGCGAATTACTCGCGCGTGTTGAGACAGTATTACGCCGTAAAAAAGGCCCGTCGACGCTTATCAAAGAAACACCGATTCGTTTCGGCCCG
>CAYFVY010000059.1:0-4290 GCA_964346715.1 uncultured Pelistega sp. | reverse complement strand
CTTTGACCCAGCTCGTCGTCAACTCTTAAAAGATGGTCAGGTTGTTAAGTTAACAGGTGGTGAAATTAACTTACTTGAGGCATTTGTGAAAAACCCAAGTAAGCCTTTATCACGTGAGCGCTTATTAGCACTGGCTCGTGACGATGACGAAGGTGAGCGTAATGATCGTGCCATAGATATTGCCATCCTACGTTTACGCCGTGCGCTAGAAGATGATCCCAAAGACCCACGCTGGATTCAGACTGTTTGGGGAATTGGTTATCGCTTCTCTCCTAACGCGTAAACTTGGCACTACGTCTTCAGACACATTTAAGCCCATAAGCGCTTAAGGCATGAAAAAGCTTCGGTTTACACCGCTTAGTATTCGCTCGCAAATCTTACTGATGATGCTTGGGACGATTCTGGTCGTCCAAGCAGCGATGTTTTTTGCCGGCAACTATATGCGTGAGAAGTTTCTTACCGATGTTGTTTCAGATCACATCACCACAACCATTCGCTTTATTCGCGCCTCAGTAAACCTCTTACCACCAGAGCAAAGAGCACAATTCATTTTCGATGCCTCTAAAGGCAAGTGGAATCTTTGGTCACGACAACTACCCAAAGGGTCAGAACGCCAACGCCAAGGTCGTCAACAACGACAACAGAATCAAGCCCAAAATAATCCTTTAGCGATTAGTAACCCTGAAGTTTTTGATACACAACGCAAAGTAAGCCCTAGCGAACGTCAATCCGTGATACAACAGCTTTTTCCTCATTTAAATGAGCAAAAATCCACGCCTAGGGTACACCGCGAACTCTATCGCCAGAACAATCAAAACAATCAACCACAGCATCATATCGAGTACCCGGCTGGCGATATTCGTAATGATCTACGCCAAATGATTGTGCGTATTAACCAAGACCTAGATGATGGCACCCGTGTCGGTTTTTCCCGTGGGCCACAAGCGACCTTATATATATCCCTCCAGCCAGAATTAAACCTGCTGAATAATACGCTGATTAAAGAATGGCTCGTGATTCCATTAGATCGTATTGACCCGCATGATAACAATCTCTTGCTAATTTCTTGGTTGGCTCTTACTGGCCTATTGCTTGTTGGTGCTGGCTTTTTTGCTTGGCATATCACCACACCACTGATGCGATTAAGCCAATCCGCAGATAAACTCGCGCGCGGTATCCATGCCAAAGTCAGCCCATCTGGTCCCTACGAAACTCGAGCATTGGGTGAGCGCTTTAATGCCATGTTGAATTCCTTAGACCAAGCTAAAACGGTACAACAAACGCTCTTAGCTGGACTCCCTCATGATCTCAAAGGCCCACTTGCGCGTATGCGTCTTCGCCTTGAAATGTGTGATGATGAGGATATGAAAGCTGGTATGGGCAATGATGTCCAAGAGATGCAGGGTATTATCGAACAGTTTATTAACTATGTTCGTGGTTCAGATCCTACACGTTACCAATTTACGCGCCTAGATTTAGATCATTGGTTAGACGAACGGGTTGGTGCATGGGAAGGAGCAGGTAGTCCTGTATCTCTACTAGAGCGACCTAAGCAAGCACTTTTTGTCTCTGCAGATTCATTAGCATTAGGCCGTTTATTAGATAATTTAATTAGCAATGCACTTAAACATGGCAAGCCACCTGTTGAAATTTCCCTCAAACAAGTGGACAAGAAATATGCCTTAATTTCTGTCTGTGACCATGGTGAAGGGATTCCTGCCGAGCGCCGCGAAGAGGCCTTACGTGCATTTACCCGTTTAGACTCAGCGCGCACCAAAACCGGTAGCGTCGGACTTGGCCTGGCCTTAGTTGAAACGATAACCCACGCTCACCAAGGACATTTAGATCTTAAAGATGGCGATGCTGGTGGCTTACGTGTAGATATTACGCTCCCCTTACTTGATGCAAAAGCATAGCTTATTTGCTAGTGCTTCAAGGCCTCCTCGTTCATATCTCCGCCTTAACTGGGCTAGCCGTCAATGCATAGCCTATTTACCATTGCTACTGGTGAATGCCACATCGCTAGCCTTACGCTCTCGGCCGAACATATCACGATAAATCCAAAACACACAGACCAATAAAATCGGCAATAGCATTAACATTACAAACAATAATAAGCGTAGGGTTTCAAGCGAATCGATACTATCCCAAACGGTTAAATCGTCATACACAAAAAATGGAAAATAGGTAAACGCCAGGCATAGCAACACGATGCTTAAGATAAAAGCACTCAACACAAAAGGCAGATAAGCTGTTAAGCGATGCAAGGAACTGTACTTTAAGAGAATTTCAACTAAGATAAAAACACTTAAAATCAAGACCCAAATCAGTAATACTAGGTTCATATTCCAAGTGCTGAGCCACTTATATAAAATCCCCGTATTCACAAATGCCAAACTGACCGATAAGCTTGCTAAACCCGCTGCAGATAGACGCACACAGCGACGAGCACTAATACGAGCAAAGCGTTGCAACTCGCCGTCACTGCGCATCACTAACCAGGTTGCCCCGAGCAACATATACATCGCAACCGTACACGCGGCAATAAATAAAGCAAAACTCTCGTTACCCCAATCTGTCTGAAAGTTGACAGCCATTTTGCCAAGTACCCAGCCCTGGCCAAACGCACTAAATAAGGATCCCACATAGACTAAGGTAAGCCAATAAGGGCGCTGTGCTTGAGGAGCACGCAAGTGAAACTCAAAGGCGACATTACGAGCAATCGCCCCCCAAGCTACAAACACCAAGGGCATATAGAGCTTACTAAAGATTAAGGCCCAGGCTTTAGGGAAAGCAGTAAGAAACAGCACGGTACCAAATAATAACCAGAACTCGTTCATATCACGCCATGGACTCAGCATAGTCAGAATACGATCGCGTTCATGTTTCTGTGCAAAGGGCAAAAGTAATGCCGTGCCTAAATCAAAGCCATCTAAGAGTAAACCTAATAAAACAATGACAAAGAAAATCACTAAGCAAAGCAAAGGCATCCAAAACGCAGCATCCACCACGTTCAAGCCCAAAGAGGCTGCCACACCGTCAATCATGCCGTCCTCCTAATCTTACGCACAGGAACTACTCCAAAACGGGCTGCATGGTAAAGCATTTGTAAAAAGCCAAAGAGCAAAGCACTAAACAAAGCAAGATAGGCAAATGTGCTGAACGCTAATGGCCAGAAACCAGGGTCACGAAATACCTCAAGCACTAAAATCGTCTCCCCCACTAAAGCCGGCAAATCATCCTGAACCCATAAAAGCATTGCAATAAACACTAGGGTAGCCGCAGAAAACGTGAACCAAGAATAGAGACGTAAGGTCTTTTTAGACATACGCATAACATCACGCTTAAGCACAAAAACCCAAAAAGCCGCCCAGAGCATCAGCGCCAACATAAACCAGACAAACATGCGCAAAACATTAACTAACCAATGCTTAGGTAATTCATAGGACTGCCATAATTCAGGCGCATAAAAATAGGCCCATAACAGCAAACCAAGTCCCAAGCACAAGGCTAGAAAACCGGCACCAGCCCCCACCTTAAAACTTAAGTTTTCACTTGCATTTAAGGGTCTTTTTATACCCTGCCATGCACTTATGCCCATCATTAGAAAGGCTTGGATGGCTAAACCAAAACTGAGGAACTTCACTCCACGCCAAATAATTTGCGGTTGTAATAATATACTTGGCCAATCCCTAACCTGATGCAAACCATTAAGGATTTCAGTTCCTACTGGTTCATTGGCCCAAGAAATTAGAATAAGAATTAAGTATAAAACAGCAGTAAAACCTAAACAGGCACACAAAATTGCCCCGTTGTGCACCCAATTCGATACACGATTTTGCTGATATAACATAATATTCAGAAAAACCAGCTTAGTCACAAAGGCTAAAAGCACGAGCAAACTCAGGATGGGACCGACGACAGCAACAAGCTTCATCAACAAAGTAGGCCACACCGTGCCGACTTGAATTAAAAGAGGGATGGAAACTGAAAAGCACAGTGTCAAGGCAAGCGCAAAGAAACGCACCCAGAAACGATAGACACCGATCCATGCTTCTTGTTGTGTGCGACGCCACTGCAGTTTACAAAATAACAATATCCATAAAGACGCAAAAACCCCACCTGCCAATACGAATAATAGGCCTAAAGTAGTAAAAAATTGCCATGTGGCTAGAAAAAGAGAAGATAGTCCCCACATATAGATAACTGTTTTTGCATAAAACGTCTATTCTAATGAGTCTTACGACCGAACGTGGCAAAATGTCAATTGTTTTGTGAATTCTAGATTTT
>CAYFVY010000058.1:12178-12690 GCA_964346715.1 uncultured Pelistega sp. | reverse complement strand
CCGTCACCAATTAGTAATAGGTGGGAAGCTTATCTACTGTAGGCGTATTTAGCTTTGTGTATCTGCCTCAACCAGTTTAGCCAAGGCTTTTTCTAAGCTCTGGACTCGGCGGCGCAATTCATAAAGATTCGATAAGGCAGCGGCATTCTTCTGCCATTCACTATGTTCTGCAATTGGCCACATTCCGGTATAACGACCTGGTTTACTAATATCTGAAATAACACCGCTCGCACCCGAAATATGCACGTCATCACCTAGAGTGACATGGCCAGACAGCATACCAGCGCCGGCAATCGTACAGCGTTTACCGACAGTGCTTGAACCAGCGACTCCCACACAGGCAGCCATAGCTGTATGTTCACCAATCTGGCAATTATGACCAATCATGATTTGATTATCGAGTTTTACACCCTTAGAAATGATTGTATCGTTCAGAGCACCACGATCTACTGTCGTACATGCTCCAATTTCAACGTCATCACCGATAATGACACGGCCTAATTGTGAAATTT
>CAYFVY010000058.1:9631-12168 GCA_964346715.1 uncultured Pelistega sp. | reverse complement strand
CCCTTCTCTTGTGTATTATCAGGCGCAAAGCCAAAACCATCAGCGCCAAGCACACTGCCACTATGAATAATACAACGCTCGCCAATTTCAATATCATGATATAGCGTCACGTTGGCATAGATATGACTGTCTTTAGCAATCTTGACGCGCTCACCAATCACAGTGCAAGCGCCAATAATCACATTGTCGCCTATTTCAGCATTAGCACCGATCACCGCATGCGGCGCAATAGATACATTCTTGCCAATTTTAGCACTGTCATGTACCACAGCATGTGCATCAATCATACGCGGAATTGAATTCAAGCGGAATTGATCAAACCACTGTGTAATACGTGCATACAATAAATAGGGATCTTCACAATGAATACTAACAAAGCTCGTTGACTCAGGTAATAAGTCTATTGCTCGTTGCGGCAAAATAACGGCTGCTGCTTGCGTTGTCGCCAGCAGAGAAAAGAACTTAGGATTCGATAAAAAACCAATTTCTTCTGTACTTGCATCCGCTAAAGCACCGATACCACGAATAAGAGGTATCGGTTTGCCTTGAGGATTTACGATTTCCCAATCTAGACCTCGTGTGTCCACTTGTGATAATAGTGTGTCAAGCGCGATCGCTTGGGAGTTCGTAAGTACTGTGGTCATAGATTATTTACTACCGTTAAGAACCTTAATAACATGATCAGTAATATCAACACGTGGGCTAACTGTCACTGCATCTTGCAAAATCAAGTCGTAGTTTTCTTTTTCTGCAATGTCTTTAATCGCTGCATTGGCTTTATCAACAATGTTGGCAAATGCTTCATTACGACGACGGTTAAAGTCTTCTTGGAATTCGCGACGCTTACGTTGTAAATCTGTGTCTAAATCAGTCAGTTCACGTTGCGCTTTAGTGCGATCCGCGTCAGACATTACCGGTGCGTTTTTATCAAAATCCTCATATTTTGTACGAAGAGTATTGGCTAGTTTTTGTAAATCAGCATCACGTTTTTTGAATTCTTCTTCAATTTTAGTTTCAGCTTCTTTGGCAGGAGTAGATTCACGAAGTAATTTTTCTGTGTTAACAAAACCAATCTTGATTGTTGTCACTGCAGCTTGCTCAGCAGGTGCAGAAGCAGGCGCCGCAGCAGGTTTTTGAGCTGTTTGAGCAAAAGCTGTCGTAGCAGAAACGCTTAAAACAGATACTAACGCTAATTGTGCGATCGTATTTAAAGCAAATTTTGTATTAACTAAACGATTCATTATAAAACCTTGAAATAAGAAATTTAAAGCTGTGATGATTATAATCCGAATGGTTGCACCACATTATATTTTTATGTGGTGAGAACCATTACAGGATGTATCAATTTAGAACGAGGTACCAATCTGGAATTGGAACTGTTGTTTATTATCGCCTGGCTTAGCACTGATAGGACGTGCGTAGGAAAGTTGCAATGGACCTAATGGTGAGTGCCATGATAAACCTACACCAGCAGAATAACGCCAGCCGCAAGGATCCTCTACAATACCGCCGTGACGTGCATTACCTGTCGTACACTTAGTGCCGCCTGAAGTACCAATCTTACCTGCGTCAGCAAATAAGAACCAGCGTAAAGAGCGGTCATTCTGTGTGCCTGGGAATGGTAAAAACAACTGTACATTCGCTAACAAGCGTGTTGAACCACCTAAGTAGTCACCAGAAACAGGGTCACGTGGGCCTAATGAAGCACCTTCATAACCACGTACTGAGCCAATACCACCACCATACATATTTTTGATCACTGGGAATGTCTTCGCACTACCATAACTCTTACCCCAGTCTGCAGCTACGTTAAAGGCCAAGGTGTAGTCTTTACTAAGCGGTAAGTAGTATTGTTGTTGAGCACTTAAAATATAGTATTTCAAGTCACCTATTCCACCGACTGCATTCAATGAGGTGAGGTAGCCACGAGTTGGCGCTAGTGCACTATCGCGCGTATCTTTGGCCCAACCTAAGTTAAAGATAACAACATTACTTTTTTCGCCATACTCAGAGACAAAATCACGGTACGCTTGCGGTACCACTAAACCGCTATTTTGATGCGGTAATTTAATGTAGTTATTCTCTAAAGTAGCTCCCATGAAAATACGATCATTTTCAGAAATAGGAATACCAAAGTTCATTCCAAAACCGATTGAACGAATACGATAGCTATCCTCGTCTTGATTTAAGTCCGTGTTATAGGGGCGGTCTAGACGATAGTATAGGCTTGAAGTACGACTAATGCCGCTCGTTGTCCAATATGGGTCCGTGTGAGTTAACACTAAACCACGATTATATTTACTGGTATTAAAGTTAAGTGATAAGTCGGTACCCGAGCCAAAGATATTTTCTTGGCTAATACCTGCTTGGAAAGACAATTTGTCTGTAGAGCCGTAACCTACGCCAAAGTTAATTAAACCAGTTGGTTTCTCGCGTACATCAACGTTAATATCAACTTGGTCATCCGTTCCCGGAATGTTATGTTGCGTAATATCGACATTATTAAAATAGCCTAAACGCTCAATACGCTCACGCGA
>CAYFVY010000058.1:7109-9531 GCA_964346715.1 uncultured Pelistega sp. | reverse complement strand
TGACATAGCATTCGCAGACTCACGTGCCTTAGTGATATTAAAGACCTCACCTTCTTTAGAAGTGATTACACTTTGAAGCTCATCATTAATCCCTAGTAAATCACCCGCTAGACGAACACGACGAATCGTATAGGGCTTACCTTCATGAACCGTTAAGTTCAGGGCAATATCTTCAAGGTTAGGAGAGATAGTGACTTGTGGCGCATCGACCTTAACATCTAGATAACCACGATTTAAATAATAATCTCTAATTTTCTCAACATCACCATCGAGTTTTTCACGAGAATATTTATCAGAGCCTGTATACCAAGTCATGAAACCTGGCGTTGTTAAGTCCATCTCATCTTCAAGATCTGAGCTTGAAATCGCTTCATTACCAACAAAGTTAATATCGTTAATACGAGCAACTTTACCTTCGTTAATACTAAAGCTGACACCAACACGATTATTCGGTAACGGTGTTAAAGTTGGTTGCACATCAACGCTATAGTTACCCTTAGCTACATATTGACGACGAATCTCTGTCGATGCACGGTCCATTAATGCAGGGTCAAAAGCACGTCCCTCGCCAAAGCCTAAATCAGCAAGCTGCTTAGTTAATGACTTACTGTCAAATGCTTTCATGCCTTCAAATAAAACCGATGAAATAGTAGGACGCTCATCAACCGCGATATGTACAACACCATTACTCGTTGTAATATTCACATCATTGAACAGACCAGTCGCATACAAGCGACGTAAAGAGTCTGTTGCTAGCTCATCGTTAAAGGTTTGACCAACGCGGGCTGGTATGTAGCTAAAAACCATTCCTGGTTCAGCACTTTTTAATCCGGTGACACGAATATCTTTCACTACAAATGGCGTAAACGCATGTGCCGTAGGTAAAAGCATTGCCGTCAAGGCAAGGGCAAGTGATTTCTTCTTAAGCGATTTCAATGAGCGAACATTCATTCGTACATCCTTGGGAAATTGTGATGATTTTTTCAATAACTTAGCATTTTAAGGCATATTCAAGACTTTGTGCAGTTTGCATCCAGACTCGTGACAATAAAGTAATTAATGTAAGCCAAATAAACGACTTATATCATTGCTAAAGGCAAATACCATTAATAATAACAACAAACCATAGCCGATTCGTGACACAGTGCCGGATACTTCTTCTGATAAAGGACGATTACGTACCATCTCAATGAAATTAATCACCATCTGGCCTCCATCTAGACCAGGAATTGGTAGTAAATTTAAGACACCAATACTAATACTGATAAGCGCAATGAATTGAATAAAACGATCTAAACCATAAGATGCTACTTTGCCTGAATAGTCTGCAATGGTGACCGGGCCACTAATATTCTTAATCGATACCTCGCCCATTAACATCTTAAACATCATACGTAAAGAAAACCAAGCAGTATCCCAAGTTTTATTCACTGCTTTCACGACACCACCTAAGAGGCCAAAACGCACTAACACCTCTTCATACTGCGCACCAATTTCAGCCTGAATACGACCAACTACCTCGCCTTCTTCGGTAACGAATCGCATTGGTGTAATCATTAGTGAAACCGGAATATTGTCTCTTAAGACGCTCAGACTTAAGGTTTGCTCAGGGTGCTCTTTGATGATGCTTAATAGCTGCGATGCCGCGCTAATTACTTGATCATTAACGCGTAAAATAATATCATTCGCGCGCAGGCCTGCTTGTTCAGCAGGGCCACCTGGAATAATTCGGGATAAAAAAGGCTTTGGAGCCTGCAGCATTAAGCCAGCGTCTTGCAGTAAGTTTACGCGCTCAAAACTACCTTCATATTTCTCAAATTGTAAAGTAAGCTGACGCTGTGATGAGCTCTGACTTTCAAGCGTTAGCTCAACACTTTGACCTAGGGTCATTGGCTCCATTAGTTCTTCAACAGCTTGTGTCCAGCTCGCGACCGCTTGGCCATTGACCGCAAGTAGCCGATCACCGGCCTTAACACCAGCCTTAGCAGCAGCCGTATGGCTTGGTGGTTCAACCAAATTAGCTACTGGCTCGTACGTACCAAACCAATTAAAACCCGTGTAGATAATAATCCCAAGTAAGAAACTGAACGCAGGACCTGCAGCATAAATCACAATTCGCTGCCATGAAGTTTTCTCTATGATAGATTGGCCTACCTCATAGTCAGGAGCCGCCGGATTAGGTTCCGCCTGTGGCATAACATAGCCACCTAAAGGCCACATCGAAATTGCCCATTCTGTGCCGCGCTTATCCGTGCGTTTTAGTAAAACCTTACCAAAACCTAAAGAAAAGCGCTCAACCTTTACGCCATAAAAGCGTGCTGCAATATAGTGCCCCCACTCATGGAACACAACAACAACACTAATGGTCACTAAAAAGGTAAACAAACTGAACATATGGGAATATCTCTTTTAAAGTATGATG
>CAYFVY010000058.1:0-7009 GCA_964346715.1 uncultured Pelistega sp. | reverse complement strand
CACTAAAAAGGTAAACAAACTGAACATATGGGAATATCTCTTTTAAAGTATGATGAATCTATCTACACCATACGTGTAATCACGTAAACCTAAGCCTTAGCACAAACTCAGTAAAGATTGCTGACTTTCATGACGAACCTGAGTATCAAAAGCGATCACATGCTCTATATCGAGAATGTTAGGCATAGTGACTTGATTCAGCATACGCTCTATTAACTGAGCAATTTGGGTAAAAGCAATACGACCTTGTAGAAAAGCCTCAACCGCGATTTCATTGGCTGCATTTAAGGTTGCACATTCAGCCAATCCTGCTTTGAGTGCCTGAAAGGCTAATGATAAACAAGGATAACGTTGATAATCAGGAGCTTGAAAGTCTAATTGCACTAGTTTAGCGAGGTCGAACTCAGCAGCATTATGGCTAATCCGTTCAGGATACGCTAAAGCATATGAGATAGGGATACGCATATCTGCGTTACCAAGCTGTGCTAACAATGAACCATCTATATATTGCACTAAAGAATGGATTGTACTTTGTGGATGAATAACGACATCAATGTCTTGCGCCGAGACATTAAACAACCACTTAGCTTCAATGACTTCTAAGCCCTTATTGAGCATAGTGGCCGAATCAATAGAGATTTTACGCCCCATATCCCAATTAGGATGCTTACAAGCCTGTTCTGGTGTCACCGCCGTAAGTTGCTCCAAAGGTGTCAGACGAAAGGGGCCGCCAGAAGCCGTAAGAATAAGTTTTTTGACATGTTTCGTACTCATGTCAGCCGGCATGCATTGAAAGATAGCATTATGCTCACTATCTAGAGGTAATAGTTGTGCCCCAGAATCAGCTACGGCTTGCATAAATAAAGCACCTGCGCTAACCAGCACCTCTTTATTTGCCAAGAGAATTTTTTTACCCGCCTGAGCCGCTGCATATGCGCTTGGCAAACCAGCGGCACCCACAATAGCACAAACCACAGTTTCAGAACATGGATCACTTGCTGTTTCACATAGACCAGCTTGGCCAAGTCGAACCTCGGGCACTGCTTGCTGCGTATTTAAAGCCGAGTAATGCGTGATAAATTTCTGACGGGCTTGCTCATCCGGCACGATAACCACTTTTGCCGCAAATTTATGCGCTAAGTTGGCTAATTTATCTACCCGAGAAAATGCACTTAAGGCATAAACACGATAACGATCTGGATGGCTTGCAATAATATCTAAAGTGCTATCACCAATCGAGCCTGTCGCGCCAAAAACAGTTATATTTTGTACTGACATCATTGTAGATAGAATAAAAATACAAAACACATGGCAAATGGGCTAACAGCAATGACTGAATCTAAGCGATCCCATACCCCACCATGACCAGGCAATAAACGAGAAGAATCCTTTACTTGCGCACGACGCTTAATGAGTGACTCGTAGAGGTCTCCTGCAATTGAGACAACAGCCATAAGTAAGCCCACGCCAACAACGCCTGCTAAACCCATGTCGCGTAAGATCATAGCGGCGAATGTATTGTCCATATAAGCACTCACTAGCATCCAAATAGTTACCGCTAACATGCCGCAAAGTGCACCTGAACGTGTTTTTCCGGGACTAACTGCGGGTGCTAATTTAGCACCACCAAAAAAGCGACCACCAAAATAGGCAAAAATATCCGCTGCCCAAATAATGATTAAAAAACTAAGTAAGAACCAAGAGCCTAAAAATAAATACGTCGCTAAAATAGCAAACCACGCTGAACTTACAGCAAAAATCGCCCATATGCTGTGCATAGTACTTTCAGCATTAGTACTGGTATTCCCAATATACACATTCATGGGAATAAGAAAAATCCAGATAAAGCTGATAAAGAATTGCAGCATAATAAATGTCGCAAAAACTGCTGTGGCCCAAGGACTAGAATTTAATGCCAGTGGCTGATGCAGCATAGTAACTATATTATTCTGTTCGCCAGACATAAATAACCAATATGCCAGTACAAACAGAATAAACATACCAATACCAATTACCGCTGCAATGGGCTCCTTAGCTTTACTTGGCAAGGTCATACGTAACCACTCATAGGCTAAGGTAGCAGATGCCAAACTTATAAAGAGTACAAAGTACAAAGGATCAGATAGAGAAATTAAAACCGCTAAAATCAGCAGCAAAACAACAGCGGTTATAACGCGAGTAATTAGCATAGTAAATTTGAGCCCGCCAGACTGCGAGCCCTTTCCATTATGATGATGGTGTGTGGAGTTGTGCACTCGTGCGCCCAAATCGACGCTCTCTTTGAGCGTACCAAGCAATCGCTTGATCCATATCCTTGTTACTAAAATCGGGCCAATACTTGTCAGTGAAATACAGTTCAGTATACGCTAACTGCCAAATGAGAAAATTAGAAATACGACTTTCACCGCCAGTACGGATAAATAAATCAGGCTCAGGCGCCCATGCCATACTCAGGTATGGCGCAAGATCGGCCTCTTGTATGGTTTCGCCTTCCTGCCAAGCATTCGGGCGTGCTTGCGCAAGCTTTTGAATGGCTTGAAGCACATCCCAGCGACCACCGTAATTAGCAGCAATCGTGAGGGTTAAAGAGGTATTGTTGCACGTAAGTGCTTCAGCCTCGTGGATGAGCTTGACTAAGTTTGCATCAAAGGCTGACAGATCCCCGACCACACGTAGGCGTATATTTCCTTGGTGTAATTTGATCACTTCCTTTTGTAGGGAACGCACAAATAAGCGCATGAGCAAATTAACTTCTTCTTGTGGACGGCGCCAGTTTTCTGAGCTAAAAGCAAAGAGTGTCAAATAATCAACACCCTGCTCACCACAGTACTGCACTACACGTCGAACGGCCTGAACGCCACGAATATGGCCTGCCGTTCTCGGTAAGTGACGACGTGTCGCCCAACGACCATTGCCATCCATAATGATGGCAATGTGTTTTGGTTTCGCTGAACTCTCAGGAACAGTCAGGGTAGAACTATGTTGAGCTGAACTCACGCGTTTAAACCTTCATAATCTCAGCTTCTTTAGAAGAAACTAAGGTATCAATCTCAGCAATAAATTTATCCGTCATCTTCTGGATAACATCTTGCGCACGACGCTCATCATCCTCAGAAATATCCTTATCCTTAAGCAATTTCTTGAATGAATCATTCGCATCACGACGTAAGTTACGTACTGCAATCTTACAATCTTCGCCTTCAGAACGAACCACTTTAGTTAAGTCACGGCGACGCTCTTCAGTTAAAGCTGGCATTGGTACACGGATTGACTCACCTAAAGCCACAGGGTTTAAACCCAAATCTGACTCACGGATGGCTTTCTCAATAGGAGCAGTCATGTGTTTTTCCCAAGGCTGAACATTCAGTGTACGTGCATCAACGACAGATACTGCAGCAACTTGGCTGACTGGTACCATCGAGCCATAGTACTCAACTTGTACATGGTCAATAATGCCTGCATGTGCACGGCCTGTACGAATCTTAGATAAGTTATTTTTAAATGCCTCAATCGATTTACCCATGCGGGTTTCGCTTGATTTACTAATTTCTGAAATACTCATTATTTGAATACCTTTTAATAGTTAAGCCAATTTAAACGTGAACTAATGTTCCCTCGTCCTCACCCATGACAGCACGCTTCAGGGCACCTGGCTTATTAATTGAAAAAACATTGATCGGTAATTTTTGGTCACGGCATAAAGCAAACGCTGTCGCATCCATGACTTCTAAGCGACGTGAAATCGCCTCATCGAACGTGATTCGATTATAGCGAGTGGCGCTTGGATCCTTATTAGGGTCAGCCGTATAAATACCATCAACTTTGGTCGCTTTTAATACAATCTCAGCACCCATTTCAGCACCACGCAATGCAGCAGCGGTATCTGTTGTAAAGAATGGGTTACCTGTACCCGCAGCAAAAATTACCACTTTTTTCTCTTCTAGGTAACGCAATGCCTTAGGGCGAATGTAAGGTTCAACCACTTGATCAATATTTAATGCGGATTGTACACGTGCAACAACACCATGATTTTTCAATGCATCTTGCAGTGCTAAGGCATTCATGACAGTCGCTAACATACCCATATAGTCAGCAGTTGCGCGATCCATACCTTGTGCACCTGGTGCTAAACCACGGAAAATATTACCGCCACCGATAACAACAGCTAACTCCACACCTAACTTAGCCACTTCGGCAATTTCTTCGGTCATTCGGATAATGGTCGTGCGATTAATGCCAAACGCATCTTCACCCATTAGCGCTTCACCCGAAAGTTTTAGCAATACCCGTTTGTATCCAGTAGTCATGACCTAACGTCCTTTTTCATAATATAAACCTTGTCATTTTAACAAGATTACGAATGCAATACACAAAAATAATCCCCTTTAGTGAAGTGGATGCTTAAAATTAAGCAAGCACCTATAAAGGGGATAAATAGCCTACAAACCTAATTAGGCTTGAGTCATAGAAGCTACTTCAGCAGCAAAGTCAGTAACGGCTTTTTCGATGCCTTCACCAACGTTGTACAGAGCAAAGCTAGAAACAGAAGCTTTGTTCTCTTTTAACATTTGCTCAACCGTTAATTTGTCATTTTTAACAAATGGTTGGTTCAATAAAGTTACTTCTTTCAAGAACTTAGCAATCGTGCCTTCAACCATTTTCTCGACGATTTCAGCAGGTTTGCCAGATTCAGCCGCTTTCTGTGCAGCAACTGAACGCTCTTTCTCAATTTCTTCAGCAGGTACACCTGAAGCATCTAATGCTTTAGGTTTAGTTGCAGCAACGTGCATTGCCACGTCTTTACCAACGTCAGCATCACCAGAAAACTCAACTAGAGTACCGATACGACCACCGTGTACATAGCTTGCTAAAGAGTTCTCTGTAGCGATACGGTGGAAACGACGAATGCTCATGTTTTCACCGATTTTACCAACTAAAGCGGCACGAGTAGACTCAACAGTGCCTTCACCCATTGGCAACTCAGCAAGTGCTGCAACATCAGCAGGATTTGATACAGTTACTTCTTTAGCGATTGCGTTAACGAAATCGATAAAATCTTGGTTTTTCGCAACGAAGTCAGTTTCGCAGTTAATTTCAACTAATGCACCAGTTTTAGCGTCATCAGCGATATACACACCAATCAAGCCTTCGGCTGTTACACGGCTAGCGGCTTTGCTTGCTTTATTACCAAGTTTTACACGAAGAAGTTCTTCAGCGCGGTCCATATCACCACCAGCTTCAGCTAGTGCTTTTTTACACTCCATCATAGGAGCGTCGGTTTTCTCACGCAATTCTTTAACCATTGCAGCGGTAATTTCAGCCATTGTTTCTCCAATATATTTGTTTGTTTCAAGCCTATGCTTGGAACGGAAATTTAGACAAGATCCACTACGTTGAAGGATATCTCATTGTTGTGACAACAATGAGGCACGTTCAATTACTCTTCAGTGTTTTCTTCCACGAAGTCTGCTTCTGCAGATTCAGCTTGGATTTCTTCTACAACACCGTTAAGACGTTGTTCACGACCTTGTAAGATCGCGTTTGCAATACCGGCTGCGTACAACTCAATTGCTTTCGCAGAGTCATCGTTACCAGGAATTACGTAGTCAATACCATCAGGTGAGTGGTTTGTATCCACAACAGCTACTACAGGAATACCTAAAGTGCGGGCTTCTTGAATAGCAATTTTGTGGTAACCGACGTCAACAACGAACAATGCGCTAGGCAATTTGCTCATTTCTTTGATACCACCGATTGATTTGTTTAGCTTTTCTAGATCGCGAGAGAACATAAGTGCTTCTTTCTTGATCATTAGGTCAGCTGTACCGTCAGCTTGCGCTTGTTCCATATCTTTTAGACGCTTGATAGATGTCTTCACAGTCTTAAAGTTGGTCATCATACCGCCTAACCAGCGGTTATCAACATAAGGAACACCAGCACGTGTTGCTTCAGCAGCAATGATTTCACGAGCAGAACGCTTAGTACCAACGAATAAAACTTCGCCACCTTGAGCAGCTACTTGACGAATAAAGTTAACCGCTTCTAAGTATTTAGCAACAGTTTTCTCTAAGTTGATGATATGGATTTTGTTACGTTGACCGAAAATGTATTGAGACATTTTTGGGTTCCAGTAACGGGTTTGGTGACCAAAGTGAACACCAGCTTCTAGCATTTGACGCATTAATGACATGTATATACTCCACAGGGTTATGTCTTGTGCAAGGTCCGTGTTTATTGACTAATTCAACACCCTATGCGGCCCGCACGCTATTTACTTAAAATGAATAACTCGACTTTAAAAGCAATTCGATTTCAAAAATAACTCGTTTTTTAACTCGATTTTGGAATCAACTTGATTTGATATCTCGCTATCTCTTCTAAGCATAAAAAATCTCTTAAAATCAGTCCATTTTGAACTTTCTTTAAGAGTGGTTAAGGTTTCTTCAGAATATTTTCCAAATGAGCCTATAATTATACCTTGATTTTTATAATTTATTCAAGTGATTATGTCTATCTTAAAAAACCCTAATGATATTCAAAAAATGCGTGCAGCCTGCCAAGATGCAGCTAAAGCACTCGATTATATTACCCCTTTCGTTAAAGCGGGTGTCACCACAGGTGAGTTAGATCGCCTAGTGATTGATTATATTGATAATGTTCTCAAGGTTAAGTCGGCGACGATTGGTTATGCTCCACCTGGCCACACACCCTACCCTGCCAGTATCTGCACCTCTATTAATAATGTCATTTGTCACGGGATTCCGGGTGATCGTATTTTAAAGAATGGCGATATTATGAATATTGATATCACCATTATCAAAGACGGTTGGTTTGGCGACACAAGTCGCATGTTTATGATTGGTGAGCCATCTATTCAAGCGAAAAAATTAACCGAAACTGCCTTTGAGTGCATGTGGTTAGGTATCGAGCAAGTTAAACCGGGCAATACCTTAGGTGATATTGGTTACGCCATTCGGACACACGCCCATGCTCAAGGCTTCTCGGTCGT
>CAYFVY010000057.1:2144-12777 GCA_964346715.1 uncultured Pelistega sp. | reverse complement strand
GGTAGTTCAGTTGGTTAGAATACCGGCCTGTCACGCCGGGGGTCGCGGGTTCGAGCCCCGTCCGCTCCGCCAAAAAATTCCTAAGAAACCACTTGTTTATTCAAGTGGTTTTTTTACGTCTATACACTTGATACCTTCATCACCCCCCTTCCTCTCTAGCGATTCCGCTCCTACCTTCTAACATACCCTCCCCATCACTCTCACCCCATCCTCTCCACACATGCCACTCTAAGGTTTACTGCCAATACAGCCCCCTCTCTATCTCTGTTATATTGTGCTGAGTATAACTATCCCTGCAGCCTGACCTTTCGCTGCGTTTTCATTTTTGTATTTCATGAGTTTGAATCCCATGTCCCATAGCATCTTATTACCGCGTATTATGGAAATCGGCAAAAACGCCTGCGAAAAACTACCCTCCATCATGCAAGCCCTTCAAGTATCTAAACCCTTAATCGTCACCGACAAGATGATGGGACAACTCGGTTACGTAAAACAAATTCAAAACCTTCTAGAGACCCAAGGCATAAATTCTGATGTCTATGATGACACTATCCCTGAACCCGATGAGGAATCAATTCTACAAGGCGTAGCGCAGCTTAAGGCAGGGGAATATGATTCGATTATTGCCCTAGGAGGTGGTAGCCCAATTGACAGCGCTAAGGCCATAGGGATTTTAGGTAAGTTTGGTGGTGTAATTCGCGATTATAAGTTTCCTCGTCAAGTCAATGAGGAAGGCCTACCACTCATTGCTATTCCAACCACGGCAGGCACAGGCTCGGAAGCTACGAAGTTCACTATCATTACTGATAATGCCAATAATGAAAAATTACTTTGTATTGGCATGGGTTTTATGCCGGTTGCGACAATTATCGACTACACCTTAACCATGACGGTCCCACCGCGCACGACAGCCGATACAGCAATTGATGCCATGTCTCATGCGATTGAAGCCTATGTCAGTCATAAGCGCAATGCCTACAGCGATCAACAAGCACTCGCCGCTTTACGCCTTATGGGTCCTACAATTAAACAGGTTTATCACAATGGTAACGATGAGCAGGCACGCGCCACTATGATGCTCGGAGCCAGCTTGGCAGGCATCGCTTTTTGCAATTCTTCCGTGGCTCTAGTTCACGGCATGAGTAGACCCATTGGTGCATTCTTTCATGTGCCTCATGGCTTGTCGAATGCGATGTTACTACCAGCAGTTACTGAATTTTCTATTTCTGCAGCACCTGAACGTTACGCAGACTGCGCACGAGCTCTAGGAGTTGCCAGTACAAACGACTCAGACGAAACCAGCAATCAGCTTCTTGTGAATTTTTTAAAAGACTTAAATAGTGAACTTAAGGTACCAAGTTTAGCTGAGTTTGGAGCGACCAGAGAGGAATTTGATCGCCTGGTTGATACGATGTGCGATCAAGCCTTTGCCTCTGGCTCACCCAATAATAATCCGCGCGTACCAAGCAAAAAGGAAATGCTAGCCATTTATCGCTCACTCTGGAGTTAAATCTATTTCGCGCTTAAAGTACTGCACATGCTACACTTAACACATTAAAGGGCCTTGACTATACCAAGCACTGAGACCTGCCGCGTAGCATGAAACTCATGCAATAGCATACGCAGTATTAGCAAAATAACATTAACCTCATAAGAGCAATACCATGAATCTTCGCGTACTTCTTAAGCCTAAGTTTATACTACTGGCAAGCACGCTTGCCTTATCCGGTTTTCTGCCCCACACCTCTCAAGCAGCAACCATCGTGACTGGTGCAACACGTGATGGTGGCGGCATTCTTAAGCTCAGCGGTGATATTGATATTAATGATGGCAATCAGCTGCGCTCCTTGCTTTCATTTGCTAAAGCCAATGGTATCGAAATTCACACCTTAGAGCTTGAATCTCCAGGAGGCTCACTCTACGATGGCATGGACTTAGCGGTCGTGGTCCGCGAAGCGAATCTCACCACCCGCGTTATGAAGGACTCACTATGCGCGAGCTCTTGTTTTACGGTCTATGCGGCAGGTACTAAACGCGAATATGAACAAGGGGCTCGCATCGGTGTACACAGCGCCAGACACTTAGATGAAGGCGAAAACCAGGCTGCTAAATCTTACACGATTGATATGATGCGCTTTCTTGATGCACTAGGAGTCCCTGCAAGTATCCTCGGCAAATTAGCCGTAACAGAACCTCAACACATGACTTGGCTAGACGAGCAAGATTTACGCCTTATGGCGAGTAGCACTCAGACATCTAATTATCAAAATGATAATTACGTCACAGAGGTAGCACCGCAAGTAAAGTCTGAGGAAAAAGTACGTACCGGTGTGACGAGCAGCGATGCTAAGCACGCTCGTGAGCTGAACACACAAGCCATTAAGCTAATTCATAATGACCGTCCTGATGAAGCCATCAATCTCTTACTCGATGCCAATGATCTGAGCCCTTATGATGCAGAAGTCCTTGGCAACTTAGGCTATGCCCTATTCCTCTCTTCACGCTTTGAAGAAGCGCGAGATATCTTAGCGCTGGCATTACGTATAAAACCAGAGCGCGGCTCATCTTGGCATAACCTAGGCATGGCCTTAGCGTTCTTAGAGGATGCAGACTGGGCGACTGAGAGTCTAGTTAACTACTACAACTACTCTTCACGCAAAGACCTTGCACAAAACCAATTAGAAACGTGGATTGTCAACGAGAACAATAATCCTTATTTACGCCAAGCCGCACTCGATGCCTATAAGCAACTAGGCTTATCACCGAAATAAGGCATCTATAATTAATACACCAAATTAAGACCGCCGCACTAACAACCTCTGCCTCAACAAGAAAGGCAAACATTAAGAAAGCCACGAATTCGAATCGAACCGTGGCTTCTTTAATCTCAGAAGAACTTCTTTATCTGCAGGGCCTCTGAACTGAGGAGCTTCTCAATACCTACTTAAACCTCAGCAACTTCCTTAGCCCCTAATAAACGGGCTTCGTATTCCAAAGCCAAGCGATCTAAATCTTCGAGAGGAAGATTAATCAATAAATCCAGCTGATTATGTAATAAACGGATAGTGCGATTGAAGATCGCAACCTTATCTTCTTCGCTACCCTGCACGAGACCTGGGTCTCGATAATTCCAGTGCGCGGTGGCTGGCTGACCTTTCCAGAGCGGACAAGCTTCCCCTACCGACTCATCACACATGGTGATCACAATATCCATTTCAGGCGCATCAGGACCCGTAAACTCATCCCAACTCTTACTACGCAAGACACTCGTATCAATACCTGTTGCTGCCAGTGTTTGCAAAGCATAGGGATTCACTTGGTCGCCCTCTTTGAAATTACTAGCCGCAGAGAAAGCACGAATATTACCCTTACCCATATGATTTAGCATGGCTTCGGCCATCACACTTCGAGCGGTATTATGATTACAAAGAAATAAAACATTTAATGGTTTGCGCTCGCTCATAGTGGCCTCCAGTAGGTAAACATTTTGATAAAAATGCATATTGGTCGCTAGCACGAACTACTGAGCTCTTAATCTTAATTTAGGCACGTAGAATCTTTAAACGCGTACAATCGTTTGCACTAATGACTTAGTTATTATTATATAGATTCACCTACACTATTTTGATGACAACATAATGACTTTATATAAATAACTTAATGCTGTGTCAAATAAACACACTATATACCTTAATTTTCTCAAAACACGCTAATCAAGGGCTCAATAACACTTAGAGCAAATTTAAGGCATAATAAGCCATCACAATTGGTCCTTCCTTAGGTGAACCATGATTAGCTGGCTATCTGAAAACTACAAAACCGTGTTTATCTATACATGGTGGTTTTACATCATCGTCATCGGTGTGTGGATTCTTTTACAAAAGCGCAGCTCAGCCTCAACCATTTCATGGATTTTAGCCCTAAGTTTTATCCCTATTCTGGGTTTCTTTATTTATTATCTCTTTGGCCCCAAAAAAATCACTCGCCAAAAACTTAATCGCCGCCGCAGTCGGATTATGTTAGAGAAAATCCAAGGTTTATGGGGCTCTAATCTATACGAATCACCAATTCCTGAAAAATACCAATCACTCGTTAAGCTTAGCTTAAATACCACCAATATCCCCATGTCCTATAGCTTAGACTATGATTTATATTCGGGAGGAGAAGCGACATATGATGCGATTTTTCAAGCTATTCGCGACAGTCAGGAGTACGTGCTTTTAGAATATTATATTTTTGCCACTGATGAGACTGGCAAAGCCTTAAGAGACCTACTCACCCAAAAACTTGAAGAAGGTGTTGAAGTCTATTTAATGATTGATACTCTTGGCTCTTGGCGACTTACACGAGGTTTTTTACGACCGTTTATTGAAGCGGGAGGCCATCTTAGTTTCTTCCATGATCTAACGCTCAGACGCTTATTTTCATTGGTTAACTTCCGCAATCACCGTAAGCTGGTTATCTGCGACGGGGATGTGGCTTTTACAGGTGGTGTGAATATCACGGATACACAAGACTTACGTCAAGATCCGAATGCTTTTCATGATGTACATATTAAACTGAGTGGACCTGCAGTGACTTGGCTAGAATCCCTATTTATAGAAGACTGGCACTACTCCAGCTCGGATACCTCGCTCTTTAAAGTAACGCGTGAGAACTATCGCCGTAAAGAAAGCATAAAAAGCTCCGATCCTGATGCGTATACGCTACAGAATAAGACTCCTTATCGCGTACAAATTATTCCCTCAGGCCCAGACACCGACTACGCTCCCATCCTTCGCCTCATTGTCTCGGCAATGCACCGAGCACAACAGCGCATTTACTTAACCACCCCCTATTTTGTACCTGATGAATCAGCCCTTATGGCATTGACCTCAGCAGCCCTCAAAGGGCTTGATGTCCGTATTCTCGTCCCTAAGCGCAGTGATAATATTATGGTCACCTGGGCCACCCGCTCTTGGTACCAAGAACTTATTAATGCTGGTGTGAAGATCTATGAATATGGCCCACGTATGCTGCATACCAAAACTATCGTGATTGATAGTCACCTCTCTTTTATTGGTAGCGCAAACTTTGATAATCGTAGTTTTTACATCAATTTTGAACTACTTGTTGTCGGTTATGATGAACGAGCGAATAAATTACACCTTCACGAATTTATGCAATCATTGGAATCAGCAGAGCGTATAGATCACTACTGCCCTCACTTTGGTCAACGCATGATTGAAGCTATGGCTCGCTTAGCCGCTCCATTACTGTAAGTAAGCACAAGCCTCTGCGTCTTCAGGCTTCTCTAGCATTTCGTCATAAAGGTGCAACACGCTTATCACTTTCGAGTAGTATGCTAATAGAACACTTACGTAGGCCAACACTATTTTTTAGGACTTTTCTCATGACTGAACATATCAATTTACACGAGACACTGCTTGACTCTAAAACACTTTTTGAAGGTAAAATTGTCACCGTCCTCTTGGATACTGTAGAGTTGCCGAACGGTAAAAGTGCCACACGCGAAGTCGTCCGCCACCCAGGAGCTGTATGTATCCTAGCTATTACTCCTGAAGACCAAGTCATTCTCGTCAATCAATACCGTCACCCTTGTGCAAAAGAGATTCTCGAGATTCCCGCTGGCAAGCTTGACGTACAAGGTGAGCAACCTGAACAATGCGCGCTACGCGAGCTTTCAGAAGAAACCCCATATACTGCTCGCGGTTTAGAACTTATTCAAGGATTCTATACCGCCCCTGGATTCTGCGATGAATATATGTACCTCTATCGTGCTCATGGCCTACACCAAAACAGCACAGCTCAAGCTGATGAGGATGAATTTGTACAGACTGTTCTACTCAGTAAAGAAGAAGCTAAACAAGCCGTCCTTGAGCAACGCATAATTGATGCTAAAACCCTGATTGCGCTACAACACTGGTTTCTTGAGAGCTGAAAAAAATATGGCCTTACCGCGAAATTGCAGTAAGGCCATTATTTATGACTAAGAAGCTAAGTAGAAGCCAGAGTCACGCAGACTCTACACATACCTCTCTATCAAGGCGATAAGCCAATATGGCCAATATCTTCAGGGCAAGAAATACTCATTAATTTACGCTCACCTATAGCCAGACGCGTACCACTGGTAGCAAATACAAATCCACGATGTGGTGCATAAATCTGCTCACAGCGTAAATTGATTGGGTCAACTACATCCGCAATATGTTGCCCAACATCCACCCACTCTCCTGGTTTCACGTGATACACCACGATTCCTGACATGGGCGCCAGTACATAGCACAGTCCCTCGAGCGGATGAGGGGCATTGATTAAGGCAGGAGCCTCTTTTACCTGATTGGCATCAAGTGTGAGATATCCATGACCATGCAAGAACTGTAAAATACCATCTGCATCCGCTTGCGCATAGGCATGCGATAAGTCGTACTCACCTCGCAGCTCTACAGTTGAACTATAAAGTCCTTGCTCAATCTTCTCATTCGGATATGCGCGTTGCAAATCTAACCAGATCGTTGACAATATTTCATCGAAGGAGCTCGCACTTGAGTCCTCAGAGACCATTTGACATTGACTGCCTAAGTGGCGAGCTAATGGCTCAAAAAACTCCCATGTCGATGGTAGGGTATACATATGCACAACAGAATCATTATCGCAATGCAGGTCTAATACGATATCGGCATCATGCGATAAACGTAGGAGATTTAAGTGCAAAGAATGCACATTACTTGATGGCTGCATAGCCTGCAAGGCTTCACCCATTACGCCACGAAGTAGCTGGGTATTTGCCTTCACATCATCAGAGAAACTTACAGGATTTTCCTTAAGCTTAGTGAATAGCGCGTCTTTTAATGGGACTGTAAATAAACGATTAAAGTTCTGCCCAGTACTTAAATGGAAGCGCCCAATATGAGCATAGTTAATCGACTGCATTAAGCCCAGAGGGTTACAGAAAGGCACTAACACAATATGCGCACGTAACGCTCCTGCTGCTTCTAACTCAAGCAAGCGTTGATGCAAATGATAAGTCGCCAAAGAACCAGGCAGCTCATCGGCGTGTAAGCTGGCTTGGATATATACTTTAGGGGCAGACTCATCACCAAAGTGCAAGGCACTTAAATAGGCTTCAGCACCTAGGGTCATAAACTCGATTGGTATCAGTTCTTTACGCATACAAATTAATCCATAGTTTAAGCCGAAGCTAGACGACTTTTTAAATGTGCAAGATAACGCTTTTCAACCTGTCGAAATGCTAAGACAAGAATAGTATTCAGTACTAAGTACAGTAAAGCCGCAGCTGAATAAGCAATAAACGGCTCATAATATGTACTATTAAAAAAACTAGCCGCGCCCGTAATCTCAACAATCGTTACGGTTGAGGCTAAAGCCGTGGCGTGCATTGTCATAATCACTTCATTGCTATAGGCAGGCAAAGCTCGACGTAGGCTTGATGGCAGAATAACACGGCGCATAGCTTGTGCTTTGCTCATCCCATAGGCTAAAGCCGCTTCAATCTCACCACGGTCAGTGTTACGAATCGCCCCCGAGAAAATCACTGTTGAGTAGGCAGCTGTATTGAATGTTAAGGCAGTAAGTACCCAAATATATCCTTCTTTCAGAAATCCCCAGCCAGGTGTTTGCATCAAATTGCTGACCACGGCTAAGCTAGGAATACCAAAATAAAAGATATAAAGCTGCACCAAAAGCGGCGTTCCTGTAAAGAAGTAGACAAAGCCATTGGTTAGACGTGCACCTAGGGTATTCGTACGTTGTGAAATTACGGCTAATGGCAAGGCTAAACAAAGGCCTAAAACCACAGACACAACGGTTAAAAAGATGGTGATAGGCAAGGCTGCAATACAGTCTTGTAGCGCCAACCAGAATAAATCCATTGTCTCACTCATGAGCAACTCCTTGACGCACACCACGCTGATAACGCTTATCAAGATAGACAAAAACCTTGAGCGAGACAAAGGTAATCAGCAAATACAATCCTGCCGAAACCATATTAAATGCAAAGGAATAATGCGTTGAACTACCCGCTTGTTGCGCAACTCGCGTCATATCATCTAAGCCAATGATAGAAACAAGCGCGGTCGCCTTAGTTAAAACTAACCAATTATTACGTACACCCGGCAAGGCATAACGCATCATCAAGGGAAACGTCACACGAGACAAGACTTGTAAAGGACTTAAGCCATAGGCATGAGCTGCCTCAATCTGCCCGTAAGGCACAGCCAAAATCGCACCACGGAAGGTCTCAGTAAAATAAGCGCCAAAAATAAATGACAGGGTAAACACACCCGCAAAAAAAGGACTAATTTCAAACGAGCTCCACCCCAAGGCATCCGTTAAGGCATTAATCCCTAATTGCGCGCTGTAATACACCATCAGCATCCAGATCAAATCAGGCACACCACGCACAATCGTCGAGTAGGCCGTAGCGAGTCCTGCCAACAAGGCACTCTTGGATAAACGCATTAAAGCACCGATCAAGCCAACCAAGACAGCAAATAGCAAGGAGGCGACGGCAATCTGTATTGTCAGTAAAGCGCCGCTAAGAATGCGCGGCAAATACTGCCATAAAATATCAAAATCAACCATGAAACTCTCTTTATTCAATCGCTAGATTTTACCTGAATCAATTCAGAGAATTGTTAAAAAGCCCAAGGACTATAGCACTAAGCCCAGAATACAGAATGAATCCCGCTTGAACACTCATGAATTCTACTGATAAATCCTGAATTCCTTAACAATAACTAAGCATCTAGGTGAAAATCCTGCCCTAAAAATATAGAATTTCAGGCGTAAACACGGTATATTTAAAAACGTTATATATTTTTATACCTTCAATAACTTTAGAAAGGATGCCTTATGACATTCAAAAACAAACTGTTAGGTGCCACTTTATTTGCCCTAATGTTTGCGGGTGCGACAGCAAGCGCGCAAAATCAAACCATTCGCTTTGGCTCTGATGCCACATACCCTCCTTTTGAATACACCAACCCAAGCGGTGAAATTGTCGGTTTTGACATTGAACTTGCTAAGGCAATGTGTGAAAAGATGAAGGCTACCTGCACATTCCAAAACCAAGCTTGGGATGGCATTATTCCTGCCTTACGCGCCAAAAAATTCGATGTGATTGCATCTTCTATGAGCATTACGCCAGAACGTGAGCGTGCCGTTGCGTTTACCCAAAAAATTTGGACCACACCTAACCCTCTTATTGGTAAAAAAGGCCTAGATGCAGACACCACGAAAGAGAAAACCAAGGGTCTAGATATCGGTATTCAACAAGGTACGATTCAAGATAAGTACGCCACCAAATACTTTACCGATGCGAACATTAAGCGCTATAAAACCTTTGAAGATGCCATTAACGATCTCGTGACTGGTCGCCTTCAAGCCGTTTTCGCTGATAACGGTGTCGCTGATGAATTCTTAAAAGGCCCTCGTGGTGAAGGTTTTGCCATTATTGGCACACCCCTACCATCAGCCGCTGATGAAGAGATCTTTGGTAAGGGTACAGGTTTTGCGGTTCGCAAAGAAGATACGCAATTATTGGCTGATTTAAATAAGGCATTCGAAGAAATTCGCGCTGACGGCACTTACCAAAAAATCGCAGACAAATACTTTGAGTATGATGTATACGAGTAAGTTGCGATACCAGTGAATTCTGTCTTGTAGCTCAGCAGTAACTGTTGAGCTTAAGGAATAAGAATTTAATCAGTTGGACCTTATATATAAAAATAGGCGAGACCACAAAAGTCTCGCCTATTTTCTTATCCCTACTCGCAGCACATCACCCTGCAAGTTATTAAGGCATCAAGAAATTACCACTAAAATTAACGATGTTGACGTGCACGACGACGTCGCTGTATAACGGCCTTGATATCATCCCACATAGGCCCTGAGGCAATATACACTAAAATCGCAGCGGTACCACACGTATATAAAAAGCCATAATGCCTAAATCCTAAGGCACCAACAACCCCACCCACAAAGAATAAGATCAAGACCTGCAAAAGCAATTTAAATTTACGTAAATTACTACGTACAGGCACCAAGTTATTATCTCGTTTAGCCGCTCGGTTCCAATAAAATAATCGACCTAATTCAATACCAATATCCGTGACCGTGCCTGTAACGTGGGTCGAACGTAACGCATAGTGGGAAATATCCGTAATGATGGCATTTTGTAGGCCCATAATAAAACATAGCACGGCGACTGTTAGCGATGTCCACAACCATGGTAGATACCATTGCACCCCATCAAACAAGCCAAATAACATTAATGCAGCTGCTTCAAGAAAGATAGGTAAGGCATACTCACTTTGCCAATAATTATTACGTGCAAAATGAATTATCACCGTGGTCGTCGCTGAGCCCGCGATGAATGCCATTGCTGCCCCCAAACCCCAGAGCAGAATACGCCAGTCGCCTAAAGCCGTTGCGTCAGCCATCTGTGAAACAATGCCTGACATATGAGAGGTGAATTCATTGACCGCTAAAAAACCGCCTGCGTTCATTGAGCCAGCGACAAAAGAAAGAAAACACGCAAGCTCTGCATTCGCACTCTGGGTACGAATCTTACCGCTTAGACGTCGAGAATATGCCAATAACATAGACTATT
>CAYFVY010000057.1:0-2044 GCA_964346715.1 uncultured Pelistega sp. | reverse complement strand
TGGGTACGAATCTTACCGCTTAGACGTCGAGAATATGCCAATAACATAGACTATTTTTAAGACCCTAGAAAAGCCCTACAATAAAAAAGAAACACACTCAATTATACAAAATACATTAAAACTCAATAACTTCTCTTAAAAACCACCAAAATAAGCTCTTAATAAAAGAAATTAAAATTGCACAGCCACTAGCAATACACTACGATAAGGCATCATTATTTACTTTGCGCTTACAAAACAGACATCGATTATGGATACTATTTCTATTTCACGCACAAACCAAGCCACTTGGTCCACAAAAGAAATCTTAGCATTGTTTGAGATGCCTTTTATGGATTTACTTTTTAAAGCACAACAAGTTCACCGTCAGCACCAAGCACAGAACTATGTACAGCTTTCTAGTTTACTTTCTATTAAGACAGGCGGCTGCCCTGAAGACTGTAAATACTGTCCACAATCCTCACGCTACCAGACCGATGTAGGGCGTGAACGCTTAATGGACTTAGAACAAGTCATCAATGCAGCACAAGCAGCTAAGGATAGTGGTGCGACTCGTTTTTGCATGGGCGCAGCTTGGCGTGGTCCGAAGGAACATCAGTTAGATGATGTCATCTCTATGGTACAAGCCGTAAAAGCAATGGGCATGGAAACCTGTGTGACCTTAGGCATGCTCAAAGAAGGCCAAGCCGAGCGCCTCAAGCAAGCTGGGCTGGATTACTACAACCATAATCTTGATACTTCACCTGAGTTTTATGGTGAAATTATCACTACTCGCAGTTATCAAGACCGCCTCGACACCCTAGAACGTGTGCGTAATGCAGGTCTTAAGGTGTGTTGCGGAGGCATTGTTGGTATGGGTGAGTCACGCCAAGCACGTGCGGGTTTACTTAGCCAATTAGCAAATCTCAATCCAGCGCCTGAGTCCGTACCAATTAACCAGTTAGTCAAAGTGGCAGGCACACCACTTGAAGAGGTCGATGATATTGATACCTTCGAATTTATTCGCACTATCGCTGTAGCCAGGATTATTATGCCGACTTCCATGGTACGTCTATCAGCAGGGCGTGAGCAGATGGATGAGTCAACACAAGCTCTATGCTTTATGGCTGGTGCTAACTCGATCTTCTACGGTGAATGTTTATTAACCACAGCCAATCCACAAGTCCAAGCCGATAAGGCCTTATTAAGCAAGCTTGACTTGCATGCGCAACACTAGGTCAATCGCTCATGTCTTATCTCGTTTTTAGCATTATCTGTAGCGTTATTGTCTCTGTATTATTGAAGGTTGCACGCCAAAACAATATTAATATTAAACAAGCCATTGCATTTAACTATGTGATGGCAATTAGTTTAACTTGGATTTTTTTAAAACCTAAATTACCTACTACACAAGCACTGCTGAGCACTGATCAACCCTGGATGATTTATCTAGCTCTAGGAGTTTTATTACCCAGTATTTTCCTCGCCATGTCACGTGCTGTTGAAACTGCGGGGATAGTACGTTCTGATGCGGCCCAGCGCTTGTCCTTGTTTATTCCTATCCTGGCTTCTTTTACGATTTTTGCAGAAGCCATTTCAACGCCTCGTTTACTGAGTTTAGCAGTGGCTTTTATCGCTCTATTCTGTCTTTTACATAAGCCACAAGCAAAACAAAGTCGCTCTCAACATGCCGCAGTCTTTCTGCTCTTGGTCTGGATTGGTTATGGTGTTATTGATGTGCTATTTAAGCAGATGGCGAAGATGGGAACGACATTCTCGACTGGCTTATTTATTACTTTCAGCCTAGCCGGTCTCTTGATGTTCCTCTATCTATTCTTACAACGAGATCGCTTTACTGCACGCTCTCTTATCGCGGGACTAATCTTAGGCACGTTTAACTTTGGCAATATCTTATTTTATATCCGAGCCCACCAAAGCTTTAGTGATAATCCAACGCTAGTCTTTACGACCATGAATATTGGCGTAATTAGCCTAGGAACAATCATCGGTGCTCTCGTCTTTAAAGAAAGAATAAGTCGCCTTAATGCACTCGGTATCCTGCTGG
>CAYFVY010000056.1:0-12801 GCA_964346715.1 uncultured Pelistega sp. | reverse complement strand
TGTACCAGTACCACCACCCATACCTGCAGTGATGAATACCATCTGTGCGCCATTCAGGGCAGCACGAATATCTTCACGAGCTGATTCGGCGGCCGCACGACCTTGATCAGGACGAGCTCCTGCGCCTAAACCACTCTTACCTAGGGGAATACGGGTCTCTGCTTGAGTTAATTCAAGCGCTTGTGCGTCCGTATTAGCACAAATAAAATCAACACCGCGAATGCCTGATGCAATCATGTGGTTAACTGCGTTACCGCCTGCACCACCAACACCGATTACCTTAATTAAATTACCACCTGGATTTCTGTCCTCAACAATACTGAATCCATAAGTCATGTTCCCAACTCCTAATTTCTGAAACCATTAACGAAACCCCCAAATTTCGGAAATCGTCTCAAAGAAAAGCCCAGCGCGTAACTTCTCGGTCTGCTCTTTGAACCGCCTCCATATCTGCCATGCAAAAAAACTAGACTAGGTGTCTTATACCCCTATAAAACCCCTACAACAGAGATTCTAATGACTATCTGGCACTACCCCTAGTGCCCTCAAGCGATTAAAACACTGTTTCTATTTCAGTTTACACAGCAAAATGCCCTAACAGTAGATACTGTCTACTTCATTATAGTTCAATTAAGGATGTAATCCCATATTCTTTTCAGTAAATTTTGTTTCTTAGATGTAAATTCCTGATCATCTAATTGAATGCGTGCTTGCTTGAGCAAACCCATCACCGTTGCAAATTGTGGTTGACAGACAACATCGGCCAAACTGCCATCATAAAGAGGCACGCCAGCACGGACGGGTAGCTCAAAAATATCTTCTGCCAACTCAACAATCCCTGGTAATAATGCCGTACCACCCGTCAACACGATTGAGTGTGGTTTTTGCTCATTTTCAAGAATGTTCTCACCCACTTCAAAGAAAATCTCTTCAAGACGAGAACAAATAATTTCACCAATTAACTCGCGCTTGACTGTACGTGGCTCACGATCACCCACTCCCATGAGGCTAATCACTTCATCGGCTGGCACTAAGCTGCTCTTGGCCACACCGTTAAGCAATTTAAGCTCTTCAGCATCAGGGTTAGGGATACGGAATAAATGCGATAAGTCGCTGGTAATTAGCTCGCCGCCTGCATCCATAACATGGGTATGACGAATTGAACCATCTTGATAAACTGCAACATCCGTCGTGCCTGAACCAATATCAATCAGTAAGACACCTTGTTTTTTCTCATCTTCGGTCAAGCAGCTTTGGCTCGCTGCCAAGGGATTTAAGGTTAAGTTGTACGGCTCTAAACCACAGCGACGCACGCATTTTAAAATATTCTGAGCAGCTGTTTCTTCGCCGGTGACAATATGAACACGGACTTCTAAACGAACCCCTGACATGCCGACAGGTTGAATGATGCCACCTTGTTTATCGACCAAGAATTGCTGGGTGATGACGTGCAAAATACGCTGATCGGTTGAGATATTGACAGCCTTAGCGGTATCAATCACGCGGTTCACGTCAGCAGCGGTTACTTCCTTATCCTTAACTGCCACCATCCCACTTGAGTTAAAACTATTGATATGGCAGCCGCCAATCCCAACTAAAGCGTGGCGAATTTTACAATCAGCCATCAGTTCAGCCTCTTCAAGGGCTTTTTGGATTGCTTTCACGGTAATATCAATATTGACCACTGAGCCTTTGCGGATGCCCCCCATAGTCGGGGCTTGACCCAAACCAAGGACATCGAACTTACCATCTTCAGCTAAGGCCTCGGCCACCACAGCAACCACTTTGCTGGTACCAATATCCAAGGCAACGATTAAATCCCTATTCAGCTCTCGACTCATTTTTTCTCTTTACTATCTGAATTAACCACAGGCTCGTATGTCACTGCAAAGCCTTTAGTATACCGAAGATCAACTTTAGTTACTTTTTTTCCCTGGCTTCTTTCTAACAAAACTGGCCAGGCTTGCACAAAGCGTTGAGCTGTTGCCGCAAAACTAACAGCTCCTTGTTGACCACCTAGGGGGTCAGCTAACTCTGCCCCCGCATCTCGACCTAAAATCAACACTACACCATTACTCAAAGTGACACGCCATGCATAGCGCTCACTTAAAGCCACTTCATTAATCTGCAAGTTTAATGGGGACAAAAGGGTTGCTAATTCACCCGCACGTTGTACCACTAAACGCTCAGATCCTTCTGGCCCGTAATACTGAGGATAATTTATTTCACTATCCAATTCATCACGGTTCGCAGCAAAAAGCTCCGCCCACGTATTGATTAGCTCATCCTCATTCCATTTCGCATAGGCTTCGTGCTCTTCAATACGCAATAATAAGCCATTAGGCCAAACTCGGCTAATATCAACGTGGCGCACCCAAGGCGCTGTCTCAATATTACGCTTAAGTTCATTCAAATCAATGGTGAAAAAGTTCCCCTTGATTTTACCTGCCACCGTGCTCTGAATGCTGGCTGGTGAGACATGCTCTAGAACATTGCCTTCTTTAGGTTCCATCGTCAACTGCGTAATGGTAAACATAGGACGATGAATAAACCAATAAGCCGCGCCCAGCACGATAGCCACGCTGGCGAGCAGCATGATCATATTCGCAATAAAATTGATAAGACGCGGATTATTAAACACTCTTGTCCTTATGCTTGCACTTTAAAGATCTTGCAATTTGCCTCGGACAAGAGCGCCATGCACAACTCACTGTAGTCCATACCATTCGCTTTAGCGGCCATCGGCACTAAAGAGTGACTGGTCATGCCTGGCGAGGTATTGATTTCCAGAATCCATGGCTGCATATCTTTATCTAGCATCACGTCCACACGTGACCAACCTTCGCAACCGACAGCACGATAGGCTTGAACACAATACTCTTGAATCTGTGCGGTGACTTCAGCGGGTAGATTCGCTGGGCACTCATAGCGGGTATCATTGGACTCGTATTTATAGTGGAAATCATAATTACCACCCGGGGCAATAATTTCAATAATCGGTAAGGCATGGGCTTGTTCGCCTTTGCCCATAATCGCCACGGTAAACTCACGCCCTACAATGCATTGCTCAGCGAGGAGTTCACTCTCATAGAGTTTGGCTAAGTCAAACGCTGCTGACAATTCACTCTCTTGCGTAACTTTGTGTAAACCCAAGGTCGAACCTTCGTGAGGTGGTTTAACAATCATCGGCAAGCCTAACAGTGCGTGTGCCGCTTGTAAATCCTGCTCTTCACGCACCACAGCGTAGCGTGGAGTCGGGATGCCTTTTTCAATCAAGATACGCTTGGTCATAATCTTGTCCATAGCGATCGCCGATGCCATCACACCAGGACCGGTATACGGAATACCAAGTAACTCCAAGGCACCTTGCATACATCCATCTTCACCAAAACGACCGTGTAATGCAATAAATACGCGATCGAAATTTTGTGCTGCTAAATCAGCTAAGCTACGTTCACCTGTATCAAATAGATGAGCATCAACTCCTTTGCTCAGTAAGGCTTCATACACGCCCTTACCTGAGGTGAGTGATACGGGGCGGTCAGCTGAGGTGCCGCCATATAGGACACCGACTTTTCCAAAATCTACGCTCATAGCATTTCTCCGATTTGACTAGGCACCTTATTAATTGAACCCGCACCCATACACACCACCACATCACCATCACGCACAAAATTCGTAATAGCCTGTGGTAGCTCATTAATATCCTCAATAAACACTGGTTCGATCTTGCCAGCAACACGAATGGCTCGGGTTAAGGCACGACCATCAGCAGCGACTAAAGGCGCCTCACCAGCAGCATAGACCTCGGTCAATAAAACCGCATCCGCTGTACCTAAGACGCGAACAAAGTCTTCAAAACAGTCGCGGGTTCGGGTATAACGATGGGGTTGGAAGGCCAATACTAAGCGACGATCTGGCCAAGCGCCACGAGCCGCTTCAATCGTTGCCGCCATCTCCACTGGATGGTGGCCATAATCATCGATCACGGTAAATTGTCCATTACCATTCTTCTCTGGCACGGCGAAGTCACCCACATAGGCAAAGCGACGACCGACACCACGGAAATTATCTAAAGACTCAATAATGGCCGCATCTGGCACACCAAGTTCTGTAGCCACAGCAATTGCCGCTAAGGCATTCAAGACATTATGCTTACCAGGGATATTCAAGGTCACGTCTAAATCAGGCAGGTTTTGCATCTGCACTAAACGGCGCTTAACGGTAAAGCACATTTTCGTGCCCTTGGCCTGAACATTAACCGCTTGAAAATTCGCCTCTTCATTAAAGCCGTAGCTTGTAATTGGGCAAGAAATAAATGGAATAATCTTACGTACATTATCATCGTCAGTACATAAGACCGCACTTCCATAGAATGGTAGGCGTTGCGCAAACTCTACAAAGGCACCGCGCAGTTTAGCCACGTCATGACCATAGGTATCCATATGGTCCGCATCAATATTCGTGACCACCGCCATAATAGGTAGAAGATTCAAAAATGAGGCATCCGACTCATCTGCTTCCACCACAATATAGTCACCCGTACCTAAGCGCGCATTCGCACCCGCTGAATTTAAGCGACCACCAATTACAAAGGTTGGATCCATATCGGCAGCGGCCAATACACTCGCCACTAAACTCGTGGTGGTTGTTTTGCCGTGTGTACCAGCAACAGCAATACCGCGCTTAAGGCGCATCAACTCGGCCAACATAATGGCACGTGGCACAACTGGAATATTTCTTGCTCGTGCGCTTAGTACTTCAGGATTACTGCTTTGAATCGCTGTCGAGGTGACAATCGCATCTGCATGAACGATATTCGCCGCCTCATGGGTATTAAAAATTGTCGCCCCGAGACTAGCCAAACGACGAGTTACGGCGGTATCACTGACGTCCGAACCACTGATTTGATAACCAAGGTTGAGCAATACTTCGGCAATGCCACTCATCCCTGAGCCGCCAATACCAACAAAGTGAATGCGACGAATTTTATGTTTCATTATGCTTTTTCCTTAATTACTTCGGCGCATACATTGGCAATATCTTGAGCTGCATTGGTGTAGGCCATTTTCCTTGCTTTGCTGGCCACTTCCTGCAGGTTTTCACGAGTCAAGGCACTTAAAAACTCACTTAACTGTTGTGCGCTTAAACTCTTCTGTGCTTGACTAAAAGCGGCTCCCGCTTCACTCAACCAAGCAGCATTGGCAGTTTGGTGATCATCAATCGCATGGGGCAATGGCACAAATAAGGCCGCTACACCGACTGCTGCGACTTCAGCAACCGTCATGGCACCCGCACGGCAGATCAGCAAATCAGCTTGAGACATATGCTCAGCCATATCATCAATAAAGGCCAGACATGTGGCCTGCACACCAACCGCTTGGTAATTCGCTTCTAAAATATCTAAATGTTGCTCACCGGATTGGTGAATAATATGTGGGCGCTGCTCATGAGGCATAAGCGCAACCGCTTTTGGCACGAGCTCATTCAAGGCCATCGCCCCTAAGCTACCACCCACAACTAAAATTTTTAATGAACCAGTACGAGCGCTATAACGCTCCTCTGCCGAAGGTAAATTCAATAAGTCTTTACGTACTGGATTGCCGACCATCTGAGCTTGCGGCAAGACTTTAGGGAAACCGCTCAGCACACGCTTAGCAAAACGCGCAATACTCTTATTTGCGCTACCTGCGACAGCATTCTGCTCGTGAATCACCACAGGAATACCTGCCATACGAGCCATTAAGGCACCTGGGAAGGCCACATAACCACCCATACCCAAGACCATATCAGGCTGTGCTTGCTTAATTGCTGCACGAGCTTGCCAGCAGGCTTTACTCAAAGTAAACGGCAGCTTAATTAAGGTTGATAAGCCCTTGCCGCGAACCCCCGCAAAATGTAATGGCACCAAATCAATCCCGGCTTTAGGGACGAGCTTGCCTTCCATCTTGCTTGGATTGCCTAACCACTTCACTTGCCAACCCTGCGCCTGCAGCTCATGGGCGACCGCTAGCCCAGGCATAATATGCCCGCCAGTTCCACCAGCCATAATTAATGCTTTAGGCGTACTCATTGATGCTATTTCCTCTATAGGCTTGTTCGTTTTGTCCACGCATCATTTTACGATTTTCGAAGTCAACGCGCATCAATAATGCGACGGCGACAAGATTCATTACCAAGGCAGATCCACCATAGCTGACTAAAGGTAAGGTTAAGCCCTTGGTTGGGAGCAAGCCTAGGCATACACCCAAGTTTACAAATGACTGGGTACCAAACCAAACCGCGACTCCTTGCGCTACTAAACCATTGAACTCCCGATCCATGGCAATCGCTTGACGACCGATATCTAGGCCCTTGCGTACAATAATCAAGAATAAGACGATAACCGCTAAGATACCGACAAAGCCAAGTTCTTCACCGACCACAGCCATAATAAAGTCAGTGTGCGCCTCAGGTAGGTAGTGAAGTTTCTCAATACTAAAGCCTAAACCCACACCAAAAAACTCACCTCGTCCAATCGCAATCAGGGAGTGACTTAATTGATAACCAATTGACTGCGCATGCTCTTCGCTAAACGGATCAAGATAGGCAAAGATCCTTTGCATACGCCAAGGTGTGGCAATAATTAGTGCCACAAAACCCAATACCGCAGCGACTAACATACCAATAAATAGGGTCAGATTAGCGCCACCTAGAAAGATAATACCTAGAACAATACAGACGATAACCAGTGCGGCACCCAGGTCTGGCTCTTTTAGTAGTAAAGCAACCACCAGTCCTAAAAAACCTAAGGTAATGGGTAAAACGCCCTTAATAGTATGTAAGCTTTGTTGTTTACGAACTGTGTAATATGCCGCAAAAATTACCATCGCGACTTTCATAAACTCTGAGGGCTGGAAATTCACTGGACCCAATGGAATCCAACGGTAAGCACCGTTAACTTGACGACCAATAAAGGGAATTAGAACCAGTATTAATAAAACCACACCCACAATATAGAGTACTAGGGCTCGCTTCTCCCAGAGTTGCATCGGTATCTGGCAGACGATAAACGCAGCGATTAAGCCCGCCCCCATAAAAACCATATGGCGATAAAAGAAAGAAAAGCGATTGGCATTCACAAACTTAGGACCATCGGCTAAGGCAATCGAGGCCGAATACACCATAATCAAGCCAAAGATTAATAAAGCACCCACGGCACAGACCAATAAAAGGTCATAATCTCGCATGGCCGTGCGTGTTGCACGACTCGTGCGCATACCACTACGTAAACCGGCTAAAACACTCATAGCATTTCTCCTTGATCACGTGCGAGCTGCTCTACCGCTTGAACGAACTTCTCGCCTCTCTCATGGTAGTTTTTAAACATATCCATGCTGGCGCATGCTGGTGATAATAAGACCACATCACCTTCTTTGGCATACTGCAAGCTGGTTTCGACCGCCTGCTCCAAGCTCTGACAAAAAACAATCGGCACTTCAGTGCTACGTAAAGCATCAGCAATCAGCTGCTGGTCTTGACCGATTAAGACTAAGGCCTGAGCATACTGTTTAACCGGACCTGCTAGAGGGCTAAAGTCTTGGCCTTTGCCAAGGCCACCAGCGATTAACACTACACGACGTTCCATGCCCAGTAAAGCCGCTTGAGTCGCACCAACATTGGTGCCTTTGGAATCATCGATAAAGTCCACGCCCTGAATACTGCGCACAAAAACACAGCGGTGAGCTTGTGCTTCATAATCACGCAAGGCTGTTAATAAGGGCGCATAGTTTATGCCGATCGCACGACATAGAATCATTGCTGCCAAGGCATTCGCAGAGTTATGGCGCCCACGCACACGCATCGCATCCGCTGGCATTAAGCGCTTAAACTGGCCTGTTTTACGTATTGGGCGCTCGGTAATTTTCTTTTTGCGTCCGCTACTCACAGGAAGATCAAATTCGTCCTCATCCATAGCGCACAACCAGCTCATCCCATTAAGCTGTTCAATGCCCATATCCCCCACAAGCTCTGGCATATCTAAACCAAAACTGGCGACATGAAGATCATCAATATGTTCAACCATGGCGCGGGTAAGTGGATCATCACGGTTAATCACCGCTAATTCACTCATCTTGAGTAATTTCGCTTTGCTATCGGCGTAATGCTCTAAGCTGCCATGCCAGTCAAGATGGTCTTGAGTAATATTTAAGACTACCGAAGCTTGCGGCTTTAAGGACTCAGTGGTAACCATCTGGAAGCTAGATAATTCAAGCACCCAGATTTCAGGCAATTGTTCTTCTTCCAAGGCTTGCATCAATGCGGTTAAGGCCGAAGGGCTGATATTACCCGCAGCACGCACGGTTTTACCTGCTTGTAAGCACATGTCACGGACCATAGTGGTCACGGTTGTCTTACCATTAGTTCCTGTCACTGCTAGCAATTTAGGCTGATACTCTTGCGCTTGTGCTAAGTCAGCAAGCGCACGGGCAAATAGCTCAATTTCACCGATAATTTCAACTGAGGCAGCACGGGCTTTTTCTAAAAAAGCACTTAGTTTCGGCTCATTCGGCTCCAAGCCTGGGCTTAAGACCAAGCTCTGCACACCTGCTAAAGCAGCCTCGCTATAACACTGCTCTTCACCTAAAAACCATGCTGCTTGTTCTACACCAAGCGCTTGCAAGGTTTCTAAACCTGGCGGTTGTAGACGCGTATCGGCAATACGCACTTGCGCACCTTGTTGCACGCACCAACGTGCCGCAGCAGACCCGGTTTCACCAAGACCTAAAATCAAGATAGTCTGTTGCGCAAGGGTAGAATCAATCATGGTATTAACGTAATTTTAGAGTTGAAAGACCAACAAGAACCAGCATAATAGTAATAATCCAGAACCGCACCACAACTTGGGTTTCCTTCCAACCACCTACTTCAAAGTGGTGATGGAGCGGTGCCATGCGTAAGATACGACGACCTTCGCCATAGCGTTTCTTGGTATATTTGAACCACATCACTTGTATCATCACGGATAAGGTTTCAACGACGAAAACACCACCCATAATGAAGAAAACAATTTCTTGACGTGTGATTACAGCAATGGTGCCAAGCATACCGCCTAATGCTAAAGCCCCAACATCACCCATAAAGACTTGCGCTGGATAGGCGTTAAACCATAAGAAGGCAAGACCTGCACCGCCTAAAGCAGCGCATAAAACCATCATTTCCGAGGCACCAGGAATATACGGGAAAAGCAAGTACGCCGAGTAGTCAACACGTCCCACTACATAGGCAAAAATCCCCAAGGCAGCGCCCACCATCACGGTCGGCATAATCGCTAAACCATCAAGACCATCCGTCAAGTTCACCGCATTACTTGCACCCACAATGACCATCCAGGTTAAGGCAGCAAAACCAAATACACCTAAGGGATAAGAAACATTCTTAAAGAAAGGCACAATTAGGTCAGCGCGTGACGGTAATGGCATGGTAAAACCACTTAAGACCCAATCCTTAAATAAGGGCCACAGATCTGCATTCGCCGGTACGGATACGGCGAAACTTAAATAAATAGCGGCGATAAGACCCACCAGCGCTTGCCAGAAGAATTTCTCGCGTGAGGACATGCCCTCTGGGTTGCGATACACCACTTTACGGTAATCATCAGTCCAGCCAATCGCCCCAAAACCCATAGTCACTAATAGCACGACCCAAACAAATCGGTTACTGAGATCGGCCCAAAGTAAGGTACTGATACCAATGGCGATTAAAATTAATACCCCACCCATGGTCGGAGTACCGTTCTTTACTAAGTGTTCTTGTGGGCCATAGCTACGTACAGCCTGGCCAATTTTTAATTCAGTCAGTTTACGAATAACCTTAGGGCCGAAGAACAAACCGATCGCCATTGCCGTGGCGCAAGCCAGCATGGCTCTTAAGGTAATGTATTCAAATACCGAGAACGCCTTAATACTCCCTGATAAGAGCTTAAACAGTTCGTATAACATGTTTTATTGTCCTAATTTTGCATTAAGCATGAAGTATAGCCTCAACAATACGCTCCATGCGCATAAATCGAGAGCCCTTAACTAAAATTGTTTTTGTGTCGAGATCTTGTAGATACTTTACAAGTTCTTCATGATTATCAAAGTGTTTAGCCTCTGCACCATATGCTTGCGCACTGGCTTTAGTTGCCTCACCCAGACACAAGAGATGAGGGATAGCTTTTTGTTGAGAATAGGCTCCCACATCTGCATGCATTTGCGGCCCATCTTCACCGACCTCGCCCATATCCCCCAAGACGAGTACGCTGGGTTGCGGCAATGTACTTAAGACATCAATCGCTGCGATAACTGAATCAGGGTTGGCATTATAGCTATCATCAATGAGATAGGTACCGTTCGCCAAGGCATGACCTTGCATACGGCCTTTTACCGCTTTGAATTCATTTAAACCTTGTGCAATCGTCGCTAATGGCACCTTAATCGCTAAAGCACTGGCAGCAGCTGCCAAGGCATTGCGTACATTATGCGCACCAGGAATAGACAGATGGACTGGAACACGTGCCTTAGCCTCTCTTTTTAGACCAGGTACAGGCTCATAGTTCAACATAAAGTGAGTGTCTACTGGACTCAATTTAATTTCTGTGGCGTACACATGGGCAAATTCAGCACCAAATAGGATGCGTGTATGCTTGGCGGCTAAGCTATCCCACACTGGAGTAAACTCCTCATCACTTGGATAGACGGCAATGCCATGCTCAGGTAAGGCTTTAAAAACCTCACCATTCTCATGCGCCACCGCTTCCACCGTCTTCATAAACTCTTGGTGTTCGCGTTGCGCATTGGTCACAATCGCTACGCGAGCCTGCGCAATATCGGCCAAGACCGCTATTTCACCCGGATGATTCATACCTAGCTCGAAGACAGCGGCATGATGCTCTGTATTCAGCTTCAAAACACTTAAAGGCACACCAATATGGTTATTTAAATTACCTTGAGTCGCTAAGCAATGCTCCTCCCCAACATGCGCTGCTAAAATCGCTGCGACCATTTCTTTGGTCGTGGTTTTACCATTGCTACCCGCTACTGCAATCACTGGTAAGTTAAAACAAGTACGCCAAGCCTTGGCCATTACTTGTAAGGCTTTCTCCGTGTTATCCACCAGGATTTGCGGCAAACTCAGAGTCGGCTGATGCTTCGACACCACAGTGGCTAATGCGCCTTTTTCCGCTACATCAGCTAAGAAGTCATGCGCATCAAAATTATCACCGGCTAAGGCAATGAAAATATCGCCTTCTTTCACCAGACGCGAGTCAGTTTGTACTTTCGCCCCGCTACGCATCATCAGGCCTAATAATGCCCACAAGCGATCATCAAAGGCATGACGCTCATGATTCACTTCTTGGTAAGTTTCATGTCCCTTACCTGCGATTAAGATAACGTCTTTGGGCTGGGCCTTAAGCACTGCTTGCAAGATCACATACGCGCGATCGGTATGCGACACAGTATCTTTAGGCATCCCCGCCAAGATTTGTTGCAAGATAGAGTGCGGCTTTTCTGTACGTGGATTATCGCTCGTGACATACACACGATCGGCTTTTTCCGCAGCAATTTTACCCATAATTGGGCGCTTCACCGAATCACGATCACCACCACAACCGAAGACACAGACCAACTCACCACCAAGCGCTTGAGCCGATGGACGTAAAGCTTTTAGCGCATGCTCTAGTGAATCAGGTGTGTGTGAGTAATCCACCACGACTAATGGCAGACCTTGTAAATGCATACCACTCACGGGCTGCACCACTTCTAAACGACCAGGCACAGCTTCAAGCAAAGCCATCTTGGTGGCAATATTATGAATCCCCCAACCCAAGGCCTTAAGAATGCCTGCTGTTAGTAAGAGATTCGAAATATTATGCTCGCCCACTAAGCGCGTAATCACTTGCGCATCGCCATCAGGCATGGATAATTCGAACGATAAACCGTAGTCGGCAAAGAGATATTTTTTCGCCAGGATTAGTGCATCAGGATTATTATGCAAGCTATAACCCAGTGTATTGCGCGCTTGGCTATTAGCGTACATACGCTGCCCTGCTTCATCATCCAGGTTAATCACCGCATGAGCTAAATTAGGCCATTGGAATAAGAGGTTCTTACAGCGCTCATATTCTTGCATCGTTTGGTGAAAATCAAGATGGTCTAAGGTTAAATTCGTAAACCCGGCAATCTTAATACGCACACCATCCATACGCCCTTGCACTAAACCAATTGAGGAAGCCTCAACCGTCACCGCAGATATATTCAGTTGCTTTAATTGGGCTAAAAGGCGATGCATGCTGAGCACGTCTGGGGTCGTTAATGAACCACCGAGATTCTCGCCGTTCGGCAAAATTGTACCAAGAGTGCCGATAGTTGCGCATGAAACATTATTTAAATTTAAGGCTTTAGCGACCCAGTTAGCGCATGAGGTTTTACCATTCGTACCCGTGATAGCAATCACGGCTACACTCGCCGAAGGTTTACCATACCATTCATCCGCTAACTCGCCGAGTTGAGCGCGTAAATTAGGCACGACTAAAACCGGAACAGAATACTCAGGCAAGTTATCATGTGGCTCAACGAGTACCGCTGCAGCACCCTGCTCAATGGCTTTTTGAATAAATTGAGTCCCGTCTAGACTCGTGCCTTTACAAGCAACAAAGACATCCCCTGTTTGGATGTCTCTGCTGTCTAGTCGAAGATCCGCTTTTTGACTAATTTGTTGTTCTTTTAACCAATTAAGTATCGTTATCATCATTATCCTTGAGTGCGGCGACTACTAGGT
>CAYFVY010000055.1:2533-12929 GCA_964346715.1 uncultured Pelistega sp. | reverse complement strand
GGATGAGCAAAGAAGACTGGCGTCGCTCGTATAAACCTTGGTTACGTGGTACGGTGATTGGTTTCCCTATGGGAGCTATTCCTGGTGGTGGTTCGGAAATTCCGACCATGCTCTCTTATACCTTAGAGAAAAAACTCTGTAAAAAGCCCGATGAATTTGGTAAGGGTGCAATTGAAGGGGTGGCGGGACCTGAGGCGGCGAATAATGCTGCAGCGGCAGGCGTTTTGGTCCCCTTATTAACGCTAGGTTTACCTACTTCTGCGACGGCTGCCATTTTATTGGCGGCGTTTCAGAACTTTGGTTTGCAACCAGGGCCATTCTTATTTACCACTAACCCTGAGTTGGTCTGGGGTTTAATCGCTTCATTGTATGTTGGCAACGTGATGCTTTTGGTACTGAACTTACCCTTGGTTGGGATGTGGGTGAAGCTATTATTAATACCAAAACCACAGCTGTATGCAGGGATTTTAGTTTTTGCCATGATTGGTATTTGGGGCGTGTCTGGTTCAGTATTTGACTTGGCTTTTATGACTGTGGTGGGTTTAATGGGTTATGTTATGCGGGTATATGACTTCCCGATTGCTCCCTTATTGATTGGTTTGATTCTTGGCCCTATGGCAGAGATGCAATTACGTACGGCGCTTGCTGCGGGTCAAGGTAATCCAGCGGTGTTGGTTGAAACCCCCATGTCAATTGCCTTTTTGGTGATTTCATTCCTCTTCTTATTTGTTCCATTTTTATTACGTCGTTTACGTGCCGCGGCTTGATTTCAAGCGCGAGCTAGGTGAAACTAGATGAATTGATAATCGGACTTAAGGAGAATGTTATGAGTGCACAAGACTTGCCTCCCATTCAAAAAGTTATTGCCCGTGAAGCTATTCTGGGTGAGGGCTTAGCCATCCGCCGAGCGCTACCGACGAAGGAGCGCCGAATGGTTGGAGCTTGGTGCTTCTTAGATCACTTAGGACCTGTAGGGCCTGAACATACTTTGGATGTTGGTGCCCATCCGCATACGTGTTTACAGACGTTTACCTGGATGATTAAGGGTGAAGTTCTACATCGCGATAGCTTGGGCTACGAACAAGTGATCCGCCCTGGTCAAGTGAATTTGATGACTGCAGGCTACGGTATTTCACATACGGAAGATTCCTTGCCGACATCAGATGGTATCCATACCGTGCAACTGTGGATTGCTCTTCCTCCAGAGCATGCACAGATTGAGCCTGCTTTTGATCATTATCCTGAGCTACCTAAGTGGTCGCAAGACAATGTAGATTTCACCTTATTGGTGGGTGAGTTGTCAGGACATACGGCTCCGACTCGAGTTTACTCGCCTTTGATGGCAGTGGATATTGCGGGTACACACGCTCAGACGGTCTCTCTTGAACTGAATACAGACTTTGAATATGGGGTTTTAGTCTTACGAGGGGAATTAAGCGTAGAAGGTCAGGTGTTTGCAGCGAATGAGTTTGCCTACTTGGCGCCAGGACGCACCCAAGTGGCTTTGGATTTTGCTGAAAATACCCATGTCATCCTGATTGGTGGCGCGCCTGCTAAGCCAGTAACTATGTGGTGGAATTTTGTTGATTACGATAAGCGCGCGATAGTCCAGTCACAAGAAGATTGGGAAAATCACTCAGCCCGCTTTGGCACGGTGGTGGAAGGTGAGCATAGACGCTTGGTAGCTCCAGCAATTCCATGGTCTACGAGTTAATCCAGAGCTAAGGTACTAATGACACAGTAAGCTAAGCTAGATATTAAGTATTATGGGTGCTTACTGGCCCCTCCGACAGGAATCGAACCTGTATCAAGAGCTTCGGAAACTCTTATTCTATCCATTGAACTACGGAGAGGTCGTGCATAATTGTAGCTGATTATTTTACTCTCTGGCAGCCAAATCGTAGACAAAAAGGCAACGCTTACGCGGAATAACCCTAGTTTTATTAGGTTTTTGGGGCTTGGGCTTATTTTATTGTTTGAGTGAAGCTATAATTAGTGCGAAAATGCTTAGTTCATACAACATTGTGTTTGCTCTAAAATGCGTTGCTTAAGTGCTGAACTTAGGTGCTGGACTTTAGTGCTGAACGCTACAAGAATTTATTGATAAAAATTATCTATTCTATATATTTAGGATCCGTCTATGAGTACTCAAACAGAACAGGGTAAGAAATCTAGTGAACGCTTAGTGATACTTGCTTTAGTATTTCTTGTTCCTATCATTGCAATCATTCTATTGATCAAGTCTTTTAGCTCTGGTGCGACAGATCCTCAAGCCATGACCGAGGAAGCTATTAGTGCACGTATTGCGCCAGTTGCACAATATAACACGGGTGCTCCTGCCCCTGTGCTAGTTAGTGATGCGAATCGTGAGCCATTAACTGGTGAGCAAGTCTACAATAAGTTATGTATGTCCTGTCACGACAGTGGCTTACTTGATGCACCTAAGATTGGTGATAATGCCGCTTGGGCACCTCGCCTAGCTCAAGGTGAAGCAGATGTATACAATAAAGCGCTGAATGGTTTTAATGCTATGCCAGCACGTGGCGGCGATGCAACCTTAAGTGATTTAGAAGTTAAGCGTGCTGTTGCCTTTATGGTGAATAAGTCAGGCGGTAACTTTGCTGAGCCAACAGATGGTGATGCAGCACCAGCCGAGGCAGCACCTGCTGCTAGCGCTGAAGCTGCTGTAGACACAGCTAAAGAAGCCGTTGCTGATGCAGCGCAAGCAGTTGAGCAGAAAGCTGAAGCTGCTGTGGACACAGCCAAGGAAGCAGTGGCTGACGCAGCACAAGCAGTAGAGCAGAAAACTGAAGCTGCTGTTGAGGCAACCAAAGAAGCGGTTGCCGAAGCCACTCAAGTTGTTGAGCAGAAAGCAGAAGCCGCTGTTGAAGCAACTAAAGAAGCAGCAGCTGATACAGCACAAGCTGTAGAGAAAGCAACAGAAGCGACTGTTGAAAAGGCCAAAGAAGTGACAGCAGATGCGGCTAAAGCAGTTGAGAACACAGTAGAGGCAGCTAAAGAAGCAGTTACGCCAGCAGCACCTGCAGACGTACCATTAAACAAACAGCCTGAAACAGACTCAACAGCTACTCAGCCAGCTGCTCAGTAAATTATTATTGCGTGAACTCGCCCCTTGATTGGTAGCGATGAAGATAAACCCCAAATTACCATATTGATAATTTGGGGTTTTTTGCTGCTTATTATGTACGTGAAGGCCGATTAGATATGCAGTGCTTTTTCAAATTGCTCAACATATTCAGCAAAACTAATGGTATCACTCGCTTCGATTGCTTTTTGTTTGGCTAAGCTTTCTTGGCTTAAGGTTTGGAATCGAGCCTTATCTTCTTGGCTTAAGTGATCCTGGCGTAATTCATCAGAGGCTTTAATACTGAGGTTTTTGGTCCAATCATTAAAGCCTTCGCCGCTAGCTTTTAAAGCCGCAAGCACTTTGGCAGAAGGGGTTAGTTCAGGGTTTAAGAGCTTGTTTTTCTGTTGAGTCACAGATTCGCTATAACGAGTGGTGTTATAGCTTAAGTCTAATTCTTGAGCGTAGATAGCAATTTGCTCGATTAGCTCTAAGCCCCACTGCTTCATATCACGTTCAACGCCATCTTGATTTAATAGCAAACCGACTTGGCGACCGTAGTTAACCACCTTATTGAAGTTGGCATCACTAATATTGCAATCGCCACAACCAGGGAACATTGGGCTGTCAATGCTAGTGCAGAATAATAAGAAAGCATCTAAGAAGTGGCAAGTGCTCTCACTAATGCCTAATGGCTCAAAGGGATCAATATCAATGCAGCGTACTTCTATATATTGAATACCACGTTGTACGAGTGCGGTAACTGGACGCTCGCCACGACCAATGGAACGCTTAGGGCGAATATTGGCATAGAATTCATTCTCAATCTGCAATACATTCGTATTGAGTTGAATCCATTTGCCATCTTTTTGGGTGCCAATTGCCTCATAGGCAGGCCATGGCGTTGTGACTGCATCGCAGATAAGCTTCGCAAAACCGTCTAGATCGTTGTAGCAGCTCTTTAGGTTAGACTGGGCGTCATTGTGGTAGCCAAGGTCACCCATGCGTAAGCTTGTCGCATACGGCATATAGTAGGTGTCGGTATTTAACTCTTCGAGTTGATGGTCATGCAAACCGTCTTGGACGAAGGAGCGGTTAATCGCAGGTGAAGCACCAAATAAGTACATTAATAGCCAAGAGTAACGCTTAAAGTTACGGATTAAGGCCATATAGCCGTTGGTCTGCTGTTCTTGTTGCGTCTCACCGGGGAATTCTAGAGCGGGCCATAAGGCTTCTGGTAAAGAGAAGTTGTAATGCAGACCAGAGATACATTGCATTTTGCGGCCGTAACGCTGTGCTAGACCTTGACGGTATACGTGGCGCAACATGCCAGAGTTGGACGAACCATATTCACCGATAGGGATATCCTCTTCCTGAGGCAGATGGCAAGGCATGGATTGCATCCAAATGCTTTCTTGCGGTACGCTTTGTAGTACAAAGCGATGCACCTTACTGAGTTGGTCCAATAAGGCATCAATGCTCTGATGAGGCTCAGTGATTAACTCAAGTAAAGACTCTGAATAGTCAGTGGTGATATATGGATGCGTTAGTGCAGAACCCAAGACTTGGGGATGTGGGGTCAAAGCAAATTCACCGTCTTGATTGCGAATGCGCAAGCCTTCACGCTCAATACCACGCGAGGTTTGAGTGAGAAGAGCACGGTTTTCTTGTAGTTTCTTCAGGCGTTCCACTATGATCTAGGCCTATAAATTAAATAAGGTGGCTTATTTTAAAAGAGATTGGCGGTAAAATGCTTTAAACCCCTTTATTTTCTGAGATTAAACTCATGGTTAGCCCTATCAAAAAATTCTTTTTATTCTTCAGTTGTATGTTTTTGTGGGCGTGTACTCCTGCCGAATGGCCTTCCTATACTGTAGCTGATGGAGCGATTACGCTGAGTTTGCCACAAGAGCCACAAACAGAGCAACAGACCTTAGAGTTAGACGGGCGCAGTGTGAAGTTTGAGTCTCAGGTCTTGCATCAAGGTGAGCAAGTCTATCGATTTAATTACTATCCCTTATCAAGCGAGGATGATGCTGAGCAAATACTTCAGGCGCTCTTACTCTATACCCAGAAGATTCTTCAGTTGCCCGAAGAGACTATTTTGCATAATGTTCACGACTACCAACTCAGCAACACACTCTCACAGGCAGGGAAAAATAACTCGGTTAAGGTGCGTATCGTATTGAATCAGAAGTTCTTGGTATTTGCTTATGCGTTTACGAATCAAGAAAGTCACTCTGCAGATGCGGATAAGTTTTTGCAGAGTTTGATCCTGAAGTGATTGGTTTAAAGCTGAAGTCAGGGCTATTTCTCAGGCTTTTTCCTCAGGCCTTAAGCAATGTTGTACCAATTTATGCCTAGTAATATTGATGTATAAATAGGGTCTTTTCGACGGATGCGCGTAAAAGTGCTAAAATCAAAGATTCATCCTTGTTGTGCGCCGATTTGCTTGATCTGCTTGCGGGCGCGTAAAAATCCAGCTAAAGAGGTCCCGAATGGTCTCATCACAATCTCAAACAAATAATATGTCATCATCTAGCGTCGGTCTTGTGAGTCCAGTGTATCTGGACTTTAACGAGCCCCTTGCTTTGTCTAACGGACAAGTTCTTAATCATTACACCCTGGCAGTCGAAACCTATGGCACATTGAACGCGGATGCGAGTAATGCTGTCCTGATTTGCCATGCCTTGAATGCCTCTCACCATGTTGCTGGTGTTAATCCTGATAATCCTAAAGATATCGGTTGGTGGGATAATATGGTCGGACCGGGTAAGCCAGTCGATACCAATATCTTCTTTGTAATTGGTGTGAATAATCTAGGCTCTTGCTTTGGTTCTTCAGGTCCTGCCAGCATTAATCCTGAGACAGGCAAGCCTTGGGGTAATAGCTTTCCTGTGATTACCGTAGAGGATTGGGTTAATGCTCAAGCTCGTGTTGCAGACCATTTTGGTATCCAGCGCTTTGCTGCGGTGATGGGTGGGTCGCTTGGAGGTATGCAAGCGCTTAGTTGGTCATTGCAATGGCCTGAACGAGTGGCGAACTGCGTGGTGATTGCGAGTACAACCAATCTATCCGCACAGAATATTGCGTTTAATGAAGTGGCTCGTCGGGCGATTATTACTGACCCTGAATTTCACGGTGGTAATTATTATGAGCACGGAGTGGTGCCACGCCGTGGTTTATCTGTTGCACGCATGATAGGTCATATTACCTATCTGTCTGATGATGATATGGCTGAGAAATTTGGCCGTTCGCAACGTGACCCGAACGCTAACGGGCATTATAAATATGGCTTTGATGTTGAGTTCGAGGTTGAATCTTACCTACGTTATCAAGGGCAGAAATTCTCCACCTATTTTGATGCGAATACCTATCTTTTGATTACCAGGGCCTTAGACTATTTTGATCCTGCGCGTGCTTATGGTGGTGACTTAGACGCTGCTTTAGCGGTAGCACAAGCGAACTTTTTAGTGGTTTCTTTCTCTACGGACTGGCGCTTCCCAGCAAGTCGCTCGCGTGAGTTAGTGAAGGGTTTGCTTAAGTGCCAGCATGAAGTGACTTATGCCGAGATTGATGCTCCCCATGGTCATGATGCTTTCTTACTGGATGATGCACGCTATCATGCTGCGGTTCGTGGCTACTATAAACAAATAGCGCAACGCCTAAACTTACTTAAGGAGGCCGTATGAGTCAGTATGAAACAAGGCCTAACCAAGGTAAAGTACGCCCCGACCTCTTGAAAATTGCGAGTTGGATTGAGCCTGGTACGCGTGTCTTGGATCTCGGTTGCGGGGATGGGGTTTTATTAGAGCATCTACAAGCAGAAAAGTCATGTAAAGTGCTTGGTGTCGAACTTATGGATGATCACGTAATCCGCTGCATTGATAAGGGTGTGAACGTGATTCAGCAGAACCTTGAAGAGGGCTTGGCTCTGTTTGAACGCCAACAGTTTGATACTGTCGTGCTATCTCAAACCTTGCAAGCTATGCATAATACGGAACATATTCTGCGAGAAATGGCGCGAGTAGCTCGATACGGAATAGTATCCTTTCCAAACTTCGGTTATTGGCCACATGGCTGGGCTATTTTGCGTGGTAAGATGCCAGTCACTGGACAGATGCCGTATGAATGGTATAACACACCAAATATTCACTTATGTACCTTAAAAGATTTTGAAGAGTTGGCGCATAAACTAGGTCTAAAAATCTTAGCGCGAGCAACCTTTAACGAAGGCAATGAAGTGAATTTCTTGCCTGGTTGGCGTAGTACCTTGGCGGTGTATCACTTCCAATCTAACGTGCGTGGCTAAACGCTTACCTAAGGAAGCACTGCGTGTTTAACTATATTCAACCCTATCTAAGTCGTCGTGTTTACCCACTGTTATTACTCGGCTTGGCTAGTGGTTTACCGCTGTCCTTAACGGGTGGTACCTTGCAAGCTTGGGCTACCGTTGAGAATGTGCCACTACAGGAGATTGGTTTTCTGACCTTAGTGGGCGCAGCGTATACATTTAAGTTTCTTTGGGCTCCCTTTTTAGACCGCTATACGCCGCCTTTGTTGGGGCAGCGTCGAGGCTGGATGTTTATCTCGCAAATCGCCTTGGGTATTGCGATTTGTGGCATGGGCTTTCTGAATCCTTCTCAGTTCTTATTTTATTTAGCTCTTTTAGCCACCTTGGTTGCTTTCTTATCAGCGACTCAGGACATTGCCTTTGATGCGTATAGTGCCGAGGTCCTACGTCAAGAGGAGCGCGCAGCAGGTGCAGCAATTCGTACGCTGGGTTATCGGATCGGTATGATTGTATCGGGCGGCTTGGCGCTTTGGATGGCAGAGCGTTGGCTTGGTTGGGGTAATGTCTATATCCTGATGGGAGGGCTGATGTTTGTTGCCGCATTCCTCACCATTATGGCGCCCGAACCTGAAAATAATCAACAACAAAAGCCGCGCACCGTCTACGAAGCCTTCACTTTGCCATTCCAAGAGTTCTTTTCGCGTAAAGGTGCTTGGACTATTTTGCTCCTAATTGTCCTGTATAAATTAGGGGATGCATTTGCGGGTGCGCTGTCTACCACGTTCTTAATCCGTGGAGCAGGTTTTGGTGCTGATGTAGTGGGGCAAGTCAATAAGATTCTTGCTGTTGTCGCCACGATTATTGGTGCCTTAATTGGTGGTTCAATTATGACTAAGCTTGGTCTTTACCGAGCTTTACTGATCTTTGGTATTTTGCAGGCGGTGTCTAATTTAGCCTATGCAGTTGTTGCGCTATATCCGCAGAATTTGCCGATTATGGCAGCGGCTGTTGGCTTTGAAAATATCTGTGGTGGCTTAGGCACAGCAGCGTTTGTGGCTTTGCTTATGGCCTTAAGTGACCAGCGTTTCACCGCTACACAGTTTGCGCTCTTATCTGCGCTCTCTTCGGTGGGTCGAGTATTTATGGCTGGCCCTATAACACCTGTCTTAGTGCAGCAATTCGGTTGGGCACAGTTCTTCGTGATTACGATGTTTATTGCTGTGCCAGGTATTATACTTTTATGGTGGCGTAAGCGAGATATTCAGGCTCTGGAGCCAGAGCCTGTTCCTGAGTAAAGCTACTACAAACTCACCTCATAATCCACTGTTAGTGGTGCATGATCTGAGAAACGCTCGTCCTTATAAATTGATACGCTACGCGCCTTAGCGGCAATACCTGGGGTAGCAATATGGTAGTCAATACGCCAACCTACGTTCTTTGCCCATGCTTGGCCACGATTGCTCCACCACGTGTACTGATCGGCCTCTTGATTGAGTTCACGGAAGACATCGACAAAGCCACGCTGCTCAAATAGATGCGTCATCCAAGCGCGCTCTTCAGGGGTAAAGCCTGAATTCTTCAGATTGCCTTTCCAGTTTTTAAGGTCGATTTCTTTATGGGCAATGTTCCAGTCGCCACAGATAATAAATTCGCGACCAGTCTCGCGATGCTCGGTCATCATGGCATCAATCCATGGGCCAAACTTATCTAAAAAGCGAAACTTCGCTTCTTGACGCTCAGGACTGCTTGAACCTGAGGGGAGATAGGCGCTCACTACGGTGAGATTTTCGTAGTCGGCACGGATTAAGCGACCCTCACGGTCAAACTCGTCACACTCCATGCCAGATAAGCAGTCTACTGCTTGTTTAGCATAAATTGCTACTCCGCTATAACCTTTCTTTTCGGCGTGGTTGAAGTAGCCATGATAGTCCAGTGGTTGACGTAATTCCATGGTCAAATCAGGTTCACTAATCTTAATTTCTTGTAAGCAAACGATATCTGCTTGATGCTTATGCAACCATTCAAAAAAGCCCTTTTTGGCGGCAGAGCGAATGCCGTTGACATTAACAGAGGTAATTCTTAACACAGTAATCTTTGAATAAAAATGTTTAGAGAAATATTGAAAGCAATTCTTAGGCCTTAGAGTTAGGAAATACCGCAGCCCCAATAATTAATAAGCCACCAATGACGATTTTAAGTGTCGGTACTTCGCCAAATAGAGGCCAAGCAACCAAGATAGCATACACCGGCTCTAAGGCAATAATAAGTCCCGCTGTTCGTGCATTGAGGTATTGTAAGCTAGATACAAATAAGTAGTGCGCAAGTGCGGTACTTGCAGTCCCTAACACAGCGAGCCAAAACCAGTCACTCGCGCTCATCTGAATCTCGATGAGTCCTAAAAAGGGTAGGGTAATCAGAGCAACGACAAGATTTTGCCAAAAGGCCACCTGTACCGAATCTAAAGTCTGACCATAACTACGATTGCTAACGGCTAAAGCGGCAAAGGCAAAGCCTGAAACGATACCCCACACAAGACCGCTGGTATTTTGGTTCTGTAAGTCTAGCTCTGGTGAGACTAAGAATAAGCCCAACATCACCACACCAACCAGAATCCAAGAGCGTAAATTAATATGGTCACGTAGGACAAAGCGCTCAAGTAAGGTGATGAAAGCAGGGAAACTAGCAAAGCCTAGGGTAGCCATTGCCACACCGCCTTCTTTAATTCCAATAAAGAAAGTCAGCCAATGTATACCGAGCATAGTGCCAGAAAACAGTAACTTAAGTAACAGGGTTTTATTGAGGTTTTGGCGTAAGCGAGTCTTGAGGAAATAGGCCGTAATATACAGACTTGAGAAGGCAAAAACCGCACGACCAAAGGTAATAAATAAAGGATCCGTATGGATTAGGGCGCCCAAAATCCCCGTCATACCAAAGAGTACGGCGGTGAGATGGGCGCAAAGGAGACCTTTGTTGTGGGGTGTCATAGAAGCGGTCAGGATAGTATCAATTAAGTGTTG
>CAYFVY010000055.1:0-2433 GCA_964346715.1 uncultured Pelistega sp. | reverse complement strand
GACCTTTGTTGTGGGGTGTCATAGAAGCGGTCAGGATAGTATCAATTAAGTGTTGAATAAGGTTAAGCAGTACTCAGCTAAGGCACTACTCAGACAAATTACTACTCGAGCATTATATCCCTAATTGCACTTATTAATTACACTCCTGATGGCGCTTCTTCTGGTGCTTCTAAACTGGGTTTCTTAGCCGATTTTAAAGCTTGCGGCAGTGACTGAACCCAGGGCTTTATCGTCATGATAGACAGCCATAGCAGGGTCATTATAAGCGGCACCAACTGCAACCATTAAGGGAATTAAATGGTCTTCGTATTGGTGACAAATCCGAGCTGCTGGTGCTTGTTCCCATTGACGTAGACGCTCAGCGCGCTCATCTGCTGAAACTTGTGTCATAGTTTCTTGCAGCCAAGTATCAAAATCACGAGAAGGTTGTGTGCCCTGTGCATTAAACATGCGCATATTATGGAAACTCAAACCACTTGCTACGATTAAGACACCTTGCTCGCGTAGGCTAGCGAGGGCTTGCCCCATGCGGATATGAAAATCTGGGTCGTAGTGTTTCTCAATAGAGAGTTGCACGACCGGGATATCCGCTTCGGGGAAAGCAACGGCTAATGGTACAAAAGCGCCATGGTCAAAACCACGCTCAGAGTCTTCGCTTACCTTAAAACCATGTTGCTTTAGTAAGTTACTGACTTCTTGGGCGAGAGCTGGACTACCTGGGGCAGGATATTGCACTGAATACGTATGCTCAGGAAAACCATAGTAGTCATAGAACATACCTGGTTGCGGGTTAGTCATCACCTGTAATTCATCACGGCTAATCCAGTGTGCGGATATCATGAGAATTGCTTTAGGCTTAGCAGGTAATTGTTGTGGCATCTGTACGAGGCTTTCATGTAGTTTGGCATACATAGCGTCCCAGTCACTAATCCAAGGCCATGGACCACCACCGTGCGAAACAAAATAAACGGGCATTTTCATAATGACTAACTCCTGTCGCTTGCTCGCTTTGTCGCGCACAAGCTGATAAATACTGATAATGAGTCCTATTTTAATCTTTTTATTAAGGTAAATAAATAGGTATTTTATTGAGATTTTGTTTCCTCTAAGGAAATCATGTGGTGCTTATTGCAGGGTTTGATTGTGTACACGTTAATTATCTAGCTTGCTACTTGTTCCTGCCTTACGCGCTAGTCTTTCTTGTCTCCCTGAAACTGTAAACTTTGCTCTATGGCACTTGTGAGTTCTGCTAAGATATAAGGATTATAGTTTTTCTTGATTTATTGTTGCCAAAAGAGGCTTAAGGATTGTTATGGGACAGAATAATCGTCTTGATTTTGTACGTTTTGCTTTAGAACAAGGGGTTTTAAAGTTTGGTGAGTTTAAGGTTAAGTCAGGTCGTTTAAGCCCGTATTTTTTTAATGCAGGTCTTTTTAATAGTGGTCGTTCAATTGGTGCATTAGCCCAGTTTTATGCTCAAGCCTTAGTCGACTCGGGAGTTGAGTTTGATATGTTATTTGGCCCAGCTTATAAGGGCATTCCGCTCTCAGCTACTACTGCTGTTGCCTTGGCGAATCATCCAGACTTAGGTCGTGACGTGCCTTTTGCATTTAACCGCAAAGAAGCCAAAGATCATGGTGAGGGTGGTGTCTTAGTAGGTGCTCCGCTGCAAGGCAAGATTGTGATTATTGATGATGTGATTACAGCAGGTACGTCAGTACGCGAGTCAGTTGAGATTATTCGTGCTGCGGGTGCCACGCCTGCCGCAGTATTAATTGCCTTAGATCGTATGGAACGTGCGGGTGCAGATGATGCCTTATCGCCTCACTCAGCTGTGCAAGAAGTAGCTAATACCTATGGTATCCCTGTCGTGAGTATCGCCTCATTAAGCGATATTATGCAGCTTCTAGAGCAGGACGCTAGCTTTGCTGAGCATCAGTCTTCAGTGGCTGCGTATCGCCAGAAGTATGGCGTGTAAATACATTGACGCTGCGACTCAATCAATAATACTGAGGGTAGCTTAAGAGTTAAAAGAGGCTTTAAGAATAATCTTAAAGCCTCTTTTTTTAATGCTTATGAGTTACGCGATCTTACTACTTATCATGGCAAGGTAAGGCTTTTTAAATATAGCTAAGCCATTACCTTACATACCTGCAAGCAGATGAAATTAAGCAGATAGTTTTTGCTTTAATATTTCATTCACTTGAGCAGGGTTGGCTTTACCCTTAGCCGCTTTCATCACTTGACCAACTAAAGAGTTGAATGCTTTTTCTTTACCAGCATGGAACTCTTCTACAATTTTCGGATTCGCAGCAATCACTTCGTCAATCATGGCACCAATAGCTCCACTATCGCTGATTTGCTTAAGGCCTTTAGCTTCGATAATCGCATCAGCGTCAGCATTATGCTCACCTGACCACATGCTCTGGAAGA
>CAYFVY010000054.1:11470-12985 GCA_964346715.1 uncultured Pelistega sp. | reverse complement strand
ATCCCGCTTCCTGCCATTCGCTAGATTCATTAAACCTATAAAAATCAAAGTGATATAAGTATAAGCTAGAAACATTATAGCTTTCAAGCAGGGTGTAAGTCGGACTTTTGATGCGTCCAGTGACTCCCATCGCTCTTAAAAAAGCTCGGGCAAAGGCTGTTTTGCCTGCGCCTAGATCACCTTTCAAGTGGATATGATAAGCGTGATCTAAACGTCCTGTTTCTTCATAACTCTTTGATATATAAGAATTTAACGTGCTAGCCATCAGCTGAGCAAGGGCCTCAGTGGCCGCTTCATCAGGCAAGAAAAGCTGGAAGTTTTCATTAGTTTCTAAAGTCATTTTATCATTAAAAACATAGGGTTAGTGGTCTTATTTGAAGCAAATAATGAAGAAAAATAATTCGTAAAAAATTGTAAATTTGCGATAAAAACACATATTGGCGAATAAACCACAGTCAGCGCAGGGTTAATTCTCTACTAATATACGAGATATTCAAGAAAACTGCTGGTATCTCGCTTAGTTCTCTTGAATTCTTGTTGGGTTAATAAGGTGTTCTTCGTATGGCTAGTAGAGTAGAAAACTGCTAGTACTAGATGCCAACTATTAATTGTGTAATATAAATCCACATTGGGATTGTGAAGACACAAATAATGGTTCCAATCGAGATAGTTGAGGCGACAATTTTACCATCGCCCCCCATACGCACCGCGAGAATATAAGCGGCTGAAGCACTCGGTAAAGCTGTAAATAGAACAATCATCTGTGTCTGTATTGGGCTCATGGCAAAAGCGAAAGCCAAGGCCAGACCAACCAGTGGCATAATGAATAGACGTACAGTCACAATCCAAGCTACTAAGTGGCCTTCTTGACTACCTGTGCGGATCATTAAAGCGGCACCAACACAGATAAGTCCTAGAGGAATAGCACTTTGCGATAACTTGGCAAAAGTAGTGTCAATAACACCGGGTAATTGGATGCCAGCGAAGTTGAGTGTAAGGCCTATAAAGGTCGACACCACTAAGGGGTTTTTTATAATTTCCATCAACAGATTGCTACCCTGCTGCTTAGCGAGTGTTTTTACTGCGAATATATTCACAATCGGTACCGAGAAACCAACCAAAATAGCCATGACAGCCAAGCCTTCTGGGCCTGCTACTGAGGGTGCTAGTGATAATCCAATATAGGTATTAAAGCGATAAGCACATTGGCTACTCGAAGCCAAGGCGATCGGAGCGGGTTTTAGGATTGGTTTGGCCAGAAACGCTAAAAGAGAACCAATAACCGCTAACACTAAACAGAGTAAGAGGAAATTACTGGTGGTCGCGATGGAAAAAGGAGAAAGCGTTAATGATCGAATCATTAAGGCAGGGAAGAGGAAGAAATAGACCAATTTCTCTAAACCTGCAAAAAACTCGCGTGAATAGGCAAAACGATTGTGAATAATCCAGCCCAGAGCCACTAAAAGACAATCAGGCAAAACTAAGAGAGCGAGTTCCATAAGATAGTGTTAGGTA
>CAYFVY010000054.1:0-11460 GCA_964346715.1 uncultured Pelistega sp. | reverse complement strand
AAACCTCTGTCTGAGAGACAGAGGCGGTGTGCTATATAAAAGTAAAAGGAGTGTTAACTGCTCTTGGCAAATATAACAAATAGTATAAGATATTACGACGATATTCGTGAAATAGCTAAGGTGTATAAGGCCAGCATCTCTTAGTGAATTGTCAGAAAGCCACATTCACTCCACCATTTATTAGGAGCTATATTACCTGATAATTTGCTGGGTCGCACTATCACGTGTCGCAAATGTTAAGGGTCGTATTTATAACATAAGGTAGTAGGATTAAATGAGTCATCAGGATGTTGTTGCTTTCTTGAATACATTGTGGTTGGAAGATGGATTATCTAAAAATACACTTATATCGTATCGTCAAGACCTGAAAGCACTTATGGCTTTTTTAGAGAAAGAAGAACCCTCGATAGGTATTAATCATTTATCGTCTGAGCACGTGCGTTCTTGGCTAAGTAGTATGCATCAATCGAGTCGTCCAAGCACGGCCAATAGGCGTTTGGCGACTTTACGACGTTACTGTGCTTGGGCTATTAGGCAGGGACTTATGCATAAGGATCCTTGCCTTGATATCATTGCGGCGAAACAACCGCAGCGCTTCCCTAAAACCATCAGCGAAAAACAAGTTGAAGACTTATTGCGTACACCCAAAATCGAAACAGTGTCTGGTGTGCGAGATCGGGCTATGCTTGAGACGCTTTACGCCTCTGGTTTACGAGTCAGTGAATTGGTTGGCTTAAAAACCTTAAATCTGAATCTGGATGAAGGTGTCATTCGGGTTGTTATGGGTAAGGGCGGTAAAGACCGTATTGTGCCGATTGGGCAAGAGTGTGAGCATTGGTTACGCTTGTACTTGCAGCAATCACGGCCAGTATTACAGCAGAATAAGGGTTCAGATTTTCTGTTTTTGTCCCGCTTTGGTGATGGAATGACGCGCCAGGCTTTTTGGCAGATTGTTAAAAAATACGCACTTGAAGCAGACATTACCGTGCCCTTATCGCCACACGTTTTGCGTCATGCATTTGCGACCCATCTACTTAATCATGGCGCAGATTTGCGTGTCGTGCAAATGCTGTTAGGACATTCTGATATCTCAACCACGCAGATCTATACTCATGTAGCGCGTGAGCGGTTAAAATCATTGCATCAAAAACATCACCCGCGTGCCTAAGGTTTTGCGCCTAGGAACTTGGGCTTAAGAAGAAGACGGACGATGAGTAAACACGTATCTGAGACCCCAGCCACTAAATTTCTGAAGCAACATAAGGTTGCCTATACCGAACATGTCTATGAGTATATAGACCATGGAGGTACCGGAGAAACTGCTAAGCAATTAGGTTTGGATGAACATCATATTGTTAAGACCTTGATTTTTGAAGATGAGCATAACAAACCACATATTGTTTTAATGCACGGTGATTGTGAGGTTTCACAAAAAAACTTAGCACGACAAATTAATACGAAAAAAATCCAAGTGGCAGCTGCAGAGATGGCACCAAAACATTCTGGCTACCAGATCGGAGGCACATCACCTTTTGCGACACGCAAAAAAATGCCTGTTTGGGTGGAAAGCACCATCTTTGACTTGGAAAAAATTTATCTTAATGGAGGCAGACGAGGTTATATATTAGGCATAAATCCAACAGTATTGCGGGATTTACTGAATGCTCAGCCTGTGAATGTCAAGAACTGATGGCACTATGAAAGTAATTCATTAAGATATTTTTGTACATTTATAGAAAACCCGAGTAAAATAGTATTCTATTGATATATGTAATTAATTGTATATAATTAACTTAATCTGTAGTTTATTTTAAATCGAGTGACACCTAGAGATTCCTTGGGAATCCATGTAGGGCAAGGCTTGTAAGTATTGTCAGAGACATTGTCAGAGCGATAAAAACTCGGTAAACTGTATTTTAACTATGTAAAGTGAATGATTGTTATACCTAGTTCTTGTAAGTGATGTACTTACGTAAAACAGCACATTTACATAGTTCAGTTCCTTGTGATTTACATCTTTTTGAGATTCAGGTGTAAATCATTTTTGGGCGCAAGGTAGCAATATCTTGCGCTTTTTTTTTTGAAAAAAACGGTCTTCACTCAAAATAAATCAGTAGTTCTATTCGAGCTTTTGCTGCCGCGCAAGACAAGAATGACGAGGTGAAACTGCTTTAGCGTTCTAGAGATTTGATATGCATATTCGTCCTATTCATATACAAGATTATGCCGCTTGGCACAGCTTATGGCAGGCGTACACGCAATTTTATAAAGTGGATTTAAGCCCTGAAATTACGGAGCATCTATGGCAGCAGTTTTTTCAAGAGACGGCGACAATTTATGCTTTTGTCGTGGAGAGTGAGCCAGGACAACCGCAGGGCTTTGTTCATTGCGTCCTGCATCCTTGTACTTGGGATATACGTCTATGCTGCTATTTAGAAGATCTCTTTGTGACTGAGCAGGCACGTGGTTCAGGGTTAGGTAGGGCATTAATTGAGCATGTACAGGCTTTTGCTCAGGAAAAAAACTGCACACGCGTCTATTGGGTGACGAATAAAGATAATATTCAGGCGCAGAATTTGTATGAACAATTGGCGACACGTATGGATTTTATTCAGTATCGAGTGACTTTTTGACTAGTAGCAATTAATAAGCTTCTGTTATACTTATTCGCTTATCTCCGTAGTTCAATGGATAGAACAAATTCCTCCTAAGAATTAGATACAGGTTCGATTCCTGTCGGAGATGCCATCACTAAGACTCCGCATCCAAGACTCTGTACGATTTGCCGTCTAGATCGATATCACAGCGCAATCACGCTCTGTTGTCTAGCCACACAGAGACCACTTTAGGATTTAACTCAAAAAACTCAGCTGCTGAGTCGTGGCATGATCTTCGCGAATATAACGGAAGATTAGGGTGCCTTCATAATTCTTACGCTTACCCACCTCGACGGTTAGACGCCAAGTTGGGATAAACGCGTCTTGTTCTAATTTCTTAATTAACTCAGGTAGATTGCCTTCGCTACGGGCTTGGTGGATATAGCGCTCTTGTTCGGTCCAAAGTAAACCATCTTCTGGGCCTTCTTTACTCTCATCGAAGGTAAAGCCTGAATAGCGGATAGCGTAACCGTTCTTAATTTTGTCACAGGATGGAATGCCAACCTCAGCATTAAAAAGCTCTTCTAAGATTTGCTTCGAAGGTTTGATGCTTGGAGATTTAGAGTTACCTGCGCGCAGCGCTAACAGCTCATCACAAATTTCCACAATATCTTGTGGATTTGCGAGTGAGGTGAATCGATTAATGCTGGACCATGAGCGATCAGTTTCGACTTGTTTGGCCGCATCGCGAAGCAGTTTTAATTGTTCCGTGTTCATGCTGGATGGATTGAAGTTTGCCTGAGATTGTAGTCAAAATCTCATACTTTTGCATGAGAAAGGTATAAAAACGCCTTGAAAACGACAAAATCACGTTAAATTATATTAGGGATTTCCTTGCATTTGCCATGAACTTTGATTTTTTATAAGGTAGATATTCAGTTTTGGTTTATGATTTTTGCAGTGTAAATCTAAATTAAGAATTTTTTGGAGACATAATGGCAGACTTCGATACTGGCCTTGGCCGTAATGATGCAAACTTCGTAGCAATGACACCGATCGACTTCTTAGTTCGCTCTGGGACTGTTTATGGTGAGCGTACAGCAATTGTACATGGTGATTTCCGACAAACTTGGGCAGAGACCTATACCCGTTGTCGTAAGTTAGCAGCAGCATTGCGTCAGCGCGGCATTAAGCGTAACTCTACAGTAGCGGTCTTATTGCATAATACCCCAGCCATGGTGGAAGCCCACTTTGGTGTTCCTATGAGTGGCGGTGTTTTGTGTTCATTAAATGTACGCTTAGATACCGATGCCTTAATTTTCTGTTTAAAGCATGGTGAAGCTGAAGTGCTTCTAGTGGATACGGAGTTTGCTCTGCATGTGCCGCAAATTCGCAAAGAATGTCCTGATTTAGTGATTGTTCAAGTGAACGATTATCTCGGTCCTAAAGACGTTGAGGATTTCTCGGAATTGGATTATGAATCCTTAATTCAAGAAGCCGAAGATATTAATAATTGGCAGTATCCTGCTGATGAGTGGGACGCGATTGCCCTTAACTATACTTCAGGTACGACAGGCAATCCTAAAGGCGTGGTTTACCATCATCGCGGAGCAGCGATGAATGCAATCTCTAATATTTTAGAGTGGGATATGCCTAAGTATCCGGTCTATTTATGGACTCTGCCGCTCTTCCATTGCAATGGTTGGTGCTTTGCTTGGACGGTAGCGGCTCGCGCTGGTGTGAATGTTTGCCTACGTAAATTTGAGCCAAAGTCTTGCTTTGATATTATCCGCAAGGAAAAAATCACCCACTACTGTGCCGCTCCTGTTGTACATGCTGCTTTAGCGAATGCGCCTGATGCGGTGAAAGAGGGTGTGCAAAAAGGTGTTAAGGGCTTAGTTGCGGGTGCAGCACCTCCTGAGGCCGTATTAGAAAATATGGAAAAAATGGGTTTTGATATTACCCATGTGTATGGTCTAACCGAGGTTTATGGTCCTTCGGCTGTGTGCGCTGAACAAGAAGAGTGGGCTGACTTAACGGTGAGTGAACGAGCCGCCAAGAAAGCGCGCCAAGGTGTACGTTATCACTTGCAAGGCGCTTTAGACGTGATCAACCCAGCCACTATGCAACCCGTGGCGGCCAATGGTCAAGAGTTCGGTGAGCTTATGTTCCGCGGTAATATTGTCATGAAAGGCTACTTGAAGAATCCACAAACAACTGAAGAGTCGTTTGCGGGTGGTTGGTACCATACGGGTGACTTAGGCGTAAAGTATGAAGACGGTTACGTGCAGATTAAGGATCGCTCGAAAGATATTATTATTTCTGGCGGTGAAAATATCTCCAGTATTGAAGTCGAAGACGTACTGTATAAATTCCCTGGTGTAGCGAACTGTGCCGTGGTTGCCCTAAATGATGAGAAATGGGGTGAGGTACCAGTTGCATTCGTAGAGCTTAAAGAGGACGTCTATCCTACCGAGGAAGAGGTGATTGAATACTGTCGTGAACATATGGCACGCTTTAAAGTACCGAAAAAAGTGGTTTTTGGTGAACTCCAAAAAACAGCCACAGGCAAAATTCAAAAATATGAATTACGTCGCCAAGCAGCGGAATTATTCGGTGACGGCAAATAGGCCTAAAGTCTTGTAATTAGCGTAAACTCTCAATAGCGTGGACTCTGTTTCACGCTATTGTTTTTTGTCGATTGCGTATATGAGTGTGTATGTCCAAATTTCCTTTATGTAGCACTGATGACTTGTTGTCCTTGCCATTTGAGCGAGTACAGATTATTACGGCGAATAATCGTTTGGCTGTTTTTATTAAGGAGCTGATTATTCAAAACTTGCAACGTAAGGTTGTTGCCTTACCTGCAATTACACCTTATAAAGCTTGGCTTGACCTATTAGCTCAACAGCGTCGTTTTGTGAGTACTGAAGTGGCCTTGCCACTGGAGGAGTTTGGACAGCAATGGTTATGGCGTCAAGCCATTGAGCAAGTGGAGCATGAGTTACCTCTACTGAGTGTGGCTCAGGCCGCAGCGAATGCGAGTCAAGCGCATCGTCAACTCAGTGAATGGTCGATTCAGGTGCGTGAAGAAGAACGTAGTCAAGAGTATGAACGCTTTTTACAATGGCGTGAGATTTACCAAGTTAAGCGTGACGCCTTAGGTGCTTGGGATACACCGCAGATTATCCAAGCCAGTCTTGAGGCGATTCAAGATGGTCGACTCAAGGTTCCAGAACATATTTTGGTTTGTGGATTCTATTCCTTAAGTCCACAGCAAAGCGACTTGCTTCAAGCCTTACAGGATCGTGGTTGCAGCGTCCGAGAGCTGCGGCTGCCCAAACAACATGCGATTAGTGTGCAAGTCTATACTGCCTCTGATAAAACCCATGAGCTAGAGTCTGCAGTAAATTGGGCGAAACAGATGTTGCAAGATTATCCTGAGAAGCGTGTTGCCATTGTGTGTCCTGACTTGCAAGCGGAAGTTGCCTATGTTCGTCGAGTACTTGAACGTCATCTGACTGCGGCAAATTTAACTTATCACGTGGCTGTTGGACGCCCCTTAAACGAATGGTCGCTCGTGCGTTCTCTGATGTCTTGGCTAGAGTTATTAGCCTCGATGCAAAAACCACGAACTAGTATTTCACTGTTAGGTAAGGCTCTAAATAATGCCTGCTTTGGTGCGACGAACGCGGAGTTAGCGCGCTTAACGCAGTTGGATGTGGAGTTAAGGAATGGTGAGGCGGTTTCATTAACGTCCACGCAAATTATTGAGCGATTAAATGCAAAGTCTGAAACTCAGGATACAGAGGCTGATACTAAGGCTGCCAATTTTGCGCAGAAATTTGAGACGGTATATAAAGCCTTACCAAGTAAGAACTTAGGCTGCTCCGATTGGGCACAATTTATTCGTGACTTCTTAACGACCCTAGGCTTTCCAGGTCCACAAACCTTAAGTAGTGAGAACTATCAAGTCTGTCATGCATTTGAGAGGGTAGTTAAGAATTTAGCCGCTCTTGACGAAGTTTTGGGTGAGTTAAGCCTTGAACAATTAGTGAGTGTTTTGCAGCAACTCTTAAGCCGCACCATGTTCCAAGCTAAGCGTGACACAGATGCTCGACTTGATGTGGTTGGCTTGTACGAAGTTGAAGGGGGACAGTGGGATGCGGCTTGGGTTGTCGGTTTACATGATGATGCATTGCCGAGTTTAGCCAAACCGAATCCATTTATCCCCGTCAATAGTCAGCGTAGAGCGCAAGTGCTACATGCAACTCCAGAGAGTGAGATGCAGTGGGCAACGCAAATTTTTGATTCTATTTTGCATTCTGTACCTGAATTAATATTGAGCTGGCCACAAGAGTCGGAAGGGCAAATTATGCGTCCGAGCTCTTTTGTTGCGCACCTAGCAGTAACTGAGTTGCCAGAACTGCCGAGTGCAGTAGCGCGCGCTGTCCTATTAGAAACGATTGATGATAGCCAAGGTTTGCCGATTCAAAAAGATAGCATTACGGGGCAAACCGAGCCTTTTTTTGGTGGCTACACCGCCTTAGAGCGACAGTCGCGTAATCCTTTGTGGGCTTATGCAAGTTCTCGACTGGGTTTAGATGAGCTGAAGAACTATCCAAAATATGAGTTAAATCCGCTTAATCGCGGTAAGTTTTATCATAAAGCGTTGGAGTTGATCTGGATTGGCTTAAAAGATTCTACAAGGTTAAAGCACATATCAGATGCTGATTTACAGCACTTGATTGAGCAGAGTGTGCAATTAGCAGCAATTAATGAACTTAAGATGCTGAGTTCGTCGAGCCTGTTGGAATTAGAAAAAAATCGTGCACAGGATATCTTATGGCTTTTACTTAATGATGAAAAAAGGCGTGAAGACTTTACTGTTGAACAGATAGAACAACGTGTGTTCTTAGAGGCTAAAGGTTTAAAATTTAACTTTGTTATCGATAGGGTTGACCGCTTGGAGAATGGCTCGGTGGTTTACTTAGATTACAAGACAGGTAACGTAACTAGCCACTCAGAGATGCAACGACGCTGGTTTGATCGAGATTGTCCAATTGATATTCAACTTCCGCTATATGCTTCCAGTTTGGGTTTAGCGGCAGCAGAACAGATTAGCGCAGTAAGTTATGTTGGACTTAAGCGTGGAGAGATGGGCTATAAGGGTGTTGGAGTCGATAGTTTAGGTTTGGATTCTAAAGCAATTAAAGAATTTACTGAACAAGAATGGTACAGCATTGTGCAAATTTGGCAAGATAAGATTGCCGTACTGATAGATGATTTCGCCCAAGGCGTTGCAACGAACCGTTATGAGAATTTTAAGGATATGGAGTATTGTAAGGTAATGCCTTTTTTACGTTGCCATCAAACTGAAGAAGGAGCAGGGGATGAGTAAGACGCCAATTGATTTACAAGATCGTCAAGCCGCAGTAAATCCCGTCTACTCTTATCTTGTACAAGCCCCAGCGGGTTCCGGTAAAACTGAGTTATTAACCGATCGCTTCTTGGCCTTATTACCTCTGGTTCAGCGGCCCGAAGAAATTTTAGCGATTACATTTACTCGTAAGGCGGCCGCTGAAATGCGCGACCGTATTTTGAAAAAACTCCAGCGTGGTTTAGAGCCGAATGAGCCTGCACTTGACTATGAAAAACAAGCATGGCACTTAGCACGTAAAGCCTTAGAGCGGGATCAAGAACAGGGTTGGAATTTATTAAAATACCCGAGTCGTTTGCGTGTACAAACCATTGACTCTTTTTGCCAGACCTTGGTGCGCTTAACCCCGAGTTTATCTGGTGCGGGTTCGAGTTTGAATCCAACAGATTTTGCCGAGGTACTGTATCAAGAGGCAGCGCAGAGAACGCTTGGGCAAATCGATCAGTCTGAAGCCGTGCAGACACTTGTCGCACACTTAGATTTGAATCTTCCTAAGACCGAAGAGCTTTTAATTGAGATGCTAAAAAGCCGTGACCAATGGGGCTTTATTGTTGAAGATGAAAGTGCTGCCTTAGCGCAAATGGTGCAAACCTTGCATGGTATTGTAGAGGACCAGTTAGCACAGGCCAAGCAACTGATGCCTTTAGGCTGGGAACAGGAGTTGATTGGTGCGCTGCGTGAGGCAGCAGACCATTTTGCGCAGGACGATCCGAATCATCCATTGGCTTGCTTATTAGATTGGGATGGGCAGAGTTTGGCGTCGACATTCGATGAAGTGGAGCGCTGGGTAGCGCTAGCGAGTTTCTTACTCACCAAAGATGGTTCGATGCGTAAAACCATTGATAAGCGTGGTGGTATTGATGCTAAGTCACCGCATAAGCCAGGCTTAGTGGCTTGGTTTAAGCGCCATGAACCTGACTTAGCATTGGTTGAAACATTAAATAAGGTACGTACCTTGCCTTTGGCCCTAATTGAGCCGGGGAATATGCAGACCTTTAAAGCCTTCTTTACCTGTTTACAGATGAGCTTGGCGAATTTACAAGCAGTGTTTACAGAGCAGACGCAAGTTGACTTTATCGAGATTGCCCAGCGTGCGAGTAAGGCTTTAGGAAATAGTGATAACCCAAGTGACTTGCTCCTGAAACTTGATTTATCCTTAAAGCATATTTTAATGGATGAGTTTCAAGATACCAGTTATAGCCAGATGCAATTGCTCGAGAAAATAGTTTCTGGCTGGAGCCAAGGGGATGGCCGTACTCTATTCTTGGTGGGAGATCCCATGCAGTCTATTTATCGCTTCCGTAAAGCGGAAGTGGGGCTGTTCTTAAAAGTCTCAGAGCAGAAGAAAGTCGCCGATGTGGATATTCACTGTCTGCACTTACAAGAAAACTTCCGCTCTGATAAGGGGGTGGTCGATTGGGTTAATCTGGTTTTTGACAAAATCTTCCCTGCGCAAAATGACATCGCTTTAGGGGGCATTAGTTATAGTCCTTCTCACCCATTTAACGACTTAGGCCCTCGCCCTGCTGTACAGCTGTATCCATTCCACTATGATGCTGAGGAAGATAAACAAGCCAAAGCTAAGGTGGAATTAGAAGCCGAGAAAACAATTGTTCACTTAGTGAAAAATGCCTTGGCGAATCATCCAGACAGTGAGCATCCTGTTGTGATTCTTGTGCGTGGGCGCACGCATCTAGGGCAAATTGCCGCATTATTACAAGCGAATAATATTCCGCTTAAGGCTGTGGATATTGTTGCTCTACAAAACACCCCAGAGGTTGAGGATCTTGTGCAATTAATTCGTGCATTATTGCATGAAGGCGATCGACTGGCGTGGATGGCTTTATTGCGTTCACCATTTTGTGGTTTAAATTTAAAGAGTCTGACTCAGCTGTTTCGTTCAAGTCTTGAAAAATTGGTGCCGCCAATTTTACGTAAGCACTGTAAGTTAGAGGCAGAGCAATCACATGCTCAAGCCAACGAGTTGACTGACTTAATTGGTGCCGAGCAAGCTCAGCGCTTAAGACACTTTTGTTCTATTGTTTTGCAGCGCCCTTATCATCAAAGTGGTTTAAGTTTCCCAAGTTTTGTTGAGAATATCTGGCGTCAATTGGGTGGTTTTGATGTGTACTCCAGTCCAGCAGAACATGAAAATATGCAGTCGGTTTTAAGCTTGCTTGATAAGTTAGCCCCTTACGGTGATATCGATGCAAATGAGTTTCAAGAACAACTCCAAGGTTTGTATGCCGCCCCAGTCAGTCAAGGTCCAGGGGTCGAGATTATGACCATGCATAAGGCCAAAGGTTTAGAGTTTGAAGAGGTCATTATTTATGGTCTACACCGCCAGCAACCGAATGCCAAGCATGCCCTGATTGAGGTTGAGCAACTGGATGGTGAACTGTTGATGGGTACAGTAGCGCATGCCGCTAGTAAGGCAGAGGATGCGGTCTCAAAGCTTATTCGTCAACGTAATGCAGAGCGTGAGAAGTATGAATTAGCACGTTTACTTTATGTGGCGGCTACTCGTGCCCGAGCAAATTTGCATATTCTGTATTTGGTGTCGGCTAAGGAATTGGATAAAGGCAGTGTTGACTCTCGCTGCATGCTATCTCACCTCTATCCTTATATTCAAGAAGATATGTGCTATCCAGCTGAACACTTAGGAGACTTGGCTACGACGGTGACTGAGCCTGCTGGTGCAGCCAATCAGTGGCAGACAGGGTATGATAATAGTCAATTATCACGCTTGAGTGCAGAGAGCTTATCGCTACTCCAACCGGGCCTGATCAAGCAATGGTGTGGGACAATTTCTGCCCCTGTCTGGCAGTTTGAAGATAAACGCCAAGCCGCCATTGGGACGGTTGTGCATGCATGGTTGGAACAGATGAGTATCGATCGTCTGCAGAACTGGTCTGCAGAACGAATACAAGGGGCACGAGCCATCATTGCTCAGCAATTGCGCCATGAAGGTTTAGCCCCCAATGAGGTTCAAGACGCTGCCGATAAAGTCATACAGCTAGTGACAGGTGCTTTAAATGATAATCGCGGACGATGGTTGCTCAGTCATCCTCAAGCGAGCCATGAATGGCGTCTCAGTGACGAAGAGGGCGTGGAGAAAATCATCGACTTGGCCATTCTTGAGGAAGAGGGCTGGCTAGTGGTGGATTACAAAACCTCGACTCGCCTCGAACATGAAAGCCAAGAAGATTTTATCCTGCGCTTAAAGACACAATATCAAGAGCAACTGAACCATTACGTGGAGTATTTGCAAGCCTTAGATGGACGTCCTGCTAGAGCCGCTATTTATGCTTTAGATGGCTGTTTATGGATTGAACTGTCATAAAGCTTAGCGAGTTTAAAAAGTTCTGTGCTACAATGCTTGTTGGTGGGCCCCTTCGCATGGGTCGGCAGTGAAACTGGTCA
>CAYFVY010000053.1:0-12993 GCA_964346715.1 uncultured Pelistega sp. | reverse complement strand
GCTTGTACGTTATTGCTCTCATAAGCAGGTAGCCAAGTAGATTTGCGCATATCACTCTTACGCACCATCGGACCAGCACGCATCGATGTGTGAATTTCATCACCTGTGCGATCGAGGAAACCTGTATTAATAAAGGCCACACGATCAGCGGCTTGTTCAATACATGCTTTCAAGTTGACACTGGTGCGACGCTCTTCATCCATAATGCCTAGTTTAACCGTGAAGGGCTTTAAACCTAAGGCTTTCTCAACGCGGGTAAAGATTTCATTGGCAAACGCTACTTCATCAGGGCCATGCATCTTCGGTTTCACGACATACATTGAGCCATTACGTGAGTTCGCATTGCGCTTAAGGTCATGCATGGAGATTAAGGTGGTGACCATCGCATCCATAATGCCTTCTGGCACTTCTTGGCCTTGTTCATCCAAAATTGCTGGGTTCGTCATTAAGTGACCAACGTTACGGATAAATAATAATGAGCGGCCTGGCAGGGCTGTGCGCTTACCTTGCTTATCAATATAGGGACGGTCGCCATTGAGAACACGTGTGAAGGTCTTGCCGTCTTTAGTGATGTCTTCTTTCAAGTCACCTTTCATGAGTCCAAGCCAGTTGCTATAAGACTCTACTTTATCAATTGCATCAACTGCAGCAATCGAGTCTTCTAAGTCCATAATGGTGGTTAAAGCCGCTTCGAGCAGGATGTCTTTAACACCGGCTTGGTCTTGGCCACCGATTGGGTGTTGACGATCGATCTGAATCTCAAAACTTAAACCATTTTGACGTAGTATAAGTGCCTCAGGATTATCAGCCTCACCGCGATGACCGAGGAAGAAGTCTGTATTCTCTAGACCTGACTTAGTGCCATCATTCAAGTGAGCAACAAACTGATGGTTCTCGACGGTATATTGCTTAACATCATGATGTGAGCCACGCTCGAGAGGCACAGTCTTGTCTAAGAAGTTGCGCGCAAACTCAATCACTTTGGCGCCACGACGTGGGTTATAGCTACGACCTGCGGCCGCGTCACCGTCATCACTAATGGCATCGGTGCCGTAGAGTGCGTCATATAAGCTACCCCAACGAGCATTCGCCGCATTCAGTGCGTAACGCGCATTCGAGATAGGCACAACAAGTTGTGGACCACCTTGATTAGAAATCTCAAAATCCACATTCGCTGTACGAACTTGTAGGCCGACAGGTTCAGGTTTCAGATAACCAATCTTAGTCAGGAATTCTTTGTATTTTGGCATGTCCTTATAGGCGCCAGGATTCTCTTGGTGCCATGCATCGATTTCCGCTTGAATACGATCACGTTCGGCTAATAGCTGGCGATTCTTCGGGGCTAAATCGTGCACAATCGCATCAAAGTGATCCCAGAAGGCGTTCGGATCGACGTTAGTGCCTGGTAGCACTTCCTTATCAATAAAGGTCTTCAGCACCTTGGCAACTTGTAAGCGATTGACTTGGGTATAGTTAGGCATAGAATGTCTCCTACCAAATTGGGGGGAAATAATGGAATAAAAAATTCACGGTATACTAATAATTCGAATAATTCATTATGACGCGCTGCGCAAAAACTCACAAGTAGCAAATCATTATCTAGAGTTTCTACCTAGAGTATCAAGTTGATTAGAAACAAACGGTATTGCTAATAAATTAAGGCTTAGTATCAAGGCTGATATCGCCTGTCATAATGATACGTGCTGACTAGATGAGAATACATAGCTTAAGCTAAGCAGATGTAAGCCGTATAATGAAATAATTAATCAAAAAGGTATCTATTGTCTATGGTGGCAAAATTACTCGAAGGTGTTGCTGGTAGTGGAAAAACCACCTATATCGCCGACTATGCTTGTCGTTATGGACAACTTGAACAAACCTTATTAATTACCTTTAGCCGCACAGGCCGTGATGTGATGGTGAAGTACATGCAGGATCGTGGTGTCGACCCAAGCAAGATGGCTATCTACACGATTGATGGATTAGCAGCACGCTTCTTATATGAAATCGGCGACACCTATTCAGTGATTAAGCGAGAGAGTATCGAGACTGAATTACTGCCTTCCTTATTGGATGATGTACTGCAAACGTGGCCACGTGAACAGCCAGTGAATGTGCCAGCGATCACCCCGCGCACCATGAGTGCCTTACTCAATGATATCGATTTTTATCGTGCAGCGGATATCGATGCTGAAGCTGATGAGGCTGAAATTGAGCAGAAGATTAGCCAACACCTAAACCATGATTGGCGTTTAGTACAACGCCTGATGTGGGCTTATGACCGCTTTCGTGCGACTTGGGTTGCGCCTAATCATGCACGTGATGGCTTTTATGAAGAGACCAGTGGCAATGAGTTTTTACGTAAGGGCGAATTGGGCTTTCGACAATTAAGTGATGCGGTTTATGATCTCTTGGAAATGGTTCACGGCAGTAATAAATTAGCCCAATGGGGCCGTCGCTACCGCTTAATCTGTATTGATGAGTTTCATGATACTAGCCCTGTGCAATTACAGTTTTTATTGGGCCTTGCCCGAGGTGCGCATGAGGTCTTAGCAGTGGGCGACCGCTTTCAGAATATCTATGCATGGCGTGGTAGTAATACGGCCTATGTGTTTGATGAATTTGTCCAACAGTTACAGGCTGAGCGACGTGAGCTGAATCAGAGCTATCGTTACGGTACAAGTGTGGCGGAGATGAGCGCGCAATTGATTCAGCGCACGAATCAGTCCTTAGCCTCACACCGTACGGAAGTGGTTGCACTGAAACCGAATCAATTGAATAAGCTGAGTAAGGAAGGGGTGGTGATTTGCCAAGATAGCGTGGCTCAAGTTGAGGCGGCTTTTTATCTTTGGCGTCAGAGTAAACATAAGCTTGCCTATGCGATTAATCACACGGTTGGTACTGCTATTTTAAATATCTTGCTGTGTATACGCTACGCCTATCTCTTACCAGCGAAGTCGCCGATATTCAAGAATTTGACGGCAGATTTAGCTCAGTTTCTTGCCTTGCCACATTGCCAACTTAATGAAGCGGCTAAACAAGAGCTCTTAAACAAACCTAATCCGCAAACTCTGGGTATGTATTTCTCTATGCATACCCAAGCCAATCCAGAAGGGCAGGCGGCATATAGCGAGCCGATGCGTTTAAGTCTATTGCAATGGTTGGGTGAGAACCGAGAAACGCAGAGTGTGTATGAGATTATGCAGTGGTTTGAGCAAAGTAGCCGTTTATGGACCACTACTGATAACTCCATGGCCAGTGCTGTGGCGCAAGCTGCGTGGCAGGCTTTAAAACAAGATGCGCAACAGCAAGGTTATACGCTGGCACAATGGCCTGAACAATACGAACTCTTATGCCGAGCTTGGAGTGAACGTGCAGGTATACGTCTACGAACTGTGAGCCAGGCCAAAGGCCGTGAGTATGATGAGGTTTTGGTATTTAATGCCGATAAAGAAGGCTTTATTGGGCAAGAGGGTGAGTTGGCACGCAATCAATTCTATATTGCCATGACTCGTACTAAGAAGAAACTATATTTCTTGGCTTTAGATGGGCAGGCGACTGTATCTGAGGCAGATAACGTAGGGCGGGCACAGAGTCAGAGTCAAGAGCAGGGCTCTGAGCAAGAGGTTGCAAAGGGCCCAAATACGCAGACAAAAGCAAGGCAGGGTCAAGCAGAGCTAAGTCAGTTGGAGCAGAATAGATCGGGGACGAATAAATCTGGACAGGGCAAGGCGAGGAAGAAATCTTCAGCAGGAGCCGCAGACCCCTATCCTATGAAGCGTCAGGCTTTAAGTGAATTAGCTAAAATTAAAGCGAAGATTTTAAAGCGGGTAGGTGGCTAAGTTCCTTGAGATCCTAAAAAAAGCGAGTCTACTAAATAAGAAACTCACTTTTACGTATCTAGTGCTTATTGTTGATTAATAAAGCTGTCGAAATGGCTTACTATAATTGCGCAATGACGCTCATGGGAATAAAGAGACGTTTGGGGTCGTCAGAAAAAGGTGTGAAGATACCCGCGTGCTTATAAAATTCCATTGCCTCATTATCCAACACATCTATAACTACACCTACGGCAGGTAATCCGTGTTGATTAAGAGAATAAGCAGTTCGTAAGGCGTAAACCAAAGTTTTGATACCTAATTGTTTACCTTGGTGTTCTGTGGAGACAGCCAATCTTGCTAATAAGATAATAGGAACCGGATAGGCGGGTAAAGCCCTCTCTTGTTGAGGCAATGACTCTCGACGGATTGAACTGCTAGCCAAGGTGAAATAAGCTGCGATGGATACTTTTTTCGCACTCGATGTGCATGGCAGCACCCAAGTGCGACTTAGTCCTAATTGATTGTTTTTTATTGCAAAACGGCTCAAATATTCGTTAAGACTTACTTTGCCACAATCAAAAACTTTTAAATTATGTTTTGAGGCATTGGCAATCTCAAAAGTTGTTCCGATTAACAATTTTAGAAGCCCTCTTTATCTAAACGTTGAGCAGCTTGCTTTAAACGATCTGGAACAGCCTGTTGCGAATTGCAGACTTCAATAAATCGATCAAATTGCGTATTGCTTAATTGTATATTGGCATGTTCTTGCAATACTTGCGGTGCCTTATCTTGAATCAATCGAACCAGAAACTCTGTCAATGAAGAACCTGATGCGGCGGCGGCTCGTTCAGCTAATTGCTTAGTTTCTGCATCAACACGCATTTCGATGCGTTCGCGTGAAATAGTTGTCATCTCTTTTCTCCTATAACAAAGTAGGATATCTATTAATTCTCAGTATATCATGTACGGCAAAAATACGTACATTGTTAGAAGAAACCAAGAAAAAAGCGAGTCTCCTAAATAAGAAACTCGCTTCTTCGTGTCTAGAGCAAATTATTGCTCAACGAAAGCACGTTCAACCACGAAATCACCAGGTTTAGACGTATTACCCTCAACCATATTGTGCTCAAGGCATGCCGCACGTAAGTCAGCTAGCATCTCAGGACTACCACAAATCATCACGCGGTCTTCAGAAGGATTGAGACGTGGCACACCTAAGTCTTCAAAGAGTTTACCGCTCTTGATTAAATCAGTAATACGACCTTCGTTACGGAAGGGCTCGCGAGTAACGGTTGGGTAGTATTTGAATTGTTTCTGAACCATCTCGCCTAGGAACTCATCTTGTTGTAGATCCTTAGTGAATAAGTCGTAGTAAGCGAGCTCATTCACTTGACGCACGCCATGAACCAGAATCACTTCGTCGTATTTCTCGTACGTCTCTGGGTCACGCGCCACACTTAAATAAGGAGCTAAACCCGTACCTGTGGCTAACATATATAGACGCTTACCAGGTAGCAAGTAATCCAAAACAATCGTACCCGTAGGCTTGCGACCAATAATGATTGAGTCACCTGGTTGAATGTGTTGAAGGCGAGAAGTTAGCGGGCCATCTTGAACCTTAATGCTTAAAAACTCAAGGTGATCAGCATAGTTAGGGCTGGCAATACTATATGCACGTAACAGAGGCTTACCATCAACCATTAAACCAATCATCGTGAAGTGGCCATTCTTAAAACGTAGTGCCTGATCACGTGTGGTGGTAAAACTGAACAAACGATCGGTCCAGTGATGCACACTGAGAACCTTACCTTCTAGAAACGCTGACATATAAATACAACCTATATTATGAAAAATAATTAGCTTATTGTACTAAATAGCTGAAAATAAACCCTTGTAATAAATCAAATGCTGATTCAATTCTATAATTTTAGCGAAAATTTCTGTATATTAATAAGATACAACTAAAGTTTACTCGGTTAATTGACGTTTATAGGTATACACGTAATGAGATTCAAACAATGGTGCTTAGGTTTGTCACTAGCCATGGGTTTTACATTGGGACCAGCACAGGCGAATGAGAATGTGATTCGAGTCGGTGAAATTAATAGTTATAAGACCATTCCTGCCTTCTTGGAACCCTACAAAAAAGGTATTGAATTAGCGGTCGATCAAATTAATGAATCTGGTGGTATTCACGGCAAAAAACTCGAGGTGATTTTACGTGACGATGGTGGTAACCAAGGCAGTGCGATTCGTGAGGCACAGTCTTTAATTACCCGCGATAAGGTGGATTTATTAGCCGGCAGCTTTCTCTCGCATATTGCTCTTGCTATCGCTGACTTTGCAAAGCAAAAGAAAATCTTTTTCCTAGCGGGCGAGCCCTTAACCGATAAGATGGTTTGGGAAGACGGCAATCGTTATACCTTTCGCTTACGTGACTCAACCTATATGAAAGTGGCGATGTTGCTAGACGATGCAGTGGCACTCAATAAAAAGCGTTGGGCGCTAGTCTATCCTAACTATGAATATGGTCAGTCGGCGGTTGAGAGCTTTAAGACCATGATGAAAGAGCGCCAGCCAGATATTGAATTTGTCTTGGAGCAAGCAACGCCACTCAATAAGATTGATGCGGGAAGCGTGGTGCAAGCGATTGCTGATGCTAAGCCCGATGCGATTTTTAACGTTCTATTCAGCACTGACTTAACCAAGTTTGTACGTGCAGGTAATACGCGTAAGCTGTTTGATGGTGTTTCTGTGGTGAGCTTATTAACGGGTGAACCAGAGTATTTGGACCCATTAGGTGAAGATACACCTAAAGGTTGGATCGTCACTGGCTATCCTTGGTATGCCATTGATACGCCTGAGCATAAGGCCTTTCTTGAAGCTTATCAAGCGAAGTTTAACGATTACCCGCGTCTGGGTAGTATTGTCGGTTATATGATGGTGCAATCGCTTGAGGCAGGTCTGAAAAAAGCCAATGGTTCTACTGACCCTGAAGTCTTAATTGAGACCTTTAAGGGCTTAGAGTTGATGACACCACTCGGTCCGATCTATTACCGCGATATTGACCATCAATCGACAATGGGTGCTTATATTGGGCGTACCGATGTGGTTGATGGCAAAGGCGTGATGGTTGATATTCGCTATGTTGATGGTAAAGACGTACAACCAAGTGATGAGTACGTACGCAAATTACGTCCCGCCGATAAATAATGGATATTTCAGGTTTAGTTGTACAACTACTTAATGGGCTGGCAGGAGCCAGCTCATTGTTTATGGTCGCTGCAGGCTTATCGCTCATCTTTGGTGTAAGCCGAATTGTTAACTTTGCCCATGGCTCTTTTTATATGCTGGGGATCTACCTAGCCTATTCCATTACCGATTACTTCGGTCAGGGAGTCTTGGGTTTTTGGGGTGGGGTGTTACTCGCCGCCACTCTCACCGGTCTATTTGGGGCCTTGATTGAGATGACGCTACTACGCCGCATCTATCAAGCGCCTGAGCTCTTCCAACTTCTCGCCACCTTCGCTCTTGTCCTGATTATCAGTGACTTTACCCTATGGTTCTGGGGGCCTGAAGACTTGCTTGGCCCACAAGCGCCTGGTCTTGAGGGAGCCGTGGAGATTTTTGGCCGTTACTTCCCAAGCTATAACTTACTGCTGATTGCGGTGGGACCCATTGTCTTGGTCTTGCTTTCGTTCTTACTCAGCCGTACGCGCTGGGGCATGTTTGTACGCGCAGCTACCCAAGATAAGGAAATGCTAGGGGCATTAGGGGTGAATCAAGCCTGGTTGTTTACAGGCGTTTTTACCCTCGGTGCCTTTTTAGCGGGTTTAGGTGCGGCTTTAGAGCTACCGAATGAACCGGCTAGCTTAAGTCTAGATTTACGCTTAATTGGTGATGCCTTTGCGGTCGTGGTGATTGGTGGTATGGGCTCAATTCCTGGAGCATTTGTCGCGGCCTTATTGATTGCTGAGGTTAAGGCTTTATGCGTGTGGCTAGGCACGGTCACACTCCTGGGTATGGAGATTAACTTTAGCCAATTAACCTTGGTGGTCGAGTTTGTCTTAATGGCATTGGTCTTAATTTTCCGCCCTTGGGGTCTCTTGGGTAAGCCACAAGAGAAATCACGTAACTCTGCGCCGATTGAAGCGCCACTGCGTAAGGCCGATACTCGCTTAAAGCTGAGCGCCTTAGTCGTATTTGTCCTCTTAGCTGTGTTGCCGCAGATTACGGATGGCTATACCATTGTGATCTTACAAGATGTCTTGGTAGCGATTTTATTTGCCGCAAGCTTACACTTTATTGCTGGGCCAGCGGGTATGCATACCTTTGGTCATGCCGCGTATTTCGGGGTGGGTGCTTATGCTGCTGCTGTCTTTACACAACAGAACTTACCGATGGAGTTAAGTTTTGTGCTGGCGCCTATTGTGGCTGCCTTCGCAGCGCTTATCTTCGGTTGGTTTAGTGTGCGTTTAACAGGTATCTACCTAGCCATGTTAACACTGGCTTTTGCGCAAATTACCTGGTCGGTTATTTTCCAATGGGATGGCTTTACTGGCGGCTCGAACGGCTTAATTGGTATCTGGCCAAGTTCTTGGCTAGAAGATCCGAATCACTATTATTACTTTAGTTTAGTTCTGGTCGCCTTAAGTTTGTTGGTCTTGCGTCATCTCTTATTCTCACCGTTTGGTTTTGCTATGCGTGCGGGACGTGATTCAGAGCCACGTGCTTTAGCGATTGGGATTCATGTGCGTCGTGTGCAATGGCAAGCGTTTATCATTGCGGGTTTATTCGCTGGTTTAGCAGGTACTTTATTTGTTTTCTCAAAAGGCAGTGTCTCACCAGAAGAATTAAGTGTGGCACGCTCGGTAGACGGGCTGGTGATGGTCTTGTTAGGTGGCATTCAGTCACTCTTGGGGCCGATTATTGGTGCTAGCGCCTACACCCTATTGCATACCTATGTATTGGGTGTTTCTGAGTATTGGAAAGCCTTATTTGGATTTATTATCTTGGTCTTAGTGCTCTTATTCCCGATGGGCATTGCAGCGATTCCAGGGCAATTGCGACAACGCTGGGCATTGCGTAAGTCGCTAAGTGGGAAGGCGTAATCATGAGTTTATTAGTGGTCGATGACATCAGTAAGGCCTATGGAGATTTCTGGGCAGTCAGTCATGTGAGTTTTGTGTTAGAGCCTGGCCAGATGCTTGCCTTAATTGGTCCGAATGGTGCAGGTAAGACAACGACTTTTAATATGATTGGTGGCCAAACCAGTGCGAATAATGGTTCTGTTAAGTTTAAAGGTATTGAACTATTAAACTTAAGTGCACAAGAAATTTGGGCGCTAGGAATTGGCCGTACCTTCCAGATTGCCGCTACTTTCTCTTCCTTAACAGTGATTGAGAATGTGCAACTAGCTTTGCAATCACATGCGGGTATGATTCGTCGATTAGCGGTAGATGCCCCAAGCGCTTTACGTGATGAGGCGATGGCCTTATTGGCTCAAGTAGGTATGCAAGAGCAAGCCGATCGCCCCGCCAGTGAGATTGCTTACGGTGATGTGAAGCGGCTTGAACTAGCGGTTGCTCTCGCTAATCAACCACAACTACTCTTAATGGATGAGCCGACCGCAGGTATGTCACCGAAAGAGCGTGTGGAGATGATGGCTCTAACCCGTGAGATTGCTAGACAACGTAATATGGCCGTGCTATTTACTGAGCATAGTATGGATGTGGTGTTTAAGTTCGCTGATCAGATTATTGTGATGGCGGCGGGTAGCTTAATCGCCCAAGGCACACCAGAAGAGATTAAGAACAACCAAGCGGTGCGCGAAGTCTATCTCGGTAGTACCCCGATTGCAGGAGAGTCACGTGAGTCAGTCTGAACCCTTATTATCGGTACACAATCTGAATGCATGGTATGGAGCGGCACATATCTTATTTGATGTGAGTCTCTCCGTTGCTAAGGGCGAGGTTGTGGCCCTAATGGGGCGTAATGGGGCGGGTAAATCTACCACCTTAAAGTCGATTATGGGCTTGATTGATAAGACCCAAGGTGAGCGCCAATTTATGGGTCATGCTATTGCGCACTTAGCGCCGTATAAAATTGCCCGACTTGGCCTAGGCTATGTGCCAGAAGATCGTCGTATCTTTGCGAACTTAAATGTGGCGGAGAACCTTAGCGCGGGTGAACAAAAACCCCGCCAATGGCCTGATGGTGGTGCCGCGCCTCATTGGACCGTTGAGCAATTAGTCAGTTTATTCCCCAATTTGGGACGTATGATGGATCGCCCTGGTACGCGTATGAGTGGTGGTGAACAGCAGATGTTAAGTGTGGCACGGACCTTGATGGGTAATCCCTTCTTGGTCTTGTTGGATGAGCCGAGTGAGGGTGTAGCACCAATTATTGTTGAGCAGATGCGTGATATGGTGTTGAGCTTGAAAGATAAAGGCGTTGGGGTACTGATTTCAGAGCAGAACTTGGATTTCGCCTATGCGGTTGCTGATCGTGTGTATGTCTTAGAAAAAGGCCAAGTCAAATTCTCAGGCACCATGCATGAATTACGTGAAGACAAGCAGGTGCAAAAGAATTACTTGGCGCTTTAATATCGACCTATAGAGCAGGGTTAGCGGCATCTTGCTCTTCCTCAAGACCCTTTTGCTCTTCGAGCTCTTCAAGCTGTTTGAGAGCCTTTTCAATCTCACGTGTTTCTAGACACTCTTGGTCGCCTTCTGGGCAGTCCGTCAGTGCTTCCTCATCGTGCTCCTCTAGCTCTTCATCATAGGTGTAATCATTAGTATTTAATGGTTTAAAGAGGATGTCCATGGCTTCAATAAATCCATTGCTTTCTAGGATTTCAGAGGTCTTATCTGCACGCTCATTAAGTAGATCTAGAGCTACTTCTAGATTATGCTCTTCGCCATTAATACTGATTTTCTCAAGTGTACTGATACTTTGTTTGTCAGCTGCTTTAGCGTGAATTTTTAAGGCGATGCGCTTACCCTCTTTTTTGAAGAGTTGCGAGTCAACTAAACCACTTTCTAGAAGCTCACTAATCCGTGTAAAGTCAAAGCTACTTAGGTCAATCTGCTCTTCATCACTATACTTGTAGACTAATTCGGTGATTTTCGGTAAGAACTCAGCAAACCATTCGGCATTACCACTGACGTCGACGCTGATACCATTAATCAAGCTCATGATATAGGCCTCAGCATCAAAATTAGGGTCGGTGAAACCACTGAGTTTAGGTTGTAAGAAATCAAGCTTAACACTGATATCTGCAGAGCCTTTAGGGTTGGTTAACTTGATCGGACCATAGGTTAAGCCGGGACCATGATTAAAGAGAGCAACGGTTAAGGCGCCAAGCTTTAAGGATTGTTCAGTAAGGAGTTGACTGATTTTCTCTTCGGATAAATTTGCGGGGTTGGCAGCAACTTCCTTAACGATATCCATGAGGATGCCGAATAACTGTTTTGCTGCTGATGAATCAACTTTTTCATATGAGGTGTCATAGTCTAGACCGCCTAAACTAAGTCCATCGACTTTAAACTCCTTGGCGCTGCTTTGGGTCAAGACACTAATGAGTTTACCGTCATCGATGATCTTATCGCTAATCGTCAATTGGTTAAGATCGATGGTTAGATCATCAAAAGTGTACTTTAATGTGCCTACTTGTCCTTCGGTAGACGTATTGGTGCGTCCATCACTAAAGTCGTAATTGCTGTTCAGTACCCAATCGGCTGTGTTCAGTTCGAAACTGTTTGTTGCGTCACTTACTTTAAAATTAATCTTGGGTAACTTGCCTAAGCTAGTGAGTTTAAAAGGCTCTGTTGCATAGCTGTAGTCAGCGCTACCGCCATCAAAGTCTATAACGATATGCGCATCATCTATTGTGGTATCAATCTTAAATGCGGAGATATGCTGCGTGCCAGTTTCTACATCACTAAAATCAACACTCCCTACGCCATAAAAGGGTTTCTCAGAGAGTTTAAATAGGGGTTCAAGAAACTCATTCTTGACCAATTGTTGTTCGAAGCTGTAACGCTTAGGGGCAAACTTGCCTTGGCTCAACTCAGCCCAAGGGAGCGGACCATTATGAATGACGAAATCAACATCAATATGTTTTTTGAAGTCCGGTAGATTGATGTTTAAGCGTTGCGTAGCTGTGCTGGTAAATAAACCAGATTGATAGTTTTCAAGGGAGTAAGAGACGAAATCACCGAGGTATTTCTTGACCGTGGCGTTAGCAAAGTCAATTCTACTCTCGAGATGTTCTTGCGCAGTTGTCCCAACATACCAGGTTGCCCCTAGGTAGCCTGCAACTACCACAGCACCTGCTATTGCCAATTTCTTAATCATAGTATTGACTCCCTTAGTCTGTACTTAACTCGTGATTTTTATTGAAGATTTTGATAATTATATAGGAAGATTAGTTTAGATGTCGCCTATGTTATGATGGTTTACATTCTAAAATTAAGGATTGACGGGTTCATGACAAAGCAGATTTATTTAGCGGGTTTTGATGTTTTTCGCCAAGATGCGATTGAGCATGGCCAGCATTTACAACAGCTGTGTGCAGAGTATGGGTTTAAGGGCTTATATCCATTGGATAATGCAGCACCAACCGAGTTACGCGGTGAGTTATTAGCGCAGTGGATTTATCAGTCGAATATCGCGTTGATTGAACAAGCTGATGCGGTGATTGCTAATCTAAATCCATTTCGTGGTTATGAGCCGGACTCAGGGACGGTATTTGAAGTTGGTTATGCCATTGCGCGTCAGAAAGTAGTGGCAGTTTACAGTGAACAAGTGGGTGATTTATTAAGCCAAATTCCGCATCAGAAACACGGGGTCTTTGCGCTTGATCAAGACGGTTTTGTAGTTGAGGATTTTGGCTTGCCGATGAATTTGATGTTGGCCTGTAGTGTGCAAGCACGTAAAGAATGCTTCGAAGATTGCCTACGTTTTATGCAGCAGCATTTTGCGGCTTTATAACAGGGCGAAATTGTACGAAATTATGAGCTAAAAACTAGAGCCAGACTTGCCTTAGGATTGGTTTGTCGTAATGGCTCTAGAAAAGTTAAAGGTTTGACTTAACACGATTATTGCAATAGTGGCACACCAGTTTTTTCTTGGATCTCTGCGAACGTTACTCCATCAGCTAGCTCTACGA
>CAYFVY010000052.1:0-13289 GCA_964346715.1 uncultured Pelistega sp. | reverse complement strand
TAGAGCTTTGGTGGTAGTTCGGCAGCCTGTAATTCAGCCACTCGGATTTTATTAAATTGTTGAAATCTCGGGGCGATGAACTAGGCGAAGCCAGTTGATGCACCGGGATATATGAAAAAATAGGTGCATTCATGTTACAAAACCCAGCTTCTAAATACGTTCCCTTCAAACCCTTTGTCACTGACTTTGTTGAGCGCACTTGGCCAACCAAGACAATCACCAAGCCACCAATTTGGATGAGCACGGACTTACGTGACGGCAACCAATCTCTTATTGAGCCCATGAGTGTTGAGCGCAAAATGCGTTTCTTTAAGCATTTAGTGCAAATTGGTTTTAAGGAAATTGAAGTCGGTTTTCCATCTGCTTCACAAACTGACTATGATTTCGTCCGCAAATTAATTGAAGACAAGGTCGTGCCTGATGACGTCACCATTATCGTCTTAACGCAAGCACGTGAAGAGCTAATTGAGCGTACGGCTGAGTCTTGCCGCGGTGTTAAAAATGCCATGATCCACATGTATAACGCGACAGCGCCTGCGTTCCGTAAAATCGTATTTGATATGAGCAAAGACGAAGTACGTGACTTTGCGGTACAAGGCACTCGCATGGTGAAAGCGGCTATGGCCAAATACCCTGAAGTCAACTGGCGCTTCGAATACTCTCCTGAAGTCTTCAGTACAACAGAGCCTGAGTTTGCAGTTGAGGTATGTAATGCGGTGTCTGCCGAATGGGGTGTAAGCGCTGATCGCAAGATTGTCTTTAACTTACCAGCCACGATTGAAGCCACAACACCGAATATGTATGCTGACCAAATCGAATGGTTCTGTAAGCATATCAATAATCGCGAGCACGCCATTGTCAGTGTGCACCCGCATAATGACCGTGGTACTGCTGTAGCAGCCGCTGAATTAGCTCAGATGGCTGGTGCAGATCGTGTTGAGGGTTGCTTATTCGGTAGTGGTGAGCGTACTGGTAACGTCTGTTTGGTGACCTTGGCCTTGAACTTATATACTCAAGGTATCCACCCAGGCTTAGACTTCTCTGATATTGACTCGGTACGCTTAACCGCAGAGTACTGTAACCAATTACCGGTACACCCACGTCATCCATACGTTGGTGACTTAGTCTTTACTGCTTTCTCTGGCTCACACCAAGATGCCATCAAAAAAGGCTTCCAACAGCAGCAAGAAGATGCGGTTTGGGAAGTACCTTACTTACCAATTGACCCAGCCGACTTAGGTCGTAGCTATGATGCCGTGATCCGTGTTAACAGTCAGTCTGGCAAAGGCGGAGTGTCGTACTTATTAGAAAACGAACATGGTTTTAACTTACCGCGCCGCCTACAAATTGAATTCAGCCGTGCGATTCAGCGCGTATCTGAAGAGACTGGTACTGAGGTGAATGGTAATGCTGTGTTCGATATCTTTAATAAAGAGTACTTACAGCAAACTACGCCATGGAGTTTAGTCAGCCACCAAATTACTTCTGCTCCGAATGCGGAAGCGGGCAATGCCTTCGTTTTAGAAGCAGAATTAGTAAATAATGGCGTGACTAAGAAAGTAAAAGGCCAAGGTGATGGTGCTCTTTCTGCCTTCGTTAATGCCTTGAACTTACCGATCCGCTTTATGGACTACCATGAGCATGCCTTAGGTAGCGGCGAGAAAACTAAAGCCGTATGTTATGTTGAACTTCGCTTAGGTGACTCTCAAACTGGTTTTGGCGTGGGTATCCACGTTGACATTGTTACTGCTTCATTCCAAGCGGTATTAAGTGCAGTAAACCGCCACATTAACGCTGCAGCGCAAGAGCAAGCGGCTTAAAAACGAGGTGCTTAGTTATTTAGTTACTAAGCACTAGCCTACACGGCACACGCACAGTCAGTGCACTGCGCGTCAAGCAAGGCAAATGAACCAAGAAAGAGCCGATAAGAGTGAATTATTACAGCACTCTTGTCGGCTTTAATTTTGCCAAACTACCAAGCGGATGAACCGCGCCATACCACACTGTCTTCAGGATCAGCTTGTGCCGCCTGCATCATGTCTAGCAAGGGAAATGCTCGGCGTGCTAGATTCACAGGCTCTTGCATGGGATGAGGTTTCTCCTCGTAGTTTTCCTTCTGACGATCTTCTTCCTCATAGCTTGGGGTGGGATTCTCTTGCTTATCACTGTGCATAGCACGCTCTAAGTTGGCAATCGCTGCTGCTAGCTGCTCATGCGTAATCACCCCATGTTCAGGTAAAGTTTCATAGTTACGCCCCAGTGCTTTCAGCACTTCGAGAGCATGCTTGCCGAGCATCACAACATCGCCTCTGGATTTTGAACTAAATGTGACCAACATTATTTTCCCCTCTGGATAACAAGACCCATGCTCTAAGAACGAGATAGCCATAAGACTAGCCAAGTATAGATCAACACATGGGTGAGCGTAAATTTACGGTTTACTTTAATTACCCAAGCATTGTAACGCTATTCGAGTAATGCGCCTATGGCTGAAGTGTTTAGTCTTAGGCTGTAGATATGTTATGATTTTATGTATCAATATTTCCTTGTAAAACAGAGGTCTAGCTTGCTACACCCTGTTTGTTTAACTCACTTTACGATATCAAAATTCTATGCTCCCAGAGCTTCAAGCAAAACTTAGCCAATTAGTGGCCGATGCAGTCGTTACACTGCTACCTGATCAGACTCCAACCATTAAACTTGAACGCCCTAAACAGGCCGACCACGGTGATCTTGCCAGCAATATTGCTATGCAACTCGCCAAACCAGCCAAGCGTATTCCGCGTGAATTAGCGCAGGATATTGTGACGGCCTTAATGAACAATCCTCAGGCGCAAGAGATTCTTGAGTCAGCAGAGATTGCGGGACCTGGTTTTATTAACTTCCGCTTTAAGACCTCAGTCCATCAAGCGATTATTGGTTTGATCCAAGCGCAAGGACAAAACTACGCCAAGAGCGAGCCTAATGGCGAGTCCATGATTGTGGAGTTTGTCTCGGCTAACCCTACTGGTCCCCTACATGTCGGTCACGCGCGTCAAGCAGCATTGGGTGATAGTATCTGCCGCTTATTTAGCGCAAGTGGCTATAAGGTACACCGTGAGTTCTACTACAACGATGCGGGCAACCAAATTAATAATCTTGCCACCAGTGTTCAAGCTCGTGCCCGTGGTCTTTCTCCTGATGATGAAAGCTATCCTGCAGATGGCTATCGCGGTGACTACATTCTGGATATTGCCAATGACTACATGGCAGGCAAGACAGTCGAAGCCGATGGTCAACAATTCACTGGCGCTGCCGACCTCGAGAATATCGATGAAATTCGCCGCTTTGCCGTGGCTTATTTACGTCGTGAACAAGACTTAGATCTCAAAGCATTTAATCTTGTCTTTGATGAATACTATCTTGAAAGCTCACTCTATTCCGACGGTAAGGTTGAACAAACAGTTAAACAATTAACTGAGAATGGCTTCACTTACGAGCATGAAGGCGCGCTTTGGTTAAAAACTACCGAGCTAGGCACGGGCGATGATAAAGATCGTGTGATGCGCAAATCTGATGGCAGCTATACCTATTTTGTTCCTGATGTAGCCTATCACATCACGAAGTGGCAACGTGGTTACCACCATGCGATTGATATCCAAGGCAGTGACCACCATGGTACAGTTGCACGTGTACGCGCTGGTTTACAAGGTTTAAATTTAAATATCCCGAAAGACTATCCAGCCTACATCCTCCACAAGATGGTTCGTGTTATGCGTAATGGCGAAGAAGTGAAGATTTCTAAGCGTGCCGGCTCGTATGTCACCATGCGTGATTTAATTGACTGGGTCGGCCAAGATGCTGTACGCTTTTTCCTCATTCAACGTCGTGCAGATACGGAGTTTACTTTTGATGTTGACTTAGCCCTAGCCAAGAGCTCAGACAACCCTGTGTACTATATCCAGTATGCCCATGCACGTATTTGCAAGATTTTACGCGATAGCTCAGTGACACCAGCCGAACTTACGCAAGCCAATGTCGCAAACTTAGTGGCGCCAAGCGAAATTACCTTATTGAAGCGTTTGGCTGAGTTGCCGAGTATGATTCAACTCGCCACTAAAGAACTAGGTCCTCACTATATTGCATTCTGGTTACTTGATTTGGCCACTGATTTCCACGCTTGGTATACAGCTGAACGGATTATGATTGATGAGCCTGAACTTAAGCTAGCTCGTCTCGCACTGGCTGACGCGACCCGTCAAGTTATTGCGAATGGTCTTGAGCTATTAGGCGTATCTTCACCAGAGCAAATGTAATATGGCAACATCTCGTCGCAAACCCGCTACCCGCAGCCGCCGTGCACCCGCCAAGAAGTCAGGTGGCCGCAGCGGTTTCACCTACCTTGTTTTTGGTCTTATCTTAGGCTTAGCCTTGGCAGCATTTTTAAGCTTCTACTTAAAAAGCACACCATTGCCTTTTAGCACTGAAACAAGCCAAAACTCTAGGGATGCGGATGCACGAGCTCCACAGCAGGTAACACAGCAAGCGCCGCAACAGACCCCTTTGCAGGCACCAACGCGTACCTCTGAGGCGCAAGTATTAAACCAAACGACACCAAAGCCGGTCGCGGCCCAGCAAGATCCTGAGTCAAGTACCTCAACGCCGATAGCGGCTCAGCAAGCACCTGCTCAGACGGCGACACCAAACCAAACAACTCCACCGAGCAGCGATCCGATCGGTGCTATTATCGATCCAAACTCAGGTTTGGTCACCGCTCCTGTCGCGCAGTCTAATCATCGTATACAGGCTGACGCCTTGATCAAACAGAAGCCTGAGACGAGCAAAGCTCCAAACACGGCGACACAAAATAATACGGTACCAAGTAAAGCCACAGCGCCAACTACAACGGCAAATAAAGCAGTAGGTTCTACGACAACAAGTAAGAGCGGCTCGCCAGATCAGATTGCCCAGCTGATTCAAGCCATCCCTGCGGAGAAAAAAGCTCCTACCGTGAGCCAAAATATCGCTAAAGCGCCCCTACGCATTGAAGCACCAAGCTCAGTCGCAGCTACCGACAAAGGTGTGCATCTTAGCAATACGACTAGCAACAATACAAAAAATACGGCTAGCACCAATAAAGCACCAACAAGCAGTACGCCACGTTATCTACAAGTGGGATCTTTTGCCAATTACCAAGAAGCTGATGCGACCCGTGCTCGGATGCTATTACTTGGTTTTAATAATGTCAGCATCTCTAAGACACGAGTAAATAATACCGAATTTAATCGTGTTCGAATTGGACCTTTTAATGATGAACAGACTCTAAAAAACTCGCAGCAAAAATTGCAATCCGCGAATATTAAGTCTACGGTTGTACGTTAAATTAGCAATATATAACTTTTAGACATAAGCAACAAAGCCATCCTTATAAGGGTGGCTTTGTTGTAATCATTTGTAGCCACTTCACTTAAGAATATGTCTATAAAACATCTTAGGAACTTAACAAGTCTTGGCTTTATACGTTACATTATTACCTATGATTGACTGATCCATGAGATTACTAAAAATGATGAATTTAAGAAAGTTTTTAAGCCGTGCTATTCCTAGTTTAGCCCTAATGGCAGCGGCTGCAACACCAGCTCTAGCACAACAAAATCCTCAATATATTACTTTAGATCCAGGATTTACCTCGGAAACTGCTGGCAAGAAAGAGGTACTTGAATTTTTCTCTTATGCATGTAGTCACTGTGCTGTGATGGCACCTATGTCAGAAGAGCTAGCTAAGACACTACCGGACTCTTTCACACTAGTGAATGTTCCTGTTCAGTTTAATGCGTCTATGGTGCCTATGCAGCACTTATATTACTCACTAGTCGCACTAGACCGTAAGGATCTGCACCTGAAAGTATTTGATGCTATTCACAAAGAGAAGCAACGCCTCTTCACGCGTGACGATATTGTTGATTGGGCCGCAAAGCAAGGTATTGATAAGCAAGAGTTTAGCGCCACTTACGATTCATTCGGTGTTGCCGCTAAGGTTAAGCGTGCTGCTGAGTTAGGTAACCAATATAAAATTAACTCAACCCCTTCGTATGCAGTAGCAGGTAAGTATGTTACTTCACCAGGTATGACAGGTACCTACGAAAGTGCGATTACTTTGATTAAAGAGTTAGTGGCGAAAGAAGCTGCACAGTAAGACTATTCACTCCTCGAGATAGTCAGCAGTAGATCTGCCACAACAAGAAGAACGCCAAGATATCTATCCATCTTGGCGTTCTCTTTTTATGACTTACTTGTTCTATATTAATTTAGCTTAGCCTAGGCAGGCGAATTAGGCGGTAATAGAGTTTGCTATAGGCTTATATGCACCTATATTGAGTCTGCTTAGAGCCAGCCGCTTATTAAACCAATTAAGCGTTCGTCGCGCGTGCCTTAGCTAAAGCTTGCTCAAAGTCAGCGATTAAATCGCCCACATATTCCATGCCAATATGTAGACGCACTAAACTCGGATATTCTTGGTTCCAATAGGTATGCTGCTTTAGAACGTCAACATTCACCATATCCACCAGGCTCTCATAACCGCCCCAAGAGTAACCAATACTGAATAATTTCAGGGAGTCAACGAAGACTTCGGTTTGCTTTTTACTTAAATTAAGCGCAACCGACATCATGCCGTTCGAGCCAATCGCATCACGCTGCCAAAGCGCGTGAGTCTTATCCCCCACATAAGCAGGGTGATAAATTTGCAGGGTTTCTGCTTGCTGTGCAAAAAACTCACAAACCGCTAAGGCATTCAGTGCATGGCGCTGCATACGCACATCAATCGTTCGTACACCACGAATCGCCAGCCAAGCATCATCTGCACTCACCGAATAGCCCAATGCATATTGATTGGTATCGATACGCTGAATCAACTCTTGGCCTTTGACGACCACGGCACCCATTAAAAGATCCGAGTGACCGCCTACATACTTGGTTACTGCAACAATACTAATATCAACACCAAGATCCAAGGGACGGTAAGCAATACCCGATCCCCAGGTATTATCAGCCACCACGATTAAATTATGCTTTTTCGCAAAAGCCACAAGCGCAGGCACATCAAGCATCTCAAATAATAACGATCCTGGTGACTCAAGATAGAGAATACGCGTATTAGGCTGCACATGCTGCTCTAAGCTCTCGACATCACGCATTGAGCAGAAAGTCGCACTGATATTCATACGCTCGAGCACGGTATTTTGCATCGTACGCACTGGACCATAGACGCAATCTGCCACTAACATATGGTCACCCGCACTTAAAAGCGATAAGAGCACCATAGAAATAGCCCCTAAACCAGATGGCGCTAAAAAGGCACGCTCTCCACCCTCAAGCTCACACATAATCCCCTCAAAAGCAGCATGCGTTTCCATTCCACCACGGCCATAACCCGCGATACGCTCGCCTGCGTTCTTACGACGATAGGTTTCATGCAAATCAGCAATCGTATTAAAACGTACGGTACTGGTGCGGATAGAAGGTAAGGCCACGGGAGCCACAGGATGTTCGGCATCACAAGGTGCGGTACCTAGATGAGAAAGCTTGGTGAGTAGTGAGTGAGACATAGAGGCTTACCTAAAAGAGAGAATGAGTGAGATGCGCTAAGTGAATACGAAGCGCTAGCATCAGATACGCTACAATTATAAAGCTTTAATAATAACAGATTAACTCTTTTGCGCTATACACCATGCCTCTCGATACCTTTCTGAGCTTTTTCAGTATCTGCCTCCTCATTGCGATTTCTCCGGGCCCAGATAATATTTTCGTCTTGCTGCAAACCGCTCTATACGGTCATCGAGTTGGCTTTGTCATTGTTTTAGGCTTGATGAGCGGGATTGTTTTTCATACTGTCTTAGTCACTCTCGGTGTTGCTGCCCTCTTAAAAACCTCAGAAATGGCCTTTTTGGCGCTACGGCTTATCGGGGCTGCCTACCTACTCTATCTTGCCTATTTAACCTTTAAAGCACGACCCATTACTCTACCAGCAAGCACCTTAACACCCTCGAGTGTGGCAGCTGAGAGCCCTAGCATGAGTTTATGGCAATATTATCGTCGTGGGATTTTCATGAATATCACGAACCCTAAGGTCAGCTTATTTTTCTTAGCATTTTTCCCACAATTTATCTATTCAACGGATATCCCTGTTAGCCAACAGATGCTAAGCTTAAGCGGAATCTTCGTCTTAGCGACCTTTGTTGTTTTTAATTCAGTGGTCTTATTTAGTGGTTATTTTGGCCAAGTGTTAAGGCAATCTCCTAGAGCGCAAATTGCCTTAAACTGGATTACTATCGTCGTCTTCTGTGGCTTAGCCTTGCGTTTATTGCTCGGCTAAGTCTAGCTATCCAAATCTAGTTATGAGGTGGTGAACGCTTATAAAACTAGTGAAAACTTATAGTTTCTGAAAGCGATACACCCCATCATCGCATAGTGTACGACTGACCTTGCCATCAAAATATAAAGCATGCAAGTGCGCCAAGGCCTCACCCATGGCAAACGTTAACTGATGCAAATCCAATTGGCGTTTAAACATTTTCGGTACCACTTCAGTCACAGAAAGCGGCTCATTACAGGCTTCAAGCAACTCTGCTAAGCGCTCGTCATGATGCTCAAACTGCTGTCTAATACGCTCATGAAGTCCCTTAAATGGGCGGCCATGAGACGGCAAAATTAAGGTGTCCGCATCTAAACGATCAAATTTCTTAATGGACTTAAGATAGAGCGGTAGCGGATTCGCTTCAGGCTCATGATCGAATACACTGACGTTCGTTGAAATGCGTGGCAAGAGCATATCGCCTGAGATCAAGACTTTCAAACTTGGACAGTACAGGGCAATATGTTCAGGGGCATGACCATAACCACTAATCAGCTCCCATGTATTGCCACCAATTTCTAAGGTGTCACCATCAAGCAGGCGATGGAAACTCGTAGGCGGAGTCGACACTAAGCCAGGGTAATAGGTTGCACGTTGACGAATCTTCTCTTGTGAATCCGCATCGACTAAGCCATGACGAGCGAAGTGGCGTACCGCCACCTCCCCACCCGTACCCGCACCACCTACGGGTTGAGATGCCCACAGTTTAGAGACATAGAAATCCGTCATACTCATAAATAGTGGCACATCCAGCTTCTCACATAACCAACCCGCTAGACCGACATGATCAGGATGCATATGCGTCACTATCACACGCGTCACTGGCAGCCCCTCAAGCTCATTCACAAAGACTTTTTCCCAAAGTTCCTTAACAGGGTCTTTAGCAATACCACAATCAACGATTGCCCAACCTTCAGTTCCTAGGTAATTATCACGTAAGAGCCACAGATTGATATGATCGAGCGCAAAAGGCAGTGGCATATTTAACCACTTCACGCCAGGCGCCACTTCCAATGCAAAGCCCGCCTCTGGTTTCTGATCTCCAAAAGGGTATTCCAGTTTCATCTCATTTTGATTCATCTCACACACCTAATTTATTTTTAATTGACAATTATGCCTATACTATAGCAAACTTTACGTAAACGTAAAGATTAAATTTAGCGATTATGACTCAAACCACCTGGACCATTTCTGAGCTTGCCGATGAGTTTCAAATCACGGCACGCACCTTACGCTTTTACGAGCAACATGACATTCTCAGCCCAGCTCGTGAAGGGCAAAAGCGTATCTATTCTCAACGTGACCGCACCCGCTTAAAACTCGCCTTGCGCGGCAAGCGCTTGGGCTTCTCCTTGAGCGAGATCTGTTCCTTAATCAATATGTACGAAGGCCCCGGTAGCACCGAACCACAATTAAATACCTATATTGAGGTGCTGAGTCGACACAAGGCCCAGCTCCTCCAACAAAAAGCCGATATTGAACAAGTCCTCGCTGAGCTAACAACGCAAGAAGAGCATTGCCAATCCTTGCTAGATGCTTTATTAAAAAAAGAAGCTTAATAAGCACTAAAACACCCTAACAGCAAAATACCCATTAAAAGACAGGCCACACATGTTGTCTTCCTGCCCTAGGTAAATCCCTAGGTTTACGTTAACGTCAACTTGCAATTATAATGGGCATACTTCCAAAAATTATCCCCATTGCTAACTCGGAGATACGCCATGAACTTGCCAGGATTAAATTTCGAACTCGGTGAAGATATTGATATGCTACGCGACGCTATCCGCACCTTCGCTGAGGCGGAAATCGCACCTCGTGCCCAAGAAATTGACCAAACTGACCAATTCCCTATGGACTTGTGGAAGAAATTTGGTGATATGGGCTTATTAGGTCTTACCGTTAGTGCAGAATATGGCGGTACCGAATTGGGCTACTTAGCACATATGATTGCTATGGAAGAGATTTCTCGCGCCTCTGCTTCAGTAGGTCTTTCTTATGGTGCCCACTCTAACCTATGTGTAAACCAGTTACACCGTAATGGTACTCCTGAGCAGAAAGCCAAATACCTCCCTAAACTGGTAAGCGGTGAACATGTAGGCGCTCTCGCCATGAGTGAGCCAGGCGCAGGTTCTGACGTTGTTAGCATGAAATTACGTGCCGAGAAGAAAGGCGATCGTTACATTCTGAATGGCAGCAAGATGTGGATTACTAATGGTCCTGATGCAGACACTTTAGTCGTGTATGCGAAAACCGACCCTGAAGCACATGCTCGCGGTATCACCGCTTTCATCATTGAAAAAGACTTCCCTGGTTTTTCTATTGCTCAGAAACTAGATAAATTAGGTATGCGCGGCAGCCATACAGGTGAGTTGGTATTCCAAGATTGTGAGGTACCTGAAGAAAACATCCTCGGTGAACTTAATGGTGGCGTTAAGGTCTTGATGAGCGGCCTTGACTATGAGCGTGCAGTACTGACTGGCGGCCCTATTGGTATTATGCAAGCCGTAATGGATATCGCGGTACCGTACATCCACGATCGTAAGCAATTTGGCCAATCTATCGGTGAGTTTCAACTCATTCAAGGCAAGATTGCCGATATGTACACTACTTTACAAGCCTCACGTGCGTTCTTGTACACCGTAGGTAAGAACCTAGACCGTTTAGGTGCTGGTCACGTGCGCGAAGTACGTAAAGACTGCGCTGCCGTAATCCTATACTGTGCTGAGAAAGCCACATGGATGGCGGGTGAAGGTATTCAGATTCTTGGCGGTAATGGCTATATTAATGAATACCCTGTCGGCCGCTTGTGGCGCGACGCTAAGCTGTATGAAATTGGTGCCGGTACTAGCGAAATCCGCCGTATGTTAATCGGTCGCGAATTATTTAGCGAAACCCTCTAAAGGACCATGTAGGAGCAGGTAGATATACCTTATGCCACAGCAAAACATCAGGTTTGAGGTCTTTTATTTAAGATTAAGCTAGTGTATATACTAAGCTAGCTTAATCACCTTGACCCACGCAGTAATCTTGCTTAGGCTTGACATCTACCCCATGCCCTACAGAGGAACCTCTATGCAAAAATTAAGTTCAGCTGATCATACTAAAATCCAACAAGTTAAGGTTTTGCCGACTCCTTTAGAGATTGCGCGCAAAATCTTAGCTGGGTTTGATCGCCACTACTCGCTATTTCGCTTCAGTGCTCAGCGTGCTAAAAGCCTCTATGAATCCCATGATTGGCACGCTTTACAATACCTCTCCAAAGAACGGATTGAATACTACGATACGCGCGTACGTGAAACCACCTATCAGATTGCCCAACTACTCGAGAAGACTCATGGTTTAAAACTCGAAAAGTTTGAGGACTTGACGCCTGAACAAGCTGCATATTGGCAAGACATTAAGCGTGAGTTTGTCAATTTATTAAGTGATCACTTACAACCAGAGTTAGCAGAGTCATTTTTTAACTCTGTGACCACGCGCATTTTGCATAATAATTATTATCACAATGACTTCCTCTTCGTACGTCCTGCAGTTGCCACAGACTATATGGATTACGAAAGCCAAGCCTATCGCGTGTATTATCCCCAGCACATGGGGGCAGTCAGCTGTGTTAAACAATTAGTTGAAGACTTTCAGCTTGAGCTGCCCTTTAAAAACTTACATGAAGATACACGCAAGATTGTGCGTCGTACAGTACGTGCCTTGCAGCAGCTCATCCCTGGCAATCATGTGTTTCGTATCACACCAGACTGCCAAGTGCATGTTTTAAATTCGCTCTTTTATCGCAACAAGGGTGCTTATATTGTTGGGCGCATTATTAACAACAATATTATTTACCCTTTCAGTATCCCTATCCTGCATACGAAGAGTAATCAGCTACAACTTGATGCCTTATTATTTACTCGCGACGAAATTAGCACCCTCTTTAGCTTTACGCGTGCCTATTTCTTAGTAGATATGCCAGTTCCAAGCGCTTATGTCGACTTTTTATCGACCTTAATGCCGAACAAAGCCAAGTCTGAGCTATATACCTCAATCGGTTTGCACAAGCAGGGTAAGACCTTGTTCTACCGTGACTTCTTACGTCATCTGAAGAACTCCACAGATAAATTTGATATCACCCCAGGGATTAAGGGAATGGTAATGGCCGTATTTGACCTGCCATCTTTCCCCTATGTTTTCAAGTTGATTCGTGACAATATCCGCAAGGATGGAATGACGCATGAAATTGTCAAAAGCAAATACCTTTTAGTGAAAAAGCACGATCGTATCGGTCGTATGGCAGATACCTGGGAGTACTCTCAAGTAGCATTGCCTAAGAACCGCTGCACCCCGGCGCTTCTAAAAGAACTGCGCCAAGAAGTACCAAGCTTATTGACCGAAACTAAAGATACCATTGTGATCAAGCATGCGTATATTGAACGCCGTATGACACCACTCAACCTTTATCTGCTGAATGCGCACGATGAGGCCTTGGAGCATGCCGTAACAGAATATGGCAATGCCATTACCGAATTAGCCCAAGCGAATATTTTCCCGGGCGATATGCTGTACAAAAACTTTGGTGTCACACGTCTGGGACGGGTTGTCTTCTATGACTATGACGAGATCCAGTCAATGAGCGAGATGAATTTCCGTGCCATACCCCCTGCTCCTAACGAAGAGGCAGAGTTATCGGGCGAGCCATGGTATCCAATCCATGCAAATGACGTTTTTCCTGAAGAGTTTGAGAGTTTTTTACTAAGAGACTCAAGAATTCGCAAAGCTTTCTTCAATCGTCACATTCATTTGCTAAACTACGAATGGTGGCAATCGTGTCAACAATCTATTAACACTGGCCGCCTCGAGGATATATTTCCATATCCCTCGAGTAGTCGTATCAATTTAGATTCTATTA
>CAYFVY010000051.1:3847-13332 GCA_964346715.1 uncultured Pelistega sp. | reverse complement strand
GAGTCTTTATACCTGACACCAATGCAGATGCAAGTATTTGAGAAACCTAAGGACGGTCAACTTAAAACGGCGAGTGCTAAGGCTGGAGTAGAGGCATTGCCTGGAAACTTGCATGGCCATCAGTTGCAGATGACGGCGGTTTAGGAGAGGGGTTGCTCAAGAAGTGAGGACTATTGAAGAAGAGAGGACTTGATCAAGAATTTCTTATGAAGATTTTATAAGTCATGGTTTCCTGTGGGTTAATGATTATTCAACAAATTGATTATTTACATCCCTGTATGAAACCATTAAACTGTCTTCATTGTGTTGATTCACTCCTCTGAATCATTAATAAATAAGTCCATATCATTTAAATATTGAAAGGAAATACCATGAGCAAGACCTTCTATGATTTGCAAAAACAACGCCGTTCTATTTACGCTCTTGGCAAGAATGTTAGCCAAAGCACTGAAGAGCTAAGTGCTTTAATTAAGAAAACTATCGCTGAAGCGCCTTCTTCTTTCAACTCACAATCTTCACGTGCTGTGATCCTATTTGGTGATGCACACGAGCAAGTTTGGAACATCACATTAGAGACATTGCGTAAGATTGTACCGGCCGAGGCTTTTGCTGCAACTGAAGGTAAGATTAACGGTGCTTTCAAAGCTGGTTTTGCGACTGTATTATTCTTCGAAGACCAATCAGTGATTGAAGGCTTACAACAACAATTCCCATTATATGCTGATAACTTCCCAGTATGGTCTGAGCACTCGACCGGTATCGCTCAATACGCTGTATGGGTAGCCTTAGCTGAAATCGGTATTGGCGCTTCTTTACAGCACTACAACCCAATTATTGACGCTGAAGTTGCACAAACTTGGGGTATTCCAAGCACATGGAAACTACGTGCACAGATGCCGATTGGTAGCATCGAAGCTCCTGCTGGTGATAAAGAGTACATGAACGAAGACGACCGTTTCAAAGTATTCGGTGCTTAATTCATAAAGCTACAGTTTTAGGGCTCACTTGGTAAGGGTAAAATAATCTTGATGCGATTGTGGATTTCTGATACCAAGTGAGATCTCCCCCTAATAAAATGAGCGCTTATCGTGTTTATGCGATAAGCGCTTTTTTGTGGCTATTTACCGTATGAGCTGTTCACTGCGATGCCTATTTGCGGTGTTGTCTGTCGGCTACGTGGAGCAGTTGTTGCCATAGACCGCATCCAAGGAGATTGGTACGTGCTGCCAGTAGGCGGAGGAACTTAATACAAACTATTAAAAACTGCTTAATGCTAGATTAAAGGCTTTTAATCTTTTGGTTGAGATGATAGACCCCAACACCAATTAATAGCCCCCAGAATGCACTACCAATTCCCCATAAGGTCATGCCCGAAGCACTCGCTAATAAGGTAATTAAAGAGGCTTCTCGCGTCGATGGTTCTGACCAGGCACTATCAATATTACTAATTAGGGTGCCGAAAATTGCAATGCCAGCGAGCGCCCATAGTAACTCGCTTGGCAAGGCAGTAAATAAGGACACTACAGCACCGCCACAAGCCGCTAATACTAGGTAGAAAAAAGCCATCAGAATATTCGCACGGTAACGTGTATTAGGGTTCGGATCGACTTCCTTGCCTAGGGTCAATGAGGCACTAATTGCTGCTAGATTCACCATAAATGCCCCAAAAGGCGCCAGTAGCACCGTAGCAAGTGCGCTGCTATTAACGAGTGGTTTACCCGGTGTGTCATATTGATAGGCACGAAGAATTGCCATACCTGGTACATTCTGTGAGACGAGTGCCGTGATAAAGAGGGGGATACCAACACTAATAATGCTTTGTAGATTGAAACTAGGTTCTAGCCAGACCAGAGTAGGGGCTTGCCACTGTAAAGCATCAAGATTAAGTAAGTTCATCATATAGGCATAGCCAAAGCCAACCACGAGCATAAGTAAGAGACTGTAGCGTGCGAAGCGAAACTTACTGAGTAAATACGTAAGTAGCATCAAGACAACTAAGACAGTCTGTGACTCCATAGAGGTAAAGACACGACTGCCAAAATTAATCAGAATCCCAGCGAGCATAGCACTTGCTAGGGTGCGTGGAATTAAGGCGACGATACGATCAAAAAAGCCCGTCAAAGAAACCACAAGCATTAAGGCGCCAGCAAAAATAAAGGCCATCACTGCCTCGCCCATAGGAATACCTGTGAGGCTAACCATCAGAGCAGCGCCAGGTGTACACCAGGCAAACATAATCGGTGCTTTATACTTAAAAGACATGATGAGTGTTAATAAACCGCAGGCTAGGCCAAGAGAGGTAAACCAAGAGTTGATTTGTTCCGGTGTGGCGGCAAACGCCAATGCGGCTTGATAAACAATAACGGCGCTTGAGCCGTATGAAACCAAAATAGCGGCAATAGCAGCGGCTAAGTGGCTAGAGGAAAAATAGTTTAGCTTCATAGAGAATGCTGGACGGATGATGTCTTTTTATAAGTTTTAGATTTGTCCTATTCTACCACCAGCACCTATTTGTTAGGCAATAGAGAATAATCTTGAGTGAGGATTCATCTGCTCGTACGGTATGTTAAGGTGAGTTGTGGACCCAGTAAGGTTTGCATCGACTCTGAAGAAGGTCATGCTCTATACCTATAGCTAGGCAAGTTGTTATCAGTGAGAATTTGTACTTCGGTATAATGGTGTGCTTACAATAAATCTCTCGAATATTTCTAGGATGTATTTATGGCTTGGGTGTATCTCGGCTTTGCCATCGTGGCAGAAATTATTGCGACTAGTGCTTTACAGGCGACTCAAGGCTTTACTAAATTATGGCCGAGTGTTCTAACACTAGTCGGTTATGGGCTAGCATTTTATTTCTTATCACTCAGTTTACGTAGCATTCCATTGGGTGTGGCTTATGCTATTTGGTCTGGAGTAGGGATTGTTTGCGTCAGTATTATCGCCTTTTTCTTGTACAAACAAAGTCTAGACCTTGCCGCTATTCTTGGGATGACGATGATTGTTGGTGGTGTGGTTGTGATTAATTTATTCTCTAAAACAGTCGGCCATTAAGCACTAAATATGACCTTGTGATATGCCGAGCTTGTGTATGGCTTGGGATACCAGGCTGTGTAGAGCAGGGGATGTAGAGCTTGGGTGCAAAGCTTGGGGAAAATGTTGCCCCTTTAGTTAAGCAGCTGCCCCCTTTAGTTCAGCGCCAAATCTATGTTTTAAAAGATTAGCCGAGTTTAAAACGATGAATCTGGCTCTTGTAAAAAGGCAATCTCTTCAGGGCTCGATGTTCTTCCCATGATGGCATTGCGATGTGGGTAGCGACCAAAGCGGTCAATAATCGCCTTATGTTTTAACTCAAAATCATAGGTGACTGCAGAAGTGTATTGCTTAAGAAGGGGTACAGCAATCTCGTGAATTAAAGCAGACTCTGAGTGCATATAAGGGAGCAATAAAAAATTGCGCTCGACTTCGCTGAGTTGAGTAAAGTCTTCTTGCTTAACAGCTTCTTGAGCGAGTACTAATGCCATCGCATCTTGGGCGAATGCCTGTGGACTATCACGGTGTAAATTTCTTGAAAACTGATCTAAGACAATAATTTCTGCTAAGCGCCCATGGATGGTCTTGCGCCATGGGGCGAGTTCGGCAGCGCAGGCTGCTTGCCAGAGGGTGTAAAACTCATTTCGCACGGCTTGGTCGAAAGCATCGTTGCGTGCAAACCATAGTTCAGTAGGAGTTTCTTTAAACCAGAAGTCAAGGACACGTTGATAAGGCATATGAATTCCTGTGCAAGTTTATTGAAAAATTAAGAAGTGATGCATATCAGTATAATGCATTTTATGTCTATAGAATTTCTGCTAGAGAATAAGCGAGCGCTTCCATGCAAACTAATCAACGTCCTTGCCCCTGCCAGTCTGGCCAATACTATCACGACTGTTGTCAGCCCTATCATCAGCAACGTGCTCAGGCTAAAACAGCGGAAATCTTAATGCGTTCACGTTTCAGCGCGTATGTCTTAGGCGAAATAGATTATCTAGTCCAGACAACACTCCCTATTCAGCAAGCGAAATTAGATGTACAGGCGATGCGAGAATGGAGTGAGGATATGGTGTGGCTTGGTTTGCAGATAATTAAATATCGGCCTCATGTTGGGCCAAATCAAGCCAAGGTCATTTTTGAAGCGTACTATCAAGGAACAGATGGCCGACAAACACATTATGAAGAATCGCTTTTTATCAAAATTAATAAACGTTGGTACTTTAAAGACCCTTCGTTAGGATAAGTAATTACATAAAGGGGATGAAACGCTTAGGATTAAGTACCCATCCTTTAAAAATTTGATGCAAGGAAATGAAATGAACGATATTTTAGCCAAGATTACTGCAGAGAAAAATAGCGCCGAAGAGTTTTTTAAATATATGCATGCGCACCCAGAACTGTCTTTTGAGGAGTCAGGAACAGCCAAGTATATTGCTGAGAAACTTCGCTCTTGGGGGTATGAAGTGACAGAGGGCATCGGTAAAACAGGTGTAGTTGCGCGCATGAGAGTGGGTGAGGGCAAAGCCTCAATTGGTTTACGAGCAGATACCGATGCTTTACCTGTAGAAGAAGCGGCTGGTTTAGAGTTCAAGAGTACCGTGCCAGGTGTATCGCATATGTGTGGTCATGATGCGCATGCGGCGATGTTGATGGGGGCTGCTGAATACTTAGCCAAGACGAAAAACTTTAACGGTACCTTAAACTTGGTGTTTCAACCGGCAGAAGAAATCATGGGTGGTGCCGTCGCGATGCTTAAGGATGGTTTGCTTGAGAAGTTCCCTATGGATCGTATTTTCGGTATGCATAATATGCCAAGCTTACCATTAGGTGTTATGCATCTTACCGAAGGACCAATCATGGCAGCAGTGGATAACTGGGAAGTGGTTTTAACAGGTAAGGGCAGCCATGGCTCGATGCCTGAAAAAAGTGTTGACCCCGTAGTTGCAGGTTCTGCTTTAGTGATGGCTTTACAGACCATTGTGTCACGTAATGTTGCGCCTATGGATGCTGCCGTTGTTTCGGTAGGTGCTTTCCTAGCTGGTGATGCGGGTAATGTCATTCCACAAACAGCAACCTTGCGCATGAGTACGCGTACACGTACACCAGAGACGCGCTTAATGGTCTTGGATAAAATCCGCAGCATTACTAAGGCGATTTCTGAAGCCTATAACGTTAGCTATACGATTAATGAAGGTCAGCCGGGTGCAGTACTTGTAAATGATCCTGAGCAAACTCGTGAATGTGTTCGCCTATCACAAGAGGTATTTGGTGAGGATAATGTCGTGTGTCCTGGTCCAACTTTTATGGGTAGTGAAGACTTCGCTTTCTTTGCACAGAAATTACCCGCAACCTATGTCTTTGTTGGTAATGGTAATACCCCGATGGTGCATCACCCAGAGTATGTATTTGATATGAGTAACTTACCGCGTGGTGTGGCCTACTGGGTAGCGATTGCGCAAAACTTCTTAAAATAATTTACGTGTATAAAAGCACCTCAGGGATTTTATAAGAGTCCTTGAGGTGGTTAGCTATAGCGAATAAGTTGTCTTGTGAGTGTTAGTTATAGCTTATAGATTATCTTGCTGGTGTTAGTTATAGCTAATAAATAGCCTATACATCATAGAACCAATGAAATAAGCCCCATGACGAATTTCTTCGCACGGGGCTATATTTATAGATGAGATAAAGATAGTTTTATTTTAAACTAATTTTAGCTTCATCAATAATTTTCTTATAGAGGGCACGATCATGCTCGATAAGTTGATTGAGCTCAGCAGGGGTGCTACCGACTGGAACAAAACCCGCATTTTTAAATTTCTCAATGACTTCTGGATCTTTCACAATATCAGCGATTTCAGCTGAGACACGATTAACGATGGCTTCAGGGGTGCCTGTTGGAGCCATTAAAGAAACCCAAGAGTTCATCACAAAGCCCTTATAGCCTTGCTCTTCGAAGGTCGGAATATCATCTTCGCCAGCATAGCGCTTAGCTGATGTAACGCCGACTACATTAAGTTTACCTTCTTTCACATGCGGCATAGGTACGAGAATCGGGTCAAATGTCATTGAGACACGTCCCTCTAATAAATCCGCCAGAATAGGGGCGCTACCCTTATAGGGGACGTGGGTCATATCCAAGCCCGTAATTTGGGCAAAGTGTGCACCGGTCATATGGCTGCTGGAGCCATTACCACTTGAGCCATAGGTGAGAGGATTCTTTTTGCCATATTCAACCAGCTCGCTAAGGTTTTTTGCTGGGATGTTTTTGCTTGTAAACAAGAATAAAGGGAGATCGGCAATATGCGAAACCGGTGTGAAATCCTCCGCCTTGTAATTTAAGTCATAGAGAGAAAAATTAACCGCGTAAGCCGCTAAGATAGTGGCGAAGGTGTAGCCATCTGCTTTGGCACGAGCTGCTTGTGCGACCCCAATTGTACTGTTAGCGCCTGGTTTATTCTCAATAACAACGGATTGGCCTAGGCGCTCAGAAAGTTTTTGCATGACCACACGCGCTACCGTATCCGTTGAGCCACCTGGGGTGTATGGCACAATAACAGTGATGGGCTTGGTCGGCCATTGCTCATCTTGTGCTAAGGCTGGAGCTAAGCATAAGCTGCTAGCGAATGCGCTTAAGAGTGCTTTATGGATAAGTTTCATTTAAATGTCTCCTTAGGGTGTCTTTAAATTGTTTTGACATGGTTCTTATCAATAGCTTACAAAATAAACTGTGTTTTATTTGTATGATATATAGGATTCTAACTAATTTTTAAAAGTTTTACTGATTATTCTCAATATTTGTGTTTTACACAATGGAATTGTGTTTCACTTTTGTGGTATAAATAGGATTATAGACTAAGTACACGTATCATCCACTTATGAAGGAGTTTAGGATGCTGAAGACAACATTAAAATCATGCGTATGGGCAACCGTGTTTGGCCTAGCGGCTATTGGTGGTCAAGCATTAGCGCAAGATGCCTATCCCAATAAAGCAATTACTTTAATCGTTCCTTATGGTGCTGGTGGTACGACTGACTTAATTGGTCGTGCTCTTGCTGAAGGTATGGGTAAGCACTTAAACCAAACTATTGTGGTGGAGAATAAACCAGGTGCCGCTGGATCGATGGGTGCGAATGATATGGTGAATGCAAAACCTGATGGTTACCGTATTACTTTGGCGCCAGCAGGTATTTTCCGCCAGCCGTATTTACAGAAAACACGTTATGACCCGATTAAGGATTTAACGTTTATTTCAGCTTTTGCCAACTATGATTTTGCGATTGCTGTAAGTCCTGAGTCGCCAATTCAAAATATCCATGACTATGTGAAATTCATTCAAGAGAATCCCGATAAGATGGACTTTGGTACACCAGGTCGTTTTACAGGTAACCAAGTGGTGATGGTGGAGTTAGCTACTGCGGTGAAGGGTAAGGCTGTACACGTGCCTTTTAAGAGTGACTCTGAGTCTATCTCTTCGCTCTTAGGTGGTCAGATCCAATCGGTGGTATCAACGAATATTATTTTGCCGTTTATTCAGTCAGGCAAGGTGCGAGTATTGGCGACAGCTGCCGCTGAGCGTCCTGCCGCTTTTTCACAAGTTCCTACCTTGAAAGAAGCGGGTTACGATGTAGTCGTTCCTTCTCCTCTCGGTGTGGCAGGTCCTAAGGATTTGCCGGCGGATGTCGTCGCTAAGTTAGACGAGGCGATTAAGGCCACTATAGAGACAGAGAAGTTCCAAAAATCGATGATAGACTATGGTGTGCAAATTAAATATATGGATCATAAAGAGTATCAAGCATATGCGGAAAAAACCTTTGTTGAAGAAAAAACAATTGTTGAGCGCTTAGGTGACGAATAATCCTAATTAATTTGTTGATGTAGGTTGCTATAAAAATAAGGCTGCTTGAAAAAAGCAGCCATTTACTATCTTAGGAGACATGATGATTAAAACAACATTCAAGACTTTGCTCGGCGCTTCTTTAGTATGTGCTTCAGCCTTAACAGGGATCGCACAGGCGCAAGATAATTATCCAAGTAAGCCAATTAGCCTTATCGTGCCATTCTCACCAGGTGGCATTACTGATGTGCTCGGTCGCGCCATTGCCGAAGGCATGGGAAAACATCTAAACCAAACAGTGGTCGTTGAAAATAAACCAGGTGTTGCGGGGTCGATGGGTGCTAACGATATGGTGGGAGCAAAGCCTGATGGCTATAGTCTAACCTTGGCACCAGCAGGTATTTTCCGCCAACCCTACTTGCAGAAGACGCGTTATGACCCCTTAAAGGATCTAACGTATATTGCGACTTATATGGACTATGATTTCATTATTGCTGTGAAAGATGATTCGCCATTTAAGACACTTGATGACTTAGTAAAGTTTGCCAAAGACAACCCAGGCAAACTTGATTTTAGTAGTGCTGGGCGTTATACCGGTAACCAATTAATGATGGTGGCCTTAGCTAAAGAAGCTGGCTTGGATGTTGTACATGCTCCATTCCGTGGTGATACGGAAGCCTTAACAGCTCTATTGGGTGGACAGGTGCAAGCGGTAGTTAGTTCAAGCACGATTATTCCGTTCCTAAAAGACGGTAAGGTACGTGCCTTAGCGACAGCGGCGCCAGAGCGTCCTCAGGCCTTCGCAGATATTCCAACCCTAAAAGAGTTAGGATATCCAGTCACTGTGCCGTCTCCTTTAGGCGTTGCTGGTCCCAAAGACTTACCAGCTGAAATTGTGACTAAGCTTGAGGATGCGGTGAAGGCAGCAATGGAAGGGGAGCGTTTCCAAAAACTCATTCAGGATTATGGTATTCGTACCAACTATATGGACCATAAAGCGTATACAGAGTTTGCTGTTAAAGCGTTCCAGAGTGAGAAAGAAGTAGTTGAGATGCTTAAGGAAGACTAGGCGAGCAAGAGCCTTAGTGATTTATTAAGGCTCGCATCAATTCACTATAAATAATAAGGGGGCTTAATTGCCCCCTTAATTGTGCCTGCGAGTAACTAAGTTACTTAGATATTACCTTCACGAATAAGATCTTTGGCAATAATCACTTGTTGAATTTGTGAAGTACCTTCGTATAAGCGGAATAGGCGCACGTCACGATAGAAGCGCTCGATACCGTATTCAGATACGTAGCCTGCACCACCGAAGATCTGGACTGCACGGTCAGCAACACGGCAGCACATTTCAGTAGAGAAGTACTTGGCACATGAGGCAAGTGCAGAGACATTCTCGCCGGCATCACGACGACGAGCAGCATCAAGCACCATACATTCAGCAGCATAGATCTCAGCTTTGCTGTCCGCTAGCATACCTTGGATTAACTGAAAGTTAACAATGGCTTGGCCGAATTGCTTGCGCTCCATAGCGTAGTTTAAGGCATCACGTAGCATGCGCTTAGCAGCACCAATCGCGATTGAAGAGATATGTAGGCGACCCTTGTCTAAAACTTTCAT
>CAYFVY010000051.1:0-3747 GCA_964346715.1 uncultured Pelistega sp. | reverse complement strand
ATATAAGAGCGGAATGAAGGAGAGGTTTGACCAAGCTCAAAACCAACGCGAACTTCTTCTTCCATGGTTAGGCCGAGACCGCCATATTCTTCAGGTAATGTTAAACCAAATAAGCCGAGTTCTTTCATCTGCTCAATAATTTCAGCAGGGATCTCGTCAGTTTCGGCAACCTGTTCTTCAGCTGGAACAAGTACTTCGGTAATAAAACGACGAAGGCTATCCTCAAGCATGGTTTGAATTTCTTGATCACGGATCATAGTATTGATTCCTTAAAAGTTATGAAGAAATGCACTATGCATCGATTCATGTTATTGATAGATAATTGTACTATTATTTGTTTTTATTCGTGTTCGTGATGATTGAATATAGACTTAGGCTCAGTGGATTATAGAAAGGATAGAAACGAGAGAACTTCGCTTGTGAGTCGGGGCGGATTTGTTATAATCAGCAGTGGGCGTACAGAAGTGCTTTAAAAAAATGCAAAAAACAGCAAGTTCCACAGTGCAATACAGCGTTCTGAACTATAATGAGCCTTACTGCATCATAGTTAGGAGCGATTTATGTCTCAAGAAGCCTTAAAAACTTCACTTACCACTTCTCGTACCGTATCACTGAGCGAGCGTTTTAAAGACGATCGTCACTTTGTAATGGCATTAGCGCGTGGTTTAGATGTCTTGGCTTGCTTTCGTTCAGGTAGCAAGACGCTTGGGAACCAAGAAATTGCTCAACGTTGCAATCTCTCAAAATCAACCGTGTCCCGTCTAACAGCAACTCTGGTCAAAATGGGCTATCTTACACATGATGCAGAGACGGGTAAGTACCGCCTCGGTATGGCGACTTTATCTTTGGGTATTGGTATGCTTGCTCAATTAGATATTCGCCAGATTGCTCGACCTTTGATGCAAGAAGTCGCTGACTTTTCTCAGGGTATGGTGACTTTAGGAGCAAGAGACCGTCTTTCAATGTTGTATATCGAAAACTGTCGTAGTCGTTCGGCATTAACGCTAAGCATGGATGTAGGGTCGCGTATTCCCCTGGCGACATCAGCTTTAGGTAGAGCGTATCTTGCTGAGGCTGGTCCTAATGAAGTGCGAGAAATCATCGATCGAGTCAATGAACTTGATGATGCGTCTAGTGCAACGATTATCCAAGGTATTGAAAAAGCCTTTGTCGATTATAAAAATCTCGGTTGCACGTGTTCATTCGGTGATTGGCAAGAGAATGTTAATGGTATTGCTGTTGGCCTAAAACTTGGTGGCAGCTTCCCGATTATGGCGATTAACTGTGGCGGTCCAGCATTTAATCTATCACCAGAATTCTTGCTCAATGAAGTGCGCCCAAGATTGCTCGAGGTTGTTCAGCGCTTAAAAGAAGCTCTAGGGCAGGGACACCAAGGCTTATAGATTTTTGCGTAGTTAATATTATTTATGAGGTGCCCTTAGAAGAAATTATCTAAGGGCATATTTATTGACGAGCACCTAACTCAACAAACCTCACTCAGCAAAGCTTCATAAGGTTTTGCAAAACTAGCGCTTATTTATCAATTACTGAGAATACACCGCTCGCGTTAAAGACATTCTTGCCTTCAATGGTGAGAGCACATTTAGCGAAAATTAAGCGACGACCTGCACGATTAATCGTTACACGACCTTCAACCCAGTCACCTTCTTTGCCTGCAGCGAGGAACTCACCGCTAAAACTGACTGTTACAAAAGAGGTTGGTTTACCAAAATGCGCCAAAATTGCATCACCAAAGCAATTATCAGCGATGGTCATCATTGTGCCACCATGAGCTACACGTAATTTATTCAGATGCTCATAGCGTAGACGAACGCCTAGAACTTCGTGTTTACCATTGGCATCCAGTTTTTCATAATAGGGACCTGTTAGGTCAGAAAAAGGGCTATTGCGGTCTAATAAAACAAAACCTTCGGGAATACTTGTATCACTCATATCTACATACTCAAAAATTTAGGGTTTAATCAGTGTATTACTAAGTTGATGAAAGTGGAAATCTGTATAAATGAATACAGCCTTAAGGTAGGTAATACCTACTGTCATATATCATTAAATAATAAGTATATGTCGTATCATCATAGTGTCTAGCTATTAATTAAATGTAATAATAAGCAAAAATTTATTGTCTTATGCGTTTATTATGTATAGAACAAATAATTTTCGACAAAATTACAGTCGTCGTTAATTGGCGACACTATTATCTCTTCATATTTCACACGAGTTCCGCACTGTGGAATTTACACAAATATAATGAAACTATGTTAAAGTAACAATCCATGGTCGTCAAATGAATTTTCTTTTCTATGCATCTTTTAGCTAGGGGTTTATAATAAATCGTGAATTGTGCGTCTTATGCATTTCATGTAACCGCTCTCTAATGATGTTTAAATTGGCGTATTAATGTTCGCTATGAAGAACTGGATTGCACATTTTAGTAGACTTGGCTCTGCTGAGTTTAGTCAGATTGTATAGATCCATTTGTTCAAATCTTGCGTTAAACAGCTCGTCTGCCTCTACATTTAACTACTTATTTCAGGAAATTAGGATGTCATCGATTAATTACGAAATCCAACAAGGTGTTGCGCTTATCACTTTCCAGAACCCTCCCGTTAACGGTATGAGCTATGGCTTACGTCGCGGTATTGTTGAGGGCTTAGATAAGGCATTGGAAGATGCTAATGTGACTGCAGTGGTATTGACAGGATCTGACAAGGCCTTTTCAGGTGGTGCAGATGTGACTGAATTTGGTACCCCCAAAACCACATGGCAACCTAATTTACGCGCTGTTATTGAAGCACTTGAGGAGGCGAATAAGCCGGTCGTCGCAGCGATTCAAGGAGTCTGTTTAGGCGGTGGGCTTGAGTTAGCGATGGGCGCACATTACCGTATTGCTAAAGCTGATGCACAACTTGGCTTACCTGAAGTGAAGCTAGGCTTACTACCAGGAGCTGGTGGTACTCAGCGTCTTCCACGTGCCATAGGTTTAGAGAAAGCCCTTGAGATGGTGACCGTAGGTACGATCCTTAAAGCCAAAGCATTGGCAGATACTGATTTACTCGATCGCGTTGTTGAGGATAATTTAATAGAGCAGGCGATTCAATTTGCGCTTGAGTTAGTAGCGAATAAAGCGGAGTTAAAACAGTTGCGTCACTTGGAGGTGAAGTCAGCAGGTGATGCACAAGCACTACTACAAGCAACTCGAGAGAAACTTGTCGCGGCCAATAAGTTCTTCCCAGCACCTGTAGCATGTTTAGATGCCGTTGCGGGCAGTGTTAATTTGCCTTTTGAAGCGGGCCTTAAGCATGAACGCCAATTATTTATGGGCTTAATGAATTCTGCCGAATCGCAGGCTTTGCGTCATATCTTTGCGGCAGAACGTGCTGCTCTGAAAATCCCTGATGTACCCGCAGACACACCGTTACGTGAAATTAAAAAAGTTGCCGTAATTGGTGCTGGCACCATGGGAACTGGGATTGCGATGAACTTCTTAAATATCGGCATCCCAACGATTATTTTAGAGATGAAACAAGAAGCACTAGATCGTGGTGTGGCAACTGTTTTACGTAATTATGAAAACACCATGAAAAAGGGTCGCTTAACAGAACAGCAAGTGCAAGAGCGCATGAGCTTGTTAAGTACAACCTTAAGCTATGATGAATTAGCAGATGCAGACTTGATTATTGAAGCTGTATTTGAAGAAATGGGCGTTAAAAAGGCGGTCTTTACTGA
>CAYFVY010000050.1:0-13446 GCA_964346715.1 uncultured Pelistega sp. | reverse complement strand
GCGATTCAACGAATCGCCGCGTGCCTGAGGGAGTATGGGTGAAATGCCCATCATGCGACACGGCTCTGTACCGTGATGATTTGGATAAGAACCTAAACGTCTGCCCTAAGTGTAATCATCATTTACGCTTAACAGCACGTGCCCGTATCGATTCTTTACTTGATTTTGAAGGTCGCGTAGAGATTGGTGATTCAGTGCGTTCAACTGACCCACTAAAATTCAAAGATACACGTAAATATCCTGATCGTTTAACGGAAGCCGCCAAACAGACTGATGAAACTGATGCATTAGTCGTGATGAGCGGTACTATGCATTCTGTGCCAGTTACCTTAGCCTGCTTTGAGTTTAGCTTTATGGGCGGCTCAATGGGCTCTGTGGTAGGTGAGCGCTTTGTGCGTGGTGTTAAGGCGGCGATTGAGAATAAGACGGCCTTTGTCTGCGTTTCTGCCTCAGGTGGTGCGCGTATGCAGGAAAGCTTATTTTCTTTAATGCAGATGGCGAAAACTAATGCGATGCTAACGCGTTTATCTGAGCATGAGTTGCCGTTTGTGAGTATCCTAACCGATCCTACCATGGGGGGAGTATCAGCCAGTTTTGCCTTTATGGGTGATGTGGTGATTGCTGAGCCTCGTGCTTTAGTTGGCTTTGCGGGTCCTCGTGTGATTGAGCAGACTGTGCGTGAGCAGTTGCCAGAGGGCTTCCAACGTGCTGAGTTCTTACTTGAAAAAGGGGCTATCGATATGGTAGTTAACCGTAAAGATATGAAGAATGAAGTGGCGCGTTTGATCGCTTTATTGATGCGTCAAGCGAATGAGATGGTCGAAGCCTAATACAGATTCGATGCCATATGAAGAGTATGGTGCTTGATAGCGCTAGATGCTTATAGCTTATATAGGCAATTCAAGTAAGCTAGCTATTTCTAACAGTCATTAAGACCTTAACTACTAAGGTGTTAATGACTGTTTTGTTTTGTGTGCTTGATGAGGTGCTTAGGAAGTGCTTAGGAGAGGCTTATGCAGCGCTTAATCAACAACCGCACAATAAGGTGAATAGACATTAAAAAAGCGCTGCTTGTATATAAGCAGCGCTTTTTCTATGTAGAAACGATCCTAGGCTTATTCAGCAGGTTTAGTTTCTATTAACTCTAAGGCTCCCTGTTGAATCACAGGAGCAGGTTTGCGAGGACGGCCAAGGGTAACGGGCGTTTCAACTACGTGAGCGATAGCATCGCTCTTCGTCTCAATCCATTGCATGCCTGCATTCTCTAGCATGACACTTAGGCTAGCCTTAGTGTTTGCTGCGTTAGCCGTACTTGCTGCTGCAGAAACTTGTTCTGCTACAGCTGCCACTTCAGTAGATACCACTTCTACAGGCGCTATTTCAGCTACTACTACTTCAGCAGGAGTTGCCTCAGTAGCAATAGTTTCTGTACTGATTGGGGTAGCAGGAAGCTGCTCTGCAGACTCAGAGACTGTCTCAACTACCTGGCTCACCAAGTTCTCGGCAACCGGAGCTCTTGTCTCAGATTCACTCGCACCATTTACGGGTTCGCTACTGGTAGGGTGTGCATGATCTAAGGCTGGCGCAGTTTCTACTACAGTCTCAACAACCACTGAACCTGGTGTAGCAGCGATTGCTGGTACTTCGGCATCAGTTTCTTGAGTAACGGCGCTAGCTTCCTCAGCAGCAGCTTGAACTACGTCATTAGTTGCTGGGTTCACGTCAACCGTAGTACTTGCTGTGCTTGGTGCAATACCAATTGGCTCTTCACTTACTACAGTATCTTTGGCTGCGCTAGCTGCTGTCGCGGCTGCTACAGCCACAGCACCAGCAGCGGCTAGAGTAGATGGTGCAGTTGTTTGGCTTTGTTGCTCAAGCAAGACTTCATTTGGAATGAATGGTGTGTTCTCAACTGATTTATCTTCATCACTGGTGCGGCGGCTACGACGTGGACGACGGCGACGGCGACGTGGTTCAGCACCGCTCTCTTCATCATCTTCACTGCGTTGTGCAACCAGAGCTGCGGCAGCCTGTCCAGGCAAGAGTTCCTTATCTAAGGCGGGTTTAGCCGGTACTTGGCGCTTAGGAATATTTGGCGCTGTTTCAGGTTTATCTGCCGCTTGCGCTAAGGCTTCGTTAGCTTCTACTTGCGTGTTCAGTACAGCATCATCATCACGGCGGTTGCGTGAACGACGGCGATTATTGCTGCGAGTGCTTGGCTCTTGCTCTGTCTCTTGTAACTTCACATCTTGGCTACGTGGCTCTTGTGCTTTGCTCTCTTGATTACGCTCATTACGGCGATTGTCCTCACCTTGGCGCTTATTCTGTGCTTGGCGTTGGCGATTGCCTTGCTGGCCGCGTGTTGTTTTATCATCTTCTTCAGTCGCGCGCTCAGTGTTACGATCATTGCGACGGCGATTGTTCTGATTCTGACGATTTTGTTGGTTGCGCTCACCTTGGCGAGCATCACCATCACGCGGTTTCTGCGCTTGGCGACCTTGGGCTTTTTTCTGAGCATGCTCTTTTGGTGAGGTCTCAGCTACAGGCTCATAAGGTTTACGGGCAAACCAAGAAATAACTTTCTGGAAGAAGCTCATCGGTGCTTCCTCGGGTTCCACTTTGGCTGTTGGCGCTGGGGCAGGGGTATCGCGATGGATACCCTTAACTAAGGCTTCAGGACGGGCTTTTTCTTCAGTTTTCTCTTTCTGAGTTTCCCATGTGGTTGGCGTAGCAACTGGCTGCTCAATCATTTCTAAGCTAGACTTTTGCTCGTCCATGCGTGGATCGTCATAACGCACGCGCTCGATATGGTGATGAGGGGTCTCAAAATTCTTATTTGGAATGAGGTAAACGCGTACTTTCAGACGGCTTTCCATCTTCACGATATCGCTACGTTTTTCATTCAATAAATACGTTGCCACTTCAACAGGAACTTGGGCATGTAGTGCAGCCGTATTTTCTTTCATGGCTTCTTCTTGCAATAGACGCAAGATATTAAGCGCACTAGACTCAACGTCACGAATCACGCCAGTACCATTACAGCGAGGGCAGGTGATATGTGAGCCTTCGTTAAGAGAAGGACGCAGACGCTGACGTGAAAGCTCCATAAGACCAAAGCGTGAAATCTTACCCATCTGCACACGTGCACGGTCAACGCGCAAGGCATCGCGTAGGCGTTGTTCAACTTGACGCTGATTCTTATTGTCTTCCATATCGATGAAGTCAATTACAATCAGACCGCCCAAGTCACGTAAACGTAACTGACGAGCAACTTCTTCAGCGGCCTCTAAGTTAGTGCGCAGAGCTGTTTCTTCAATATCCGTACCACGGGTTGAGCGTGCAGAGTTGACGTCGACAGCGACTAAGGCTTCGGTATGGTCAATAACAACCGCACCGCCTGAGGGCAGCTGAACAGTGCGTGAGTACGCTGTTTCAATCTGATGCTCGATTTGGAAGCGTGAGAATAGGGGAATAGCATTGCGGTAAGGCTTAACCTTATGCACATTATCCGGCATCACGTCTTTCATAAAGGCAATTGCTTGCTCGGCAATTGACTCAGTGTCCACTAAGATTTCGCTGATATCTGGTGAGAAATAGTCACGAATTGCGCGAATAACTAGGCTAGACTCTTGGTAAATGAGGACAGGTGCTGGGTATTGTGTTGACGCATTATAAATAGCATTCCACAATTGCAAGAGATATTTTAAGTCCCACTCAAGCTCAGGTACAGTACGACCAATACCTGCGGTGCGGGCGATCATGCTCATACCTTCTGGTAGGTTAAGCTGATCCATAGCTTCACGTAACTCTTGGCGCTCTTCACCTTCGATACGGCGTGAAACACCACCACCACGTGGGTTATTAGGCATTAAAACTAAGTAACGACCGGCTAAAGAGATGAAGGTCGTGAGTGCTGCACCCTTATTGCCGCGTTCTTCTTTTTCGACTTGGATAATCAGCTCTTGGCCTTCACTTAAGGCGTCTTGAATGCGCGCATTGCGTACATCAACACCTTCTTTGAAATAGCTACGGGCGACTTCTTTAAAAGGAAGGAAACCATGGCGATCATGGCCGTAATTGACAAAGCAGGCTTCAAGACTAGGCTCGATGCGAGTGATAACACCCTTATAGATACTGCCCTTACGTTGTTCACGACCAGCGGTTTCAATGTCGATATCGAGCAGTTTCTGCCCGTCGACAATAGCAACGCGCAATTCTTCTTGATGCGTTGCATTAAATAACATGCGTTTCATTGTATGTTCTTCTCTAGGTTTTTATTTAATGCACCGAAAACCGAATGCATTAGCCCTAAGTAGCTACAGAACATGTGTAAACTGCAAGCAGAAATAGCCTATATAGGCCTATGTGATCAACATAGTCCTACCTTATATCAGCTTATCTAGATAGTGATACTAGCCCCATTGTTACAGAGTAATAGTCACTATATCGACAGTGATAGTTTTGTATTGAAAGCGATATATTCATCAATCAATTGTCACGACATGTAGACCAAACCCTATTCGTTAATGAGTCTGAATCTACTATGCTAAAAATTTGGCATTTACACAATTATTCTAACGAGTAAGGGTTTTGGCGATTCTTGTGGGTAGATGATTTGCTACCGCATTCAAAACAAAAATGGAAAAACTAGCACTCGTTGTATAGCAACTTTAAAAATAGTGGACACCGCCGCGAGAGCTCTGCAAAAATATAGGTCTCAGCGTGCCAATTCAAAGTGAGTTGAGCGGAAAACCTGCCGACTATATCATCCTTAAATTTAGATTAAGGTATTCTCAAGGCAAGAATTATCAACGCAAAACAAGAACTTATTGGCCCCTGGGTTAAGCTATTTTAAAAAGGGTGGCTCATTATAACATAAAGCCCTATATTTCAATCAGGTTTTTAGTATTGTTTTTTGCCCCTAGAGTTAGGCTGTATTTTGCTCAGCAAAGCATAGTGGCTTGCGCTAAAATAGCACTTCAAGATAAAAATTAAGTAATAAGGTATGTATAGTGAGTAAATTCTCTCGGATTCCAGCTACACCAACTGCAACACCAACATCTGATTCGAATGCGACTCAGCGCTTAGCGGTACGTTTTTTAGAGGTTGATGAGGCTAGCCAAGGGCAGCGCATAGACAATTTCCTGATTCGTGAGTGTAAGGGGGTGCCTAAAAGTCACCTCTATAAAGCGATACGCTCGGGGCAGGTGCGTGTCAATAAGGGCAGGATTAGCTCCGAATACCGTTTGGAAGTTGGCGATGTGGTGCGCGTTCCACCACTGCGTATGGCCGACCCTGAACAGAAGAAATTTGTGCCAAGCGCTGAGTTCCCCATTATTTATGAAGACGATGCCATTATGGTCATCGATAAGCCTGCTGGTGTAGCGGTCCATGGTGGGAGTGGTGTTTCATTCGGTGTTATCGAGCAGATGCGTGCGGCTCGCCCTCAAGCGAAGTTTTTAGAGTTGGCCCATCGTCTTGATAAGGAAACCTCGGGTTTATTGATTATTGCTAAAAAGCGTAGTGCTTTAGTTGCTCTACACGACATGATGCGTCAGTCTGATGGGCATAAGCATTATGTTGCTCTGGTGGTCGGACAGTGGACTCAGAAGCGTGTGGATGTGAAGCTGCCCTTAACCAAATACTTGACGCCTGATGGTGAGCGTCGTGTCCGTGTAGATAAGGCTCATGGTAAATATTCTCATACGATTGTCACATTACTGACAGCATATCCTGAGTATACTTTGGTCGGAGCACAGTTGAAAACAGGGCGTACGCATCAGATTCGCGTGCATTTAGCGGCACAGGGCCATACCATTGTGGGTGATGATAAATATGGTCAAGATGAGGTGCGTGAGCATTTTGCGAAAATGGGTTTCAAGCGTATGTTCTTGCATGCACAACGCTTGGATTTTCCGCATCCCTTGACGGGGGAGCGTTTGCATCTTGAGGCGCCTTTGCCACAGGAGTGTCAGCGCTTATTGGCACGTCTAGCCGGTCATGCCTAGCTATTAGATAAATAAAATAGATAATTAATAGTAGGCAAATAATTTAGACAAGTAAATTAGGCAAACTTATTAATAGTAATAAGCGAATAAGAATAGATTAACGATATTTTAGGATAGATTGTAAATGACATACTCACTTGTGGTTTTTGATTGGGATGGAACCGTGATGGATTCCACGCATTCAATTGTCGTGGCCATCCAGCAAACATGCCGTGATCTGGAAATTACCGTACCTACGGATCAACAAGCGAGTTGGGTGATTGGTTTGTCCTTAACCGAGGCCCTAAAAACAGCGATTCCCGATTTAGGTGATCACAATATTGAGCGATTTATAGAGCGTTACCGTTATCATTATTTTACGCGTGATACGGATTTGCGCTTATTTGCCGGTATGCGCGAGTTATTGGAACGTTTAAAAGGCGCTGATATTCTTCTCGCCGTAGCCACAGGTAAGAGTCGTCGCGGCTTAGATCGTGGCATAGCCAACCATCAATTAGAGCCACTCTTTGATATTACCCGTACCGCTGAGGAGACGGCCAGTAAGCCTAATCCATTAATGCTGCATGAAATTATTGATGAGCTTGAGGTCGAGCCTAAGCAAGTGGTGATGGTGGGGGATACTACGCATGATGTGGAGATGGCGCATAATGCTGGGGTTGATAGCTTTGCTGTGACCTATGGGGCGCATTCTCGTCATGATCTTATGCTGTCTAAGCCAACTAAAGTCGCAGAGAATGTGAGTGAATTAGCCCGCTTGCTTGAGTTATATTGTAAAGTCTAATGATGTGTCCTTGGAGTGTCTCTTGGCGGCAAGTCTCGCTGTACGAGAGTAGGGCACCTGAGGAGTCATTGAAAAAAGGTGTAGCAGTATGAACAAAACTCAGTCTAGCCGTATAGAGCGTTTAAAGCCCTTACTCTTTCTACTCTGTCTTATTCCCCTCTATCGTTGGTTGTATCTCGCTTTTGCTGGGCAATTGGGTGTAGACCCTGCGCGTTTCATGGTGCAGTCGAGCGGCTTAACGACTTTAGTATTCCTCTGTCTAACCTTGACAGTGACGCCTTTACGAGTGCATCTGGCTCTGCCTGAGATTGTGAAGTGGCGTCGTATGCTTGGTTTATTTACGTTCTTCTATGCCTGCTGCCATGCTATTTTTTGGTTTTGGTTAGATCGTCGCCTAAATTTCTCTTTAGTGGCAGTGGGGGTGTCGGAGCGTCCGTTTATCTACCTAGGCGTACTTAATCTACTTATGCTGACGGCACTTGCCTTGACCTCGAATCAGAGTATGGTGCGTAAATTAGGCCGCAACTGGCGTCGCCTGCATCGCCTAGTTTATGTGGTTGCTGTTTTTGCTATTATCCATATGTGGCAGATGCAGGAACAAAATAGTTCGAATACGGGTGTGATCGTGGCACTGGTCGTAGTGAGCGTATTGCTGCTCTGGCGTGTAATTTACCATTTTAAACAAGCGCAGCAGGTACAAGCCAATCTGGCCAAAATTAAACCGCGTGCTGATTAGAAAGCTCTGGACTGGGGGTGAACGTTGTCGACTTTCAAGCGTACTCTAAAATATCCCTTGCTTATACTCTTTAGTGGACTGCTTGCGGCTTGCCAAGGGCCGCGATTAGTTGATGCGCATTATGCGGCCCTGGGCCAGAATAGTCGCGTGTGCTGTGTGGTGCTGCACTATACATGGGAAAATACACCAGACTCTCTGCGTATCCTAACTCAACAATCGGTCTCGGCGCATTACCTAATTACTGACGATGAGCCTGCCCAAGTCTGGCAATTGGTTGATGAGAATCGGCGTGCCTGGCATGCGGGTGAGAGTGCTTGGTATGGTTTGTCGAGCTTGAATGCAAATTCGATTGGTATCGAGATTGTTAATTTAGGAGCTAAGGCGCAGGGTAATACGATTCCTGATAGCCGCGAGCAGTGGGATGCCTTCACACCAAGTCAGATGCAACGCTTAATTGCGTTATTGCAGGATATTGTGATGCGTCATCAGATCCGACCACAGAATATTGTCGGTCATAGTGATATCGCCCCTCAACGTAAAATTGACCCTGGCCCTCGCTTTGACTGGCAGCAATTGGCGCAAGCGGGCTTGGGGCGTTGGTACAATGTGGAGCATGTCGCTGCACAGCAAGATCAATATGAAACGCATGGTCTGCCTGATATTGCTTGGGCACAGCAGCAGTTACAACACTTGGGCTACAAAATTGAGTTAACTGGGGTGAGTGATGAACAAACCCGTAATGTGATTCGTGCCTTCCAGATGCATTATCGTCCCGCACAGTATAGTGGTCAGTTAGATGCTGAGACGGCCGCTATTATGCAGGTGCTTACTGGTAAGTGAACTCGCGCATAAAATTGCGAATGAATAATCCCGAGTTTAATAATATCCCGAGTTAATAATCGCTAAGCTTAAGCGCTAAGTGAAATGGCTATGGATAGCCGAAAGCCAGATCACAAAACCAAAACTCTAAGTGAGAAATAAAAACAGCGTGGGTAATTTATCTAAATCCGGTGCGCTTAATTTCTTCCATTCCATAATGCGATGCGTCTGAATCCACTCATGCTCACTGGTTAAGGCGCGAGCAATACAAAGCCGTGTATTAGGTTTGAGCGTATCAATTAGAGATTGATACATGGCATTATTGCGATAGGGTGTTTCAATAAAAAGTTGTGTCTGTTGTAGCTTGGCGGATTGCTGTTCCCATAGCTTGAGCTGTTGTGCACGCTCTTGTGCATTAACAGGCGCGTAACCATGGAAAGCAAAGCGTTGTCCCTCAAGTCCACTGGCCATCAGGCCAAGTAAGATAGAAGAGGGGCCAACCCATGGAATAACATGGATGCCCATCTTATGGGCTTGCATTACGACTTTGGCGCCTGGGTCAGCGACAGCAGGACAGCCGGCTTCTGAGACCAGGCCAATTCTCCCTTCAGAGCCAGGAGATTTAAGCCATTGTTGAATCTCAGCATCTTGGGTCTTAGCGCTTAATGTATGGATAGTTATTTCTTGTAGTGGCTTAACAGTGCCTATGAGTTTAAGAAAGGCACGAGCAGTTTTGGCATTTTCCGCGATATAGACATCGATTTGTCCCGCCATCGCCTGTGTGTCAGTAGGTAACCAGCGACTGCTAGGAGCTTCACTGAGGCTGACGGGAATTAGGTGTAGTGTGGTACGCATCAGACACTCGCTTGTAAGGTGGGATTAATACCAAATTGGCGCAGCATCTTGGCTAGCTCGATAAGTGGTAAGCCAATAATTGCCGTTGGGTCATCGCTACTCATCTTGTCCATTAAGGTAATGCCTAGGGCTTCAGCTTTGGCGCTGCCGGCGGTATCGTAAGGCTCTTCGACACGTAAATAATGTTCAATTTCGGCTTCACTTAAGTCACGAAAATAGCAATGAGTGATAATATTAGCGTGTAGTAGCTGCTCACCATTGGTCACGGCTAAAGCTGAATGAAATTGTACGTGCTGGCCACTGAGTTGGCGTAGCTGTTGTTGCGCTTTTACAAAACTTCCAGGTTTGCCTATAGGCTCTAATCCAAGCGTTGCTACCTGGTCGGAGCCGATGACTACCGCTCCAGGAAATTGCTGGCTAATGGCTTGTGCTTTCTCGATAGCTAGGCGAATAGCCAGATCTACAGGTGTTTCACCAGCTTTGGCAGACTCGTCGATATCTGGTGAGTGAGTGCTGAATGGTACACCAAAGCGCTCAAGCATCATTTTGCGATACTTGGAAGATGAGGCAAGAATCAAACTAGGAAGTGTGTTTGTCATTGTTTTATTTGACCAAATTGGAATAACAGGTTATTATCCTATGTTTTCCGAGATTTGTGTATAGTTAATCTAATTAGCACACAGAATATCGTTATAGTAGATTATAACTATGGGCACAGCCAAGAGATTAACCATTGATAGCGCGGATTTTGTGCGCGTCGAACGACATATTGATGGTCAAGAGCCGCTTGCTTCATTTGCGCGCCTAATCGAGGACTTACCTGAGCAGAAAGTGTCAGGTGAGGCAGCGCTAGTGAAGTGGTCGTTACAGGGCTATACGGCGCCACGTGGCGAATCTATGTTGAAGCTTCATGTGCAAGCTGCGCCTCTCGTAGAGTGTCAGCGTTGCCTTGGCTTATTTAACTATCCAATTGATGCAGAAACAACACTCGAGCTAGTGAAGTCTGAAGAAGACTTAGAGCTTGATGTTGATAGTAGCACCGGTGAGATAGATCATGATGCCAGTGAGAAAATCTTAGCCTCAAGTTATTTGGATGTACTGGACTTGGTAGAGGATGAGTTAATTCTTGAATTGCCTTATGTGCCAACACACGATATTTGCCCGGATCAGGTTGCCTTACCTGAAGATAATTTAGAGAAAAAACCTTCTCCTTTCGCCGTATTAGCGAAGTTGAAAAAGTAAACCTTATTTAATTTAGACACTGTACCTTAGCGATACAGAATTTTTTGGAGTCATCATGGCTGTTCAACAAAACAAGAAGTCACCGTCTAAGCGCGGTATGCATCGTTCACACGATTTTCTTACTAACCCACCTACAGCGATTGAGCCAACAACTGGCGAATTGCACTTACGTCATCACATCAGCCCTAATGGTGTGTACCGTGGTCGTAAAGTATTAAAAACTAAGAACGACGAATAATTTATAGATAAATAATACCTGCGCCTGGTTTCATGTTACAGGTGCAGGTATTGTTTTTGTACGATTATTATCGTGGTACGTATCGCTATTGACTGCATGGGGGGAGATCATGGTCTCCCCGTCACTGTGCCTGCCGCTGTGCAAATTGCTCAACGCTATTCTGACGTGCATCTCTTGCTCGTTGGTGATGAAGCGCAAGTTGAGTTAGCACTCGGCGAGGCCTTAAAGAACCAGAAGTCATCTGCTAACACTGTACAAAGAGATCAATTCACTATTGTTCATGCCTCACAGGTCGTGACAATGGAGGATTCGGTCGAGGTGGCGCTGCGCCACAAAAAAGATTCCTCAATGCGCGTTGCCGCGCGTCTTGTCAAAGATGGACAGGCTGATGCCTGTGTCTCTGCTGGTAATACTGGCGCCTTAATGGCGGTATCCCGCTTTGTTCTCAAAACTCTTCCTGGTATAGATCGCCCGGCGATTGCTACGGCTATTCCTAATCAATTAGGCAAGGGTACAACCATGTTAGACCTTGGTGCTAATGTGGATTGTACGGCTGAGCATTTACAGCAATTTGCTATTATGGGTAGCGCCTTAGTACAAGCACTTGAGCGTATTGAGCGCCCTAAAGTTGCTTTGCTCAATATTGGTGAAGAGGCGATTAAGGGGAATGAAGTCGTCAAACAGGCAGCAGACTTAATCCGCCAAACTAATCTCAATTTCATCGGTAATGTTGAAGGCGATGATATTTTCAAGGGAACCGCTCATGTCGTCGTCTGTGATGGTTTTGTCGGCAATGTTGCGCTGAAGACCGCAGAAGGCTTAGCGAAAATGATTGGTGGCATGCTCAAAGCAAACTTTATGAGCAGCTTATACAGTAAAATATCCGCTTTAATTGCTAAACCTGTATTGAATAAATTTCGTGATCAAGTTGATAATCGCCGCTATAATGGCGCCGCTTTACTTGGTCTACGTGGTATCGTATTCAAAAGTCATGGCTCTGCAGATATTTTAGCGTATGCAGTTGCTGTAGAGCGCGCCCGTGAGGCCGTGTTAAGCCAATTATTAGAAAAAACCGTAGCCGGTATTGAGAATATCCGCAAAGAATGTAGTCTTACTGATGCTTCTAATACCGCTTGCGAAGATAATTAAATAACAATAAAACAAGTGCCCTTTAATAGGTACTTATTGCTGGAGTGATGTTATGCGTTTTGCAAAAATTATCGGCTCAGGAAGTGCTTTGCCCGAACATATTGTCAGTAATGACGAGCTGGCAGAACAACTCGCCAAAAAAGGTTTAGAGACGTCTGACGAATGGATTGTTTCTCGTACAGGCATTAAGCAGCGTCATATTGCTGAAGAGTCAATGCGTACCAGCGATTTAGCCACGGCAGCAGCGCGTAAAGCGATTGAAGACGCGGGTATCGATGCGAATGACATCGATTTAATCATCCTGGCGACCTCTACCCCTGACTATATTTTCCCAAGTACAGCTTGTATCGTGCAATCTAAGCTAGGCATTAAGGGCGGTGCAGCCTTTGATGTGCAAGCTGTTTGTAGTGGCTTTGTTTATGCCTTAACTACAGCAGATAGCTTTATTCGTGCGGGTAATGCGAAGTGTGCTTTAGTGATTGGTGCTGAGATTTTTACACGTATTCTTGATTGGAACGATCGTGGTACCTGTGTCCTTTTCGGTGATGGTGCGGGGGCGATGGTTCTTCAAGCGAGTGATGAGCCGGGTATTGTGGCGACTCAATTAGATGCTCAGGGTGATTTGCACACTATTTTGCATACACAAGGTTGTATCCATAATGGTCAAGTCGTGGGCGATCCCTTCTTACGCATGGATGGCCAGGCTGTATTTAAGAAAGCTGTGACAGCCTTAGAAGAGTCGGCTCGTATTGTGTGTGAAAAAGCAGGTATGGAATTGTCGCAAGTTGATTGGATGGTTCCACATCAAGCCAATGTGCGCATTATTAATGCTTTAGGACGAAAATTAGGCTTTCCGACTGATCGCGTGGTGGTGACTGTGGATAAGCATGCGAATACCTCAGCAGCGAGTGTACCCCTAGCCTTTGATGAGGCGCGTCGTGATGGCCGTCTACAGGCGGGTCAGTATGCTTTACTACAAGGTGTGGGCGGTGGCTTCACTTGGGGTTCGGTATTGGTTAAACTATAAACCTTAAGTTAAACTGAATAACGACAAACCATCAAATAAGAGAGATAAAACTAATGAAAGTAGCATTTGTATTCCCAGGTCAAGGTTCGCAAGCGGTAGGTATGTTGGATGCATGGTCTGATGTTGCCGTTGTACAAGAAACTATGGCTGAAGCTGGCGCTGCTATTGAGCAGGACTTAGCGCAATTAATTGCCCAAGGTCCAGCCGAACAATTAAATCTGACCACTAATACACAACCAGTGATGCTTGCAGCAAGTTATGCCATGTATCAAGCTTGGTTAGCTGCGGGAGGTCGCCAACCAGATATCGTTGCTGGTCATAGTTTAGGTGAATATACTGCCTTAGCAGCAGCGGGCGCCCTTAGCTTAGCGGATGCCGTGCGTCTAGTGCGTGTACGTGCGGATGCGATGCAGCAAGCTGTTCCTGTGGGTACAGGTTCAATGGCAGCGGTCTTGGGCTTAGATGATGATACTGTGCGTCAAGTTTGTGCCGATGCCGCTCAAGGTGAAGTGGTTGAAGCAGTGAACTTTAATGCACCAGCACAAGTTGTGATCGCAGGTAGTAAAGCTGCCGTTGAGCGTGCTTGCGATT
>CAYFVY010000049.1:8638-13538 GCA_964346715.1 uncultured Pelistega sp. | reverse complement strand
ACATCAGCTTGATAATGATAGCGCTCACCCTTAAACACTCGCTCGCGTATGGTAGCACTTAAGCCCTTCTCAGCCACCACGCGAATATGCTGTGGACGCACCAGAATACTATGGCTATAACTTGATGGGGCGGCGGAAACTTTTAACATAGCCATTAATTGCTCACCGACCAATTCACGCTCACTGCTTGAGGGCTCGGTCGTGCTATTCAGTATCGAACCCTGACCGATAAAGCGCGCGGTCCATTCACTATCGGGTGTGCGATACAGATTCTCAGGACTATCGTATTGCACAATCTTGCCTTGATTCATCACGGCAATCTGATCAGCCAGTGCCATGGCCTCAGCTTGGTCATGAGTCACGTAGATAAATGTTGCTCCTGTGCGCTGATGAAACTCTCTGAATGTCTGCTCCATCGAGGCACGCAAGTGTTGGTCTAAATTAGCCAGTGGCTCATCGAGCAACACGACTTTAGGAGCAGAAACTAAGCAACGGGCGAGAGCCACTCGCTGGCGCTGTCCACCGCTTAAATCAGCAGGCATACGCTTGCCTAAGCTCACCATATTTACCGCATCCAGCGCCTCATTTACTTGACGCTCATAAGCCTGGCCAGTGATGCCTTTTAATTTTAAAGCATAACCCACATTATCCATCACATTCATATGCGGCCATAAGGCATAGGACTGGAATACCATGCTCATCTGGCGCTGCTCTGGCTGGGTATGTTGAGAGACCGATGAAAGCAGCTTATCACCTAATAAAATCTGTCCTGCATCGATCCGCTCAAAGCCAGCAATCGTACGTAGAACTGTAGTCTTACCACAACCACTCGGCCCTAATAAGGCGACAAAGGTGCCTGGCTCGATTGTTAAACTCACCTCATTCACCACCGCCGTCTCACCATAGCGCTTACTAATCGCCTCAAGAACTAGTTTTGCCATGGGATCACTCCTCGCGGTAAGCGCTTACCTAATATACTTAAACTCAACATCAAGACCACCACCAGAGCAACAACGACTACCGATATGGCCGCAGCCATAATCACATCGCCACTCTCTTCCATATTAAAAATCAAGACCCCAATAGTTTCTTTGCCCGCACTCCATAACAGCGCAGAGACGGTCAATTCATTAAACGCAATCAGGAACACTAGGATAAATCCGGCAAAAACAGCAGGTGCTAAAAGCGGCACAATAATATCGCGCATGCGACGCCATAAGCTCGCACCACAGAGTTGTGCCGCTTCCTCCATGGCCACATCAATCTGCATCATGCTACTCATAATCGGCTTAAAGCCAACACTAAAGAAACGCGAGATATAGGCGAATAAGATAATCCATAAGGTACCGTATAAGCTCACCTGAATAATCGGCAAGGGTTTTACGAATAATAAGATACAGGCAATCGACAACACCACACCCGGCAAGGCATAGGGCACATCCATCAGAATTTTGCTCAAGGTTGCCAAGCGTCCTGGTTCACGATTAAACCAATACACCAGTGGCAAGGACACGACACCAATCACCAGTGCAGCACCACCCGCCAACATAAAGCTATTTTTAAATGCACGCCACGTCACACTTTGCGACATAAAGATCTGTTCATATCCCTTGAGGCTTAAATTATCCCAAGTTAAGGCAACTCCCTGAGCAGGAACCAGAGAACTGCTTATCAAGGCAAGCATAGGAATCACTAGGATCGCCAATAAAACGACGAGCATAATCCATTCACTGATACGACGCCACTTACCTAAGACAAAGGCCAAGGGACGGCCTGGTAAGCCTGTTAAGGCCATGCGCGCTTGGAAGTGGTGCTGTACCCACACCACAGCGACCGCTAAGATAGCAATTAAGAGAGAGAGATTAGAGACCTCATTAATCATGCCTGGCCCAAAGTCAGCCATCTTCTGATAAATCAGAGTAGGAAGCACGTAGTACGAAACAGGAATCCCCAACATCGCAGGAATACCGAAGTTACCAAGTGCGGAGAGAAAAGCCATGGCCGCTGCTGCCCATAAACCATTCTTACAGAGCGGAATAATCATATCGCGCATCACTCGATATTGACTGGCGCCACTCAGACGTGCCGCTTCAATCAATTCCTTAGGTAAGTTTAATAAACTAGCGCGTAAGGTTAAAAAGACCAAGGGCGCATGTTGCACACCCATCAATAAGATAATGCCCCAAGCAGAATACAGTGGTTGCTTGCTCCCTAAGGGCGGTGCCATACCAATAGTCTTGAGCAAGACGCTATTCGGTCCCATTAATTGCAACCAGCTGAGTGCCATCACTTGAGGCGGAATCATCATGGGCAACATAAAGAGAAAGACCCAGATTGCCTTAGCACGTATATCGGTTAAACCAATAAAAAAGGCCAAGCCCGCACCTAAAACCAAGGACACCCACATCGCCATAAACGAGGTATAGATACTATGCCAAAATGCTTTCCACGTACTGCTCTGGGTTAAGACCTTACTCAATGATGAGGGTTCGGTCCAACTCATATCGGTCAAAGCTTGACTCAACAATCGCACAGTCGGCAGGACACTGATAATAAAAATTATCAGTAAGAGAGCATACATCAGGGGACGTGAGATACGATGGGGGTTCGTCGATCTCGCTGATGTCCTTGAAAATAATGAGCGCGTAAGAGTCGTCATAGCGTATAAAAACAATTAGCCTGATACATGAACAATGTACCAGGCTGTATAAAATATACGCTCACTCAACATACACAAATTTAAATCACTTTCTACTGTTTCGTGTTCTAAACTCGTTCATCGAGCAAGCGCACAGGCACATCTTATTCGAATAGCTTAGCGAATTGCTCTTTATCACTTTCCGCATTCTCTAAAGATTTAGCGGCATCAAATGGTAGTAGTTTAATTTGATCACGTGCCGGGAAGCCTTCTGGTGAAGCTACGCCATTACGTGCTGGCAAGTAACCTTGCTCAACCACGAGTTTCTGACCTTCTTCAGAAAGAACAAAGTCAACAAATTTACGTGCTAATTCTTGGTTCTTAGAGTCTTTTAAGATAGCAACAGGTTCTGTTACCATGCTCACGCCTTCTGTTGGGAAGACAAACTCAACTGGAGAGCCTTTGGCTTTTTCACGGATTGCCATGTAATCAACTAAAACACCGTAAGGCTTAGCACCCGAAGCGATAGCGGTTAAAACACTACCGTTACCCTTTTGCGCAGCCATGCCATTGGCTTTTAAATCTTCGTAGTATTTCCAACCGAAATCTGGATTAGTTGTTAAGGCTGATAGGTGGATTAAAGCCGCACCTGAATACAATGGGCTAGGCATCGCCGCTAAGTCTTTATATTCTGGCTTAACTAAATCAGTCCATGATGTTGGCTTGTTCGGTGCGCTGGTATTATAGGCAAGACCTGTGGTAATTAATTTCGTACCGTAGTAGTAGCCTTCCGCATCAAATAATGACGCATCATAATTGGCTTTCTCAGCAGAGTCATGCGCAGCCAACAGGCCTTCTTTTTTCAATTGCTCTAAGGTCACGCTGTCAGCGATTAAGAGCAGGTCGGGCTTCACCACACCCGCAGCTAATTCAGCACGGAATTTAGTCATTAATTTTGTTGTACCATCACGCACCCATTCTACTTTTACACCTGGGTTAGCTTTTTCAAAAGCTTCAACCGTCATCTGAGCATCGCTCACTGGCTGAGAGGTATACAAAATAAGGTTTTGCGCTTGAGCCGCGCCTGCTAGACCTAGGCTAAGGCCAGCCAGTAATAATGCTTTATTCAACATGCTACACATCCGATTCTAAAGATAGGGACAAAATCATAAGCTTAATTGTAGTTTATTGCATGATTGTGACAGACATCAATGTGCTTATGGGTATTTATTAGGGATTATTTTCGCATTGGATTTTCACGATGTGTTGAGGGTCTTTTCCAACTACAACATATCCCCTAACCAAAAAATAGCTTCTGATTGTCAGTTACTGTGCCGAGTGATATAGTAAACAACAGTGTTGCCTTCAACGCTCAACACCCCATATTATCAAGCTCTGCTCTACGCGTAGCTTAATGCCTTGTTCTTGTATTTTTTCTAAGGTTTAACGGTTTCTCATGCCCTTGCTCGACTGGCTCTTAGCCCTCCTAACGATTCTTATCTGGGGTTTAAATTTCTTAGTATCTAAGGTCGGTATTTCTGAGCTACCTCCCCTACTATTTGGGCTGTGTCGTTTTATTTTTGTCTGTTTCCCTGCAGTCTTCTTTATCGCACGCCCCAAGGCACCGCTAAGACGTGTCTTAATCTATGGCATAACGATTAATTTTATGCAGTTCGGCTTTATGTTGAGTGCCTTAGGTTTCGGCTTGGCCGCAGGGGTGACCTCACTGCTTTTGCAGATACAGGTATTTTTCACTATCCTTATTGCCGCACTATACTTTCACGAGAAGATTCCTAAGCACAGTGTCGTTGCCTTCGGTATTGCCGTACTAGGCATTGCCTTAATTATTATGATGGCGAATACCAATACCGCTCTGCCAATCGCTGGTTTACTTTGTATTATTATGGCTGCTCTCAGTTGGGCTGTCGGTAATATCACGATTAAGATTATGCATGATGTGAATATGGTCAGCTTAGTTGTCTGGGGGGGACTCGCCTCAGTACCCGCATTTGCTGCCGCCACCCTCATCGTCGATGGCCCAAGCGCCATTGCCCAAGCGCTGGAAGCGGTGACTTGGCGCGGTATAGTCACCGTGCTCTACGGCAGCTTTCTCTCGACACTCGTAGGCTATGTGATCTGGGGGCGATTACTCAGCACCCGTCCTGTGAGTTTAATTGCACCGCTCACCCTTCTCGTGCCGATTATTGGCTTGATTTCGAATGCCTGGATGTTCAACGAGGCGCTCACCTTCTGGCAATGGCT
>CAYFVY010000049.1:0-8538 GCA_964346715.1 uncultured Pelistega sp. | reverse complement strand
CGACGCTTCGCTGCATCTACGTAGATCGTAAACTCTCTCTATGGCACTCTACGCCCCCTAAAATGTCTGAATTAGGCTGCAATTTACATTATTTAAGCTTTGACAGGCCTCACAGCAACATGTGGTGACATTTTTGTCATTGAATCTATAAAAAGCATACTTATAATAGTATTACGTAAGAGTCATTTTTATAAAGGAATCTCTATGTCAATTATTATCGCTATCATCGTTGGTTTTATTGTTGGTCTAATTGCCCGCGCTATTATGCCAGGTAATCAATCTATGGGCTTTATCTTCACCACCCTCTTAGGTGTGGCAGGCTCTATCGTTGGTACTTACCTTGGTCAAGCTGTTGGTTTGTACGGCCCTGCTGATGAGGCACGTTGGATTGGTTCAATTGTTGGTGCGATTGTTCTCTTATTCTTAGTCGGCTTAGTCACTAAAAAACGCTAAACGATTCAGGACACGTCCTATTATTATTGCAAGCGTGTCACTTAAATGGGACACGCTTTTTTTCTTGAGGAATACAGAATGGTTTCTTCACGCGAGGCAGGTAAAACGCCTGCGGGTAAATCGTCAACAAAAGAGTCTGCTGGTTTATTTAGTAAAATCACTAAGATCGCCAGTAAAGCAGGACGCCCCTTAATTGAAAAGGCGCTGTACTTATTTTATGCGGTACAGCACCCTAAGACCCCCGCTTGGGCACGCCGTGTTATCTATGGTGCCCTAGCTTACTTAGTCTTACCTACGGATGCCATCCCTGACGTCTTACCTGCGGTTGGTTTCACCGATGATCTCACCGTTATTGCCGCGGCTTTAGCAACCGTGTCATACTATATTACCCCTGAAATCAAACAACAGGCTCAAGGTAAACTGGCCAAATGGTTTCAAAACGCTAACGAACTTTAAAGGATTGTTTTCTCACGCATGGCCAACTACTTGTTTAAAGACCTATGGTTAACCGAAGCGGTGCGGCTGCGCGAAGAACATTGGGGCCCCCTAGATGACAGCACGATTTTGCATCAAATTCGTGAGCAACCAGGGGATCTCGCTGATAAGATCCGTCTGCGTGCGCTCGCCATTAGCCAGCGCGAGGGTTTACAGACCATAGTTAATCGTTGGCTCGATGCGGCTAAGGTCGCGCTACTGGTTTTACTCATCTTAGCGATTATTGCTGGCGTAACTTCAGGTCTTGGTGCCTTAGATACGCAGCGTAATCACGTCAATATTCTCTTAGCACTAGTAGCTCTACTCGGCTTACACAGTATTACCTATCTGCTTTGGCTGCTCTCACTACTAACCCCTTGGCAAAGTAATACCGTGATTGGGAGTCTGTGGCTCTGGTTAAGCAAAAAACTCGCTCGCAGTCCTGACGCAACACTCGCCGCCCAAGCGCTACTGAGTACAGCGAATCAGCAACGTAGTATGCGCTGGATTCTGAGCACCATTAGCCATGGGTTTTGGTTGGTCTTACTGAGTGTCGCAACTCTGACCCTGCTGGCTATGTTGGCTGCTAAAAGTTATACCTTCGGCTGGGAAACCACGATCTTATCCCCACAACACTTTGTCACCTTAACACAGGCCTTAGGTGCTATCCCTTCGCTCTTGGGTTTTGCTCAACCTGATGCTGAACTTATTCAAGCCAGTGGCAATCAAGTCGCTCAAGCCGCGGGTGCACAAGCGATCTGGTCCAGCTGGTTAATCGGCCAGGTATTGGTCTGGGGAATTTTGCTACGCCTTGTCAGCTTTATTTTCTCGGCCTTTAAGGCACGAGCTGCTTTGTGCCGCACGCATATCGACCCGACACTCCCTGTGTATGCAGGCCTCTTAAATCGCTTGCAACCACGTGCTGAGTCTCTTGGCATTGATGCAGCCGCTCCCGCTTATCAAGTTCCTAGCTTAGACCGTAGCGATACACCCTTAGCTTGGCAAGAACAACGTTTGGTAGTTGGTATAGAGTTGGGCTCGAGTACCACGTGGCCGCCTTTTGAACTCGCTCAAGACGTTCATGATGCGGGGATGATTGAGTCGCGCGAACAACGACACGCGATACTGGCACAATTAGCACAACGTCCTGTGCGTGATTTACTCTTAGTCTGCGACGCTAGCCAAACCCCTGATCGTGGGGTGATGCACTTTATTACGACAGTCGCGAGTCATGCACAGCATCCGCAAGTTTATCTACACTTTGCGCAAGAAGCACAGAGTCATCGCCTGCAACAATGGAAAGACGTCTTAAGTGCCGGTGGTTTTAAACAAAATGATATTTTCACGCAAGTGTCTGCAGTTGATTCTTGGAGGCAAGCATGAGTATGGCGATGACAAGTGAGCGCCAACAGCAGTTATTACGGCTAGCTGTGGTTGGGCATACCAATACTGGCAAAACTTCACTGCTACGCACCTTATTGGAAGACCGACACTTTGGTGAAGTAAAAGACTCAGCCGGCACCACTCGCCATGTTGAGGGAGCTCGCATTCGAGTCAATGGCCAGCCCTTAATTGAACTCTTTGACACCCCTGGCTTGGAAGACGGTATTGGTTTATTAGATTACTTAGATCAGCTTGAGCAGCATAGCGGCCGTCGTCTTGATGGTCCCGAAAGCATACGGCTATTCCTTGATTCACCTGAAAGCCAGCGTCGCTTTGAACAAGAAGCGCGAGTCTTAACGAAACTACTCGATTGTGATGCGGGTCTGTATGTAGTGGATATTCGTGACCCTGTCTTAAGTAAACACAAAGATGAGTTAGCCATTCTAGCTCGCTGTGGCAAGCCTCTCGTGGCGATTCTTAACTTTATTCACAGCGAACAGAATTATCTCTCTGACTGGCGCGGTGCCTTAGCTCGCTTAGGCCTACATATGTCGATTGAGTTCGATACGGTTGCACCAGCACTCGATGGGCAAGAGCAGCTGTATCAGAAACTGGCTCTGGTCATGGATCAGTTTGCTCCACAGCTCACCGCATTATCGGCTGATATTAAGCAACAGCGTGCCTTACGACGTACGATTGCATTCAATATCTTGGCTGAGATGGTGATTGATGTAGCGGCCTATAAGATTACCAGTCAGACTGATGAACACAGTATGCAGCAGCAGTGGGCAGTTTTACAGGACAAAATTCGTAAGCGTGAGCAAGAAGGGATTAATAGTCTACTCACCCACTATCGCTTTGCTGCGCAAGACTATCCTGGCCAAACCCTGCCTATTGAGGGCGAGCGCTGGGGAATGGATTTATTTAATCCCGATGCCTTATTGGATATGGGCATTCATGTGGGTAAGGGCTTTGCAGCAGGGGCTATGGCGGGCGCTGCTGTCGATGTCTTTACCGCTGGCTTAAGTCTAGGTGCCGCTGCCTTACTAGGTGGCATTGTCGGCAGTGTTTGGCAAGGTGCGGACAAGTTCGGCAAACGCATTATGGGCCGCCTCCAAGGCTATCATGAGCTCAGTGTTGATGATGGGGTTATTCGCTTACTCATGTTGCGCGGTTTGCAATTGATTGATGCGCTTGAACACCGCGGTCATGCCGCACAACACGCCATTCAACTTAGCGACTCCTACGTTAAGCAATTGCGTGAAGGCGATCTGCCTGAAGAGATTAGTCAAGCGCGCCGTCATCCAGAATGGTCAACATTCGCAGAGGATTATGAGCGTGACAGCGAGCGCGATACAGCGATTAAATTACTCGCCCAACAGTTACGTAATCAGTAATCGAGGTGACCACATTAAGAAGCAAGGTATCAAGGAGAGTGTGTGGCTCAGGCTTAAGGCACAACTCAGGTTTAAGGCACAATAAGGTGAGAGTTAGACAATCACAGGAGCTACAGAATCAGTAGGCTAGAGAATTACTGGGGCATTAGGCAAACTATTCTCAGCATCAATTGGTAAGTCACCGCAGGCTTGGGCTAATAAGTTCTCAATCTCAACAATTGCTTGCTCTATACCTTGTTGAAACTCTTGTTTGCCAAATGCCTCACCAAGCCTGTCACAAATCTCCTGCCATTGCGTATTACTCACGGCGACACCGCGGTCCGAAATAATTTCAATCGCATGACGATCGAGCCCGATGTACAGCAACACACCCGTATCATGTGGGGTATCCCAGACACGCAAGCGACCAAAGACCTCATGCGCGCGGCCACAATTATTTAAGTTAGGGTCATGGGTTTGCACCTCAATCGCCACCACTAACTCACCCGCATGTTTAGTTTCACTCGCGTAGATACGTTCAGTTAATTGAGCCAAAAAGCTGTCTGGAAAGTGCTTCTTACGTAAATACGCCCCATGATAGTGGCCTAAACCCACCTTATACATCCAATTACCAGCCACCTGAAGCACCTCCTCCGCCGCTAGATCCACCGCCACCGCCGAAGCCGCCGCCACCGAAACCACCACCGCCGCCAAAGCCACCGCCAAAACCGCCACCGAAGCCACCATCACGCCATGGGTTGCGACCGCGTGAACGACGGTTAGCCGATGTCGAACGCGTGTTCTTACTGACTTGACTTAAAGGTTCACGAAATACCGCTCGCAAAATCGTACCAATGACAAAAACGACAAATGCACCCGCGAAAGCAATAAAAGCAGGATTCACCAAACCCAGCCCTGCTTGGGCAGCAATAAAGCCGCCTAAGAGTGGGTGAGCAATCACAGCGACCAAGACGCCAAATAGTAGCATCATGATAAAGATAACGATGTCGTTATCCTCAGCACTCGCACCACTTGGTTTAACCTCTGGCAGAGCCTCCTGCTTAATGAGGCTAATCATGCTGTCGACACCACGATTAATACCACCCACATAATCATTATTACGGAAGCTTGGAGCAACGATGTCATTCAGAATTCGGGAGGCAAGAATATCGGGAATCGCCCCTTCTAGACCATAACCCACCTCAATGCGCTGACGACGATCATTTTTCGCAATTAAGTAAAGCACACCATCATCAACTTTTTGACGGCCAATTTTCCACTGGTCAAAAACTCGACGCGCATACGACTCAACCGTATCAGGCTGTACCGTAGGCACCATCAAGACCACCACTTGTGCACCTTTTTCATCTTCTAAAGCTTTCAGCTTAGCTTCAAGCTGGGCTTTATCAGTACTACTAAATGTGCCAGTCAAATCCGTTACGCGCGCTGTTAATGTCGGCACAGCCACTTCAGCACCAGAGCTACTTGGCTCAGCGCTGCGTGTCGGACTACTGCTCGACTCAGTAGTAGGGCTTGATGTTGGTGCTGATGGAGTCGGTGAGGATGGAGTCGCAGGTGCTGTCGCCGCTGGCCCTGGTCCAGGGATCGCTGTGGGTGAGCGAGTTTGCGCTTGAGACTGTGCAAAGCTACTCAGCACAAAGAGACTGAGACTAAGGAATAGTCCCAGAATCCCTATACGAGTACGGCGTGCTGTTAACATTATTGTGCAGGCGCTGGCGTTGTAGCAGGAGCAGGAGCCGGTGCAGGGCGATTAATATCGAATTGCACGGTTGGCGCACGCATAATTTCTGCTTGATTATCTACCCCAAAGTTAGGTTTTACATCGTAACCAAAAATAAAGGCAGTAATCAAGGTTGGGAATTGGCGAATAAAGGTATTATAGGCTTGAACTTCTTTAATATAACGTCCGCGTGCGGTGGCGATACGGTTCTCAGTGCCTTCCAGTTGTACGTTCAAATCACGGAATACCGCGTCCGCCTTCAATTGCGGGTAGTTCTCAGACACCGCTAATAAACGCGATAAAGCCGAAGTCATCTGACTCTGAGCGGCTTGGAATTGAGCGAGTTCTTCCTCGGTTGGAATTCTATCAGCCGATAATTGCAATGAACCCACACGAGCACGAGCATTAGCCACTTCGGTCATTACCTCACGCTCATGCACCATATAGGCATTCACGCTAGCAACAATTTGTGGTACCAAGTCGGCACGGCGTTGATATTGGTTAAGCGTCTCTGACCAAGCCGCCTTTACGCTTTCATCCAAGGTTTGAATTTGGTTATAACCACAACCTGCTAGCAAGGTGGTCATGAACAAAACGAATAGTGTGCGCAGTTTTTTCATAGAACGTCCAAAAAAGGATAAAAACAAAAATGAATGCTTTATTATATCCAAGAATATTCGCTCTTCTTCATTAATTTACAAATTCTTAAAGTTGCAATGACCTGGTCTGTTTGGCTCAGCTTATGTGCCGCCGCTTTCGCTATTTCTTTATCACCGGGTCCTGGGGCGGTTGCCTCTATGTCTTCCGGCTTACGTTTTGGTATGCGCCGCGGCTATTGGAATGCCATCGGTTTAGGCATCGGCTATGGGATGCAATATGTGATTAGTGTTATTGGTGTGGGAGCGATTCTGGCCACATCAGATACGGCCTTCCAAATCGTTAAGTGGCTAGGGGTGTTCTATCTCCTCTATCTAGGGTTTAAGCAATATCGTTCACCTGTTGCGATTATTAAGCTCGAGCATGGCAACACACACCTGCTGTCACGTCGTCGACTGGTTTTACAGGGCATCTTGGTGAACCTGAGCAATCCCAAAGGCGCTGTGTTCTTAATTGCAGTGACTCCGCAGTTTTTAAATATTCACGGACCCTTGTTATTGCAGTACTTGATTATCTGTGCCACCTTGGTTGCTGCAGATCTCATCGTGATGGCGGGTTACACTGGGTTGGCTGCGCGCATCATGAAGTACATGCGTAATCCACATCGCGCTGCTGCCTTAAACCGTATTTTCGGGATTTTATTTATACTGGCGGCTTTATTTATGGCCGTTGTGGGGCAAAAAGCCAGCCCTGCGCAGTAAGTAGTGATGCGCATCCCTGCCGCATAAAACAAATGTTAATTTTTCCACTTAGATTCGCTAACCCGCTTATTTAGTTCACTTTTTTCTTTGATTTGCGATTAAAATAGTGGGTTTGCTGCGTAACGACTTACGCAAAGTCTTTTATCAAGTTTTCTTATGTCCAATTTATCTATTGCGCAAGAAGTGGCGCGCCGTCGCACTTTTGCCATTATTTCTCACCCTGACGCGGGTAAGACCACATTAACTGAAAAACTGCTCTTATTCTCAGGTGCGATTCAAATTGCGGGTAGTGTCAAAGCGCGCAAAGCGAGCCGTCACGCTGCCTCAGACTGGATGGAAATTGAGAAACAGCGTGGGATTTCGGTCGCCTCATCAGTGATGCAGATGGAATATAAGAACTGCGTGATCAATCTCTTAGACACCCCAGGCCACCAAGACTTCTCGGAAGATACGTATCGTGTATTAACCGCAGTTGATGCGGCCATCATGGTGGTCGATGCGGCTAACGGTATCGAGCCTCAGACTGAGCGTCTCTTACAAGTCTGTCGTGCGCGCAATACACCGATTATCACGTTTGTGAACAAGCTTGACCGTGAGGTTAAAGAGCCACTTGACCTACTCGAAGAGATTGAGTCGCATCTTGGTATGGATGTGATCCCCTTCTCGTGGCCAATTGGTATGGGTAAGCACTTTGGTGGAGTGTTTGATTTACGCCAAGACCGTATGCGCCTATTTAAACCTGGTCAAGAGCGTCTCGACCAAGCAGAATATATTGAAGGTTTGCATAACCCTCTCATTAAAGAGAAGTTTGGCTCTTACTATGAGAAAGCACTTGAAGAGATTGATTTGATTCAAGACGCAACTCCTGAATTTGATCACCAGGCCTTCTTAGCTGGTGAGCAAACGCCGATGTTCTTTGGTTCTGCGGTGAATAATTTCGGTGTTCAAGAAGTTCTCGATACGCTTGTTGAATGGGCTCCTAAACCGGGTGCTCGCCAAGCCCTACAACGTGTGGTTCAACCGGACGAACCTAAGTTCACAGGTGTTATTTTTAAAGTGCAGGCGAATATGGACCCTGCACACCGTGACCGCGTAGCTTTTGTCCGCGTCAGTTCTGGTCGCTTTGAGCGTGGTATGCGTCTGAAGGTCAGCCGTACCAATAAGGAAATTCGTCCGAATAACGTTGTTGCTTTTTTATCGCAACGCCGTGAAATTCTTGATGAAGCATATGCTGGTGACGTAATTGGTATCCCAAATCACGGAGTGTTACACCTTGGTGATGTACTCACGGAAGGAGAAAGTCTACAATTTACAGGCTTACCCTTCTTCGCGCCTGAGCTTTTCCAACAGGTTGAGGTAAAAGACCCCTTGCGTAGTAAACAATTGCGTACAGGTCTAAAACAACTGGGTGAAGAAGGTGCGATTCAGGTATTTCGTCCTGAAGTAGCGGGTGGTGCGTTATTATTAGGTGCAGTAGGTCAACTTCAGTTCGAAGTTGTGGCCCACCGCTTAAAAACAGAATACGGTGTTGAAGCTCGTATGATGCCGTCACGCTACACCATGGCTCGCTGGTTTACCAGTGATAATCCTGCAGCTTTGCGTAAGTTTATGATGAGCAACGCTCAACACATTGCTTATGATGTGGTTGAGGCTCCGGCATTTTTAATCAGCTCGATGGCGCAATTACGCGTTGCCGAAGATTTAAATCCGGATATTAAATTTCACTCTATGCGTGAGCATGGTGGTCAAGTGT
>CAYFVY010000048.1:2628-13932 GCA_964346715.1 uncultured Pelistega sp. | reverse complement strand
GACCCTTCTTGAACATGCCAATCAATCAGTTTCTTATAGGCTTCGAAGTCAATATCTCCGTTCGGAGTCATAGGAGTGACAAGCGCAGGAATACTACCTGTAAAGCTAGGGTATTGAAAACCATTAAGGGCCATAAGTACAAAAATCCTAAACTGAAAGTTAATATGGGTAAACGTATAGCCATCTAGTTTAATAGAAAAACTACTCGTATAGCGTAAAACGTGTCAAAAAATAATAATGTGACAAAGTGTGAGAGATGGGACTTAGCGCATACCTATATAAAGCTGTATTCCAGGCTTATATAAATATGGCGCGCTATCGACTCTAATCAATCCCCAAAGTACTTGCATCACCGGCACCTTGACGTGCAATCGAAGGCGGTGAGGTGGTGAGGTCAATCACGGTTGTAGGCTCTGGAGACACGTGACCACAGGTGATGACGCCAGCTAATTGGCCTTTATAATCATCAATAAAATCTTCATAATCAGTAAAAGGCTGCTCCTCGCCTTCTGCGATAAACGTCGTCGATAGCAAAGGCTCACCCACTTCTTCAATCAACTGAAGTAAAACTGGGTGTTTAGGGATACGCAGACCGATGGTTTTACGTGAAGGGTGTGAAACACGGCGCGGTACGTCCTTAGTAGCTTCGAGAATGAAAGTCCAAGGCCCTGGTGTAGCGGCTTTTAATAAACGATACTGAGCATTATCAACACGCGCAAAATGAGCGATCTCAGCTAAGTCACGACAGAGCAAGGTGAGTAAATGGCGCTCATCAAGACCACGAATACGGCGTAAGTTCTTGGCCGCGTCTTTATCGTCAAGGCGCGCCACAACGGCATAACTTGAGTCAGTTGGCACAGCGACTAAGCCACCATCTTTAATCAGTAAGGAGGCTTGGTGCAAAAGGCGTGTTTGTGGATTTTCTGGATGCACTTCAAATAATAAAGACATAGCCATCCTCCAAGTTGTAAAGGAACTATTTTACTCCTTTTGCGCGGAGAGGGCGAAATTATTATTCAAATACTATCCACTAGGTTCAAAAAAGCGTATAATTATCGGTTCAGTCCCCATAGCTCAATTGGATAGAGCACCCGCCTTCTAAGCGGACGGTTGTGAGTTCGATTCTCGCTGGGGGCGCCAAGAAAACTTTAAAACCCTGGTAAATCAATGAGTTGTAATGGTTGATTTCCAGGGTTTTATGTTTTTATATGCGTACTATTTATTAAGCATACTGACTGATCTTTTGGTGGAGTTTGCCAGTCATGGCGATCAATATGCAAGTATTAGAGAGTAAGCTGACTTGGTTTGCAGTCATAAATACTAGCAAGACGCTCGCAAGTTTTTAAATGAGGTTTAGAGCCTTTTTTCTCTGCTTGAGAAATAGATGATTGGGTGAGTCCGGTTTTGTTAGCAACCTCAGCCTGAGAGAGGCTGCGATAAATACGCCAGGCTGCGAGTAAACTAATGTCTTCGTCTAACATGATCGTAACAACTTCATGCGGTATGGTTTCGTTGTCATTAATGTATTGTACTTTCATTGCTGATCCTTAAAGTAACGCTTTTAAGCTTGGCTTGAATAAGTATTTTTGTAATACTCAATATAATCCTATTTCTTAGTTGAAGTTACTTACTGAAGTCTAGATTAATAATCAAATTAATAAAGTCTTCGACTAATGTAGTGGGCTTGTTCTTCTTTAGGGTGATTAAACTTAAACTAGTCTTAATTTTCGGAAATGAAATCGGTTTTAATGCGACCCCTGGGTAGAGTTTTAGTGTTTCAAAATGTTTTGGGGCAAAAGCGATGCCAAGATTTTTTTGCACCATTAGAAGCATTGGTAATGTTTCAATTCCCCAATATATAACGTTAGGTTGAAATCCGTTTTCATTGCAAGCTTCTATAATAGAATCTGAAATTCCTGTGCCCATATGCGAATGATGTAGTAAGAATTTTTCATTCCTTAATTCTTCAATATGTATTGACTTGTTTGAAGAAAGTGGGTGGTTTTTAGGGATGGCGACTACTAATGGTTCTGATAAAATAGTCTGTGTGATGATATCTGCGCCTGTGTAATTGCTTCGTGCTAGAACAAAGTCCAATTGTCGATCACGTAGACGTTGAACTAAATAACTAGTTTCGCCTTCTTGAACCTGAGTTATAAGATCTTTTTCTTTTTGATTTAGTTGTTCAAGAATAGAAGGGATAACAAATAAACTAGCAGAGGTTGAACAACCAATACGAATTGTCTCTTTCTGTTGTGAGTTTGATTCAATAAGTTCACGCTTCACAGAATTCATATTAGCCAAGATTTCTTTGGCTCTACTATAAAGCAACTCGCCAGTTATTGTTGGAGTGAGCTTATTTGCTTCTCTTATAAATAAAGAAACCTGTAATTCCTCTTCGAGCTTTTTGATGAGCATACTTAGAGGAGGTTGAGTCATATGCAAAGCATCTGCGGCAGCAGAGACGCTTCTTTTTTCTATTACTGCAACAAAGCATTTGAGTTTATGAGTATCCACTTGTGCCTCCACCTCGGTATATAAATTATATATAGATGCATATATTATATATATTAGACATAATGCTATGTGGCTTCTATACTGAAATCTCGATAAAGCATAAGAGTGTTAGGAGACAAAAATGTACGTAAAGAAAAGTGTGTTGGTAACAGTATTTTCAGTAGCGGCATCAATGCTGACTTGTGTGTCAGTCAGCTCTGCAGCAGATAATTGGCCAGAGAAACCTATCCGTGTAGTTGTTCCATATCCACCAGGTGGTTCAGCGGATGTATTAGGGCGTTTGGTTGGTCTGAAAATTAACAACGCTTTGCCCAATTCAAACGTGGTGGTGGAGAATTTGGCTGGCGGTGCGACAGTGCCAGCAGCGCAATCTGTATTGAGGGATAAAGCAGATGGGCATACTATTTTCATGGCGAGTGATAACACCTTAAATATTAATAAGTGGCTATTAAAAAATCCTCGTTATGATGCGGATATAGATTTCACTCCTATTACTGTCCTTAACACCTATCCGCACTGGTTAGTTGTAAAAGGGGATGGTAAGCACAAGGACTTTAAGGGGCTTCTTAAATATATCCAAGATAATCCAGGTAAGGCATCTATTAGCGTAAATACAATTGGCGGTTCAGCCTATTTAGCTTTAGATAAATGGAAACGTGAAAATCATTTAGATTTTGAAATTATTCCATATCGCGGATCTCCTCCAGCAATCACTGATTTAATTGGTGGCCAAACGGACGCACATATTGATGTGGTTGGGTCATCTATTGGTCACGCTAAATCAGGGCGTGTTAAACCGCTAGCGGTTCTTCAACCAACTCCTTTAAAAGATTTCCCTGAGACAGTAACGCAGGACTATAACGATAGTAAAGCACTCACAGTACGAGCAAATTTATCAGTTGTAATGAAAAATGGTACGGACGAGAAAATTCTTAATCGTCTTTATGAAATTCTAAATGCTGGTGTAAAAGAGCAAGATTTTGTAGATGCTCTGCAAACAATGAGCTATGACGCAGTAATGTTGCCACCTAATGAAGCTAAATCATTTATTCATACGGAAACCGAGCGCTATAAACAGCTTATTGAAGCGTCTGGCCTAGAAAAACAATAAGGAAGTAAAGATGAAATTTGTTATTGCTTTATGGCGTCATGAAACGAATACTTTTTCACCAATCCCAACTGAGTTGGATGATTTTAGGCGAGGTACTGGGCGCAATGGTCCTGTATATGGAGAGGAAGCTAGGTTAGCCTGTGAAAATACTAATAGTGCAGCAGCAGCTTATTTAGATATTGCCAAAGAGATGGGAGCAGAAATTTCTTTTGCAGTCTGTGCCAATGCGGTGCCTAGTGGGGTCGTTGCTAAAGAAGCGTTTGAATCTATTTGTGATTCAATCGTTGAAAGTGTTCGTGATGGATGTGATGCGGTGCTACTAGACTTACATGGGGCAATGGTTGCGGAAGGGTATACAGATGCGGAAGGTGAGCTGTTACGTCGAATTCGCCAAGTTGTACCTGAATCAACACCTATTGGAGTTGCTTTGGATTTCCATGCTAATTTTGGCCCTGCTTTAATTAAACATGCAACAGTGATTGCGGGTTATTGCACGTATCCGCATATTGATGTATATGAAACAGGTGCTAGAGTTGGGCGTAGTATCAAGGCTGCAATAGAGAAGACGAATGATCCAGTAATTTTGTGGCGTCGTTTGCCAATGTTGACACATATGCTCAAACAAACACCAGCAACGCAACCAATGAAGGACATTATGGATATGGCTATGCAAGCTGAAGCTGATGGTGATGTTCTTAATGCTTCTATTTTTGGTGGGTTTCCGCTTGCAGATATTCCCGAAGCAGGGTTGTCTATTGTACTTGTTGCTGATAAAAGTAGGGAGGAAGAGGCGGGTAAATTACTGACTCAGCTTAGTGATTTAGCATGGTCTCGCAGAGAACAATTTGTATTCCCAACAGAGCCACTTGAAAAATCTATTAGCTACGCTAAGTCTTTGCAAGAAGGTCCAGTCGTTTTAGTGGATCATGGCGATAATTGCGGAGCTGGCGGAACAACTGATGTTATGGATGTGCTAAATGAGGCATTGCGTCAGGAATTAGATGGAATGATAGCTGGTCCGTTTTGCGATCCTCAAACTGTGAAGCAGATGTTTGAGGCAGGAGTGGGTGCAACAGTGACTATCACATTAGGTGGGAAAATTGATATGCCTGCACTTAATTTAGTTGGTAAGCCACTGAAATTAACTGGTGTAGTAGATATATTGACCGACGGTGAGTATGTGGTGACTGGTCCAATGTATACTGGAATGCGTCTAAGTCTCGGGAATACAGCAGTTTTGAAAGTTGGTGGCAATAAAATTGTTGTTTCTAGTAGGCCTCAAGAGCCATATGATGTTGGCGTATTTACACACGCTAATATTCAACCGGAAGATGCGAAATATATTCTGCTTAAATCTCGCCAGCACTTTAAGGCAGGTTTTGGTGATTTAGCAAAAGAAATTGTTTTAATCAGTGGCCCTGGTGTTTGTAGTTCTGATTATGATGCATTTCCTTTTAAGCACCTGCAACGTCCTATCTATCCATTAGATAAAGATATGATTTTGAGCGATGCATAATTATATAAAGCCTTTATCTGATAAAGATGAAGGCTTTTTTGAGCAACTAATAATCCTTAAATATTTCCCCCTCCCCAATGGAACCTATCGCTTTACTCATCTTAATTGCTGTAGTAGCGTTTGCTACATACTTCCAGACAGTAACTGGATATGGTTTATCGATTATTGTGATCGGGGTTACCAGTAATTTTGATTTGCTGCCCCTTAGTCAAGCGGCCTCAATTATTAGTTTAATCTCTTTAGTTAACTGCGCTTTGGCGCTTCCTCCAAGAAAGTGGGAAAGCATAGACTGGTCGATTGTGCGTATCGTCTCCTTAAGTGCAATCCCAGCAAGTATTGTCGGCGTTCTTTTACTGGGTTTTTTAAGTGATCAGGCGGCTAATGCTTTACAGCTAGTATTGGGAATAAGTATAGTGCTTGCTGCTGGACAAAGTCTTTTTCAACCAACACCTTTTAAGTCTAAATCATCTGCTCTGAGTTTTTTGAGCTATGGTAGTGTCGCTGGGCTGGGCGGTGGTTTATTTGGTATGCCTGGGCCACCCATCATCTTCTTAATGTATCGCCAACCACTGGATATCACGGCCATTAAGTTAATTCTATTGGCGATTTTTTTCTTTATATCACTATTTCGTGAGTTGTATTTGGCTGTTTCTGGCGACGCGAACATCGATAATTATCTGAGTGCCGCTTTGGCCTTGCCAGTGATTTTCTTAATGACGTGGATAGGACATAAATATCCCCCTAAGTTAAGTCCTATTGCTATTCGCCGTATTACCTTTACGGTATTAATTGTTTTGGGTGTTTTATTAATTGTGGCGAGTGTGTAGGTTTGTACTAGACGGAAAATCACGCAGAATTACGCAAAAGTCACGCAGACACGAAAAAGCCACTTCAAAAGAAGTGGCTTTAGAAATCTGGGGTGACCGATGGGGCTCGAACCCACGACAACCGGAATCACAATCCGGGACTCTACCAACTGAGCTACGATCACCATTACAAGCATTTTACTTAGTATATAAACTAACTGCTTAGCATGGTACTTAAGTTAGATTAGTGGTCGGGACAGTAAGATTCGAACTTACGACCCTCTGGTCCCAAACCAGATGCGCTACCAGGCTGCGCTATGCCCCGACTTGTTTAACTAACTTAGTGTTGAAGATGAATTAATTGCTCATCAGCACCAAAGAAAATAATTATACCTAGGAATTTTTGAAATGACAAGTCATTGCGATGAAACTTATGGAATCGTCACTTTAATGCAACAATTGAATTTGATTCTCAGTGTCTTGGTATGTGCCATATAGCTTATGATCCCTAATTCAACGCAAACTTTACTCACTAAGTATTAAGAGGTGCCTTTAGATTATTAAAGTACCTCTTGTTTATCGCGAGGCGCACCTAGGCCTGAGTTCCATTAGGGAAGTAGGTGCGCCTAATCTAATTACTAATTAGCGAGCATCCGAGCGATCACGGCCACCAATTCGGTCCGCTAGACTTGAGCGTGCTGGAGTGCGTTCGTTCCACCACGGTGTGCGATCCCCACGGTTGATATTGGACGGTCGGTTAGGGCGCTGTACTTGTGAGCGCTCAACACGATTAGGTCGGTTAATCGTTGGTCGATCATCACGATTCGGGCGTGCGTTATTTGTCGGACGGCGTTTATCATTATTCACACGGCGATCGTCACGGTGGTAACGGTCACGATCATAGCGGCGATCATTGCGGTCATAGCGTCGACCATCTTGAGTGTAATAGTAATTATTGTAGACTGAGGGACGACGGTAGCCATAATAATCGCTATAGTATACGCGCGTAGTGGGTGCGGCATAATAGCGATCAGAATAATAAGGACTGTAAGAGCCGTAGTCATCATAATAACCATAGCCATCATTGACTACACAGGCGCTTAGACCCAGGCAAGCGGCAACAACAGCAAGTATACGTTTCATAGTAGTGATACCTATAAAAAAGAGTAGAACTTATGGATATTGTGCCGTAAATCACCTCTTGAGGTGTTTCATCTTGCACCATAAGTGAAAGTAAATGTGACGGTAATCTGTCGTCTATAAAGAAGTGATTGCTAAAAGAGCTAAATACGCCATTCTGCGCTATTTCTTATTTGTAAATATTGAGCCTATGAATTGTGACAGGGCGCGTTTGTATTAGCCTGATATACAAGAAAATGCGAATTTTGTTGTAAAAAAGTTGCAATAAAAGTGAATTAATCGGTTTTTTTTCGTAAGGCTAGACTTTTTAAAAAGCCTTGTGCTATAGTTCTATTCTTACACGAAGGCACTCGTGGTGAAATAGGTAGACACAAGAGACTTAAAATCTCTCGGGCATTGCGCCCGTGCCGGTTCGATTCCGGCCGAGTGCACCATAAACTCCTAGAGAGTTATAGGTTGCTATTTCGTGTATAGGAAGCTTGGCAGAGCGGTTGAATGCACCGGTCTTGAAAACCGGCGAGGGTTTGCGCCCTTCGTGAGTTCGAATCTCACAGCTTCCGCCAGAATTACAGAAAACACCGATGGTATAACACTATCGGTGTTTTTTTTCGCCTTCGAAAAATCAATGAGGGTGATTTTATCCATCAGGTTTAAGTACGTATATTTTATTTCATCTTTATAGAGCATTATGCCCTTATAGGGATAGTGCTTTTATAGCAAGCTTAGCTATCGATTTGTAGTTTTATTATAATATAAGTAAAATATAAGTAAGTGATGGTGAAAAATAAAATTGTTTATCAAACAAAAGCCCTGAGGCAACTAAGAAAAATACCAATACAACATGAGATAAGAAGCAGAATTAAGGTATTGGAGGAGATGCCTAATTGTATTCATGTTAAGGCCTTGGTCAATCATGTATATCAGTATCGTTTGAGGGTCGGGGCTTATCGAGTATTTTTCAATTTTGATGGAATTATTAGCATTATTAGTATAGAGGAGGTTAAAAAACGAGATGATCGAACGTACTAATTATCAAATTATTAAAGACGGTGATGGTAAGCCTGCTTTTGTACTTGTCCCATACGAAGAATTTCAGAAAATTATCTATCCTATAGATCTAGAGAGTGGTGTGCCTGCGGAGGTTGTGGATTTGGCTTTTGAGCATAATCGATCTGCGTTATGGGCTTGGCGCGAGTATTTAGAACTCACTCAACAAGAGTTAGCTAATAAATTAGGTATTACTCAGGCGGCTTACTCACAGCACGAAAACAAACCCAGTTTACGTAAGCCAATGCGTGAGAAGATGGCGGCTGCATTAGGAATTAATGCTTCTCAGCTTGATTTTTAATCATCCCTTAGCTGTTATAATGGCAGCTATTATTTAGCAGGAGCCATATTTCATGGTTGAAAAATTCTCATTAGGCGAGCACGAGCATATTGCTTTGTGTGATTTGCTTAAAATCGTCGGCATCGTCAATAGTGGCGGTCATGCCAAAATCGTTATCGCCGAGGGCGAAGTAACTCGTAACGGTGCAGTAGAAACACGTAAGACTGCCAAAATTCGTGCGGGTGAGGTGATTCGCTTGGGTGATGCCGAAATTCATGTTGAAAAATAAGCCTTATTTTAATAATCAGCCTTATATTTTTAAGCGCTCTACTAATGTTAATCATTAAAGCGTTAAAGTATATTAAGTTTGTATGTCCAGTAATAAATTAAAAGAACCCATTGAGCCATTTCCTCCCGAAGATTGGGAGTGTTGTGGCTCGGAGTGTGGTGATGCTTGCGTATGGGAGCGTTACTATCAATCAATGGATCAGTACCGTGAGGCAATGGCCCAGTACACCGAGCAAAAGCGTATAATAGAGCATCAGCAAAACGGAGACTCGAATGAAAGCAATTGAAATTTTGCAACCAGGTGGCCCAGAAGTTCTAACCCTTGTGGAGCGTCCTCAGCCTGAGCTAAAGCCAGGTCAAGTATTAATTAAGGTAAAAGCAGCCGGTATTAATCGTCCTGATGTATTCCAACGTCTGGGAAATTACCCACCACCAGCTGATGCCTCAGATTTGCCAGGACTTGAAGTGGCAGGAGAGATCGTGGCAGGCGATGTGAGTGGTACCAATTTTAAAATTGGCGATATGGTGTGTGCCTTAACCCCTGGTGGTGGTTATGCTGAATATTGTGCGGCACCTGCGGGCAATTGTCTGCCTATCCCTGAGGGTCTATCTTTGGTAGAAGCGGCGACTTTGCCAGAGACATATTTTACTGTTTGGAGTAATGTCTTTGATCGTGGGCAGCTACAAGCAGGCGAAACCTTATTAGTGCATGGTGGTGCAAGTGGTATTGGAACAACCGCAATTTTGCTAGCCCGTGCATTTGGTCATACCGTGTATGCGACTGTTGGTAGTGATGAGCGTGTGGCCGCTGTTGAAGCCTTGGGTGCTACTAAGGGCATCAATTACAAGACGCAAGATTTCGTTGAGGAAATTAAGACTTTGACCAATGGTCGTGGTGTTGATGTGATTTTGGATATGGTGGCGGGCGATTATATTAATCGTAATCTACAATGTCTGGCGGAAGATGGCCGTACAGTGATTATTGCTCAATTGGGTGGTAGCAAAGCGACAATTAATAGCAATATGTTAATGCGCCGTCGCCTAACAATCACAGGCTCAACACTTCGTCCACGTACGCCTGAGTTTAAAACTGAAATTGCGCGTGCATTAGAAAAGAATGTCTGGCCGCTATTCGCTTCTGGGCAATTAAAGCCAGTCGTTTATGCCACATTCCCATTTGAGGATGTGCAAAAAGCCCATGCCATGATGGATGCGGGAGAGCAGATTGGTAAGATTGTTTTGACCTTAGGCGAATAGTAATAAACAAAAATCTGCGAATAAAATAAAATCTAGCCCTTGTTATTAATGACAAGGGCTAATTTTTCGTTATATAATAATTGGTTAAATTTTTATACGGCTATACTAAGTAGCCATATTGTGATCGATAGCGATAAAAAGCGACAGCAATAAAGCGTATGAATAGACGCAATGGTGAATGTAATGACAACTGAACTGAACAAACCAGCACGTTTGGTAATGGGTAACTGGAAAATGAATGGCAGCTTAGTGGCTAACCAAGCATTATTAACTGGCTTACGCAATGCGGTAGAGGCTGCTGGTAGCGATGCTCAGTATGCGCAGTGCACGATTGCTGTTTGCCCGCCGGCTGCTTACTTGGCTCAGGTTCAACAGAGCTTACAAGGCTCGCCAATCTCTTGGGGCTCTCAGGATGTTAGCGTACACACCAGTGGAGCGTATACAGGGGAAGTCAGCGCAACAATGTTGAATGATTTTGCTTGTCGTTGGGCGATTGTAGGTCACTCTGAGCGTCGCGCATATCATGGCGAGACAAGTGAAGTGGTTGCACAGAAAGCGCAAGCAGCTTTAGCCGCGAATATTACACCTGTGGTTTGTGTGGGTGAGTCTTTGCAAGAGCGCGAGGGTGAGCGTACCTTATCAATTATCGAAGAACAATTAGCACCTGTATTGGCCTTGGGTCAAGAGCAAGTCGCGAAGATGGTGATTGCCTATGAGCCCGTTTGGGCGATTGGTACGGGTTTGACTGCGACGCCAGAGCAAGCTCAAGAAGTTCACGCCTTTATTCGTGGCTTATTGCAGAAAGTAGGCGCACCACAAGTACAAATTTTGTACGGTGGTAGCGTTAAGGCGAATAATGCAGCAAGTCTATTTGCCATGCCAGATATTAACGGTGCCTTAGTAGGTGGAGCCGCCTTACAGGCCGAAGAATTTTTAGCGATTGCCGCTGCCTAATTTTAATTGGAGTTTTTATGCCAGAGTATTTATTTCCAGTCCTTATCGTCGTACAGGTCATTAGTGCCTTGGCGATTATCTTGTTGGTTCTTTTGCAGCAAGGTAAGGGAGCGGATATGGGATCGTCGTTCGGTGGTGGTTCAGCCGGCAGTATGTTTGGTTCAGCAGGATCGGCCAACTTTTTCTCACGCTTAACTAAGTGGGTAGCTGTTTTGTTCTTTATCAGCACTTTAGGTTTGGCCTATGTAGGTAGCCAAGCGTATATGAGCCAAAGCACACCAACAGATACGGGTAGTGTTATGGAAGGCTTCTCGCCAGTGCCTAGCGCACCAGCGGCTCCAGGTGTTGAAAATACAACAACTCCTTCAGGTGCTGTTCCTGCGGCACC
>CAYFVY010000048.1:0-2528 GCA_964346715.1 uncultured Pelistega sp. | reverse complement strand
CGGCTCCAGGTGTTGAAAATACAACAACTCCTTCAGGTGCTGTTCCTGCGGCACCAAGCTCTGTGCCAGCTGCTCCAGAAACATCAACTACTCCAGCGGCTGCGGCAACTCCGACAGTGCCAGAAGCTAGCGTAGTTGTACCTACAGCTGAGCCAGCGGTAACGCCAAGCGTACCTGCAGTAGAATCTAGTACGCCAGCAGCTGAGCAACCAAGCACTCCTGCTCAGTAGTCTACTCGTTCATGACAATACAAGGTAGCAAAAACTACTTGTATTTGTCACTGTAAATACGCTATACTAGTTGACTTTACAGATACGCTCACGTGGTGGAATTGGTAGACACGCTATCTTGAGGGGGTAGTGGCGAAAGCTGTGCGAGTTCAAATCTCGCCGTGAGCACCAGAATTTACGCAGTAATAATGAATAGCCCTTGTGTTATAGAACGCAAGGGCTTTTTCGTGCGTGTTAACTTTTTGTGTGCCTTAATTATCTCTTTCAACTGGTGTTTTAAGAGGAGGGGTTAATAATTTATAGCCCACACTAAATTATATAAGTTATTTAAATTAAAATTATTTTAATTAACTATAGTTAATGTGTGAATTAATCCATTTTGTTTAGATTTAATGGTGCCTTCACTGAAATGCACAATTTTTAAAGATATTTTCCGTCAATATTCAACTTCTATCTATTAGAATGTAAATGATATTTCTGATTAGCTAATTTTGAGCTGGATGAGGGGTATCAAGAGCTTATATATGAATCTCGGGTGGTAAGAAGCTCTTTTTTGTTCTATATATAATAGATAGGGTATAAAAACATGAAACTAAGTTTACAAAGAACAGCGCTTTTCACACACTAGCAGCCTCCGCTTTAGTGATGGCAGGTTGTACATCAACACTTAGCGATGTGAAATCAGATGGTACGGCGGAGAATATTACCTTCCCTGATCCTAAAAGCGTAAATATGGATAATTCTCTAGGTACATATCTAAATCTGCAAAGTTTGGCAATTGTTAGGGATGGTATGACAAAAGACCAATTATATGAATTGCTTGGTCGCCCACACTTTAGAGAGGGTATGATTGCTGTACGTGAGTGGGATTACTTATTTCACTTCACCACACCTGGTCGTGGCGTTAATGGCGTAACAACCTGTCAATTTAAGGTGATCTTTGATTCAGATGTTAAAGCACGTAGCTTCTTCTGGAAAGCGGTTGATAATGAAAATGATATTTGCCCACCATCGATTCATGGTGTAGAGAGTTTTGAGCTATCGGCTGATGGTTTATTTAAATTTGACCGTGCAGAGATTAACGATCTTAATTCTGAGGGTCTCCAGAACTTACAAACTATCGCTAACCGTATTCGTTTACTCGACTCGGTTGATGGGGTTACGGTCCAAGCGCATGCGGATCGCTTAGGATCTGCCGCTTATAATCAGGACCTCTCACAGCGTCGTGCTAACTCTGTTAAGAATTATTTAGTTGCGCAAGGTGTGCCTGCTAATTTAATTAATGCTGTTGGTATGGGTAGCGGATACCCTGTTGTGCAGTGTGACAATACAGCGAAAGCTGAGTTAATTAAATGCTTAGCACCTAATCGCCGTGTTGGAGTGCAGATTTCTACTTCGGGCGCTAAAAAATAAGCCAAAACATCAATAGCATAAAAACAACGCAATAAATAAACTATGCTAAATTAAGATTGATAGTCTTTATAAATAAGGAACGTTTGTCATATATCATAGTAAATCGTTAAAGAGATGTTAATATGACAACGCTTTCCTTTATTAAAGAAGCGTATATATTGCTGTAATATACTGAAATCATAAGAGAAGCCTAGGGTTACAAATAGCGATGACTTTCACAGAAATTAAACAAGCTCATGCTAAGCCCTATGGTATTATAGCCACAAGGATATATGTTCTTTATTAGATTTCTAGAGTTAAGAGCGTTAATAACCTTTCTGTCTTCTGGTGTGTTCTTTACAAACTTGCTAGAAGTTCGAAAATAGCAGATGCTGTCCTTGATAAGGTTTACTAAGCCATCTATCTAGGATGCCTGTTTTATTTAATTAAGAGGAGTTTTTCCATGTCTATTAAGAAATTTGCCTTAGCTGCTGTATTAGCGGCTGTTGCTTCACCAGCTTTAGCTAACGATTGCGCAATTGTTATTGAGTCTAACGACATGATGCAATTTGACAAGAAAGAAATCGTGATCAGCAAAGCGTGTACAGAATTCACCATTGAATTAAAACACGTTGGTCAATTACCTAAAGCTGCAATGGGTCACAACGTTGTGATCACTTCTAAAGCTGATATGCAAGCTGCTGGTAATGACGGTATTGCTGCTGGTATCGATAACGACTACGTTAAACCTGATGACGAGCGTGTATTAGCTCACACCAAATTAATTGGTGGTGGCGAGAAAGACACAGTGAAATTCTCTACAGAGAAATTCGAAAAAGGCGGCGACTATGAGTTCTTCTGCTCATTCCCTGGCCACAGCGCTATCATGAAAGGCGTAGTTAAAGT
>CAYFVY010000047.1:8308-14066 GCA_964346715.1 uncultured Pelistega sp. | reverse complement strand
TATCGGCTTTCTATGCTTGCGTAACCTTAATCTTCTTAATGTTAACGCAACGTCCGCTGATTGCCTTTTTCCGCAAACAAGCTATTGCACCGTCTGTTAAAGTTGCTTTAGAAGAAACAACCATTGGCTTACAAGAAGGTGCACGCAATATGATCGGCATTGCGATTGCTTGTGGTACCGCAGGTTTAATTGTTGGTGCTATTACCTTAACGGGCGTAGGCTTGCGAATGACTGCATTTGTTGAGCTGGTCTCAATGGGTAATGTTCTCATTATGTTGTTCTTTACCGCAGCAGTCTGCTTGATTTTAGGCTTAGGTATGCCAACAACTGCTAACTATATCTTAATGGCGACTTTAATGGCGCCCGTTGTAGTAGAGTTGGGTGCGCAGAATGGTTTGATTATCCCTTTGATTGCCGTGCACTTCTTTGTGTTTTATTTCGGTATTATGGCGGATATTACACCTCCTGTTGGCCTGGCCACGTTTGCAGCTGCGGCGATTTCAGGTGAAGACCCCATTAAAACTGGCCTCCAGGGTGTGATTTATGCCTTAAGAACTGCGATTCTTCCATTTATCTTCGTCTTTAATCCTTTATTGCTCTTAATTGGCATTGGTTCATGGTGGCACTTAATCATCGTGGTGGCCGGTGCAATTATCGCTGCGATGATATTTGCTGCCGCAAGTATGCGCTGGTTTAGAATTAAGTGTACATGGTTAGAAGCCTTAGTTCTCTTAATTGCGTCGTTTATGCTATTCCGTCCAGACTGGTATATGAACCGTATTGCTCCTGAATACGTGAGTCGTCCTGTAGCAGAAATCTATACGATTGCAAGCCAGGTAAAAGACAATCAACGCTTTGTTGCGCATATTGAGGGCATCAACTTAGAGGGTGATGAGATTACCAAAACGGTAGGTGTTAACTTACCGAATTTGGCTGATAACTCAAGTACAGATCCACAACAAATCGGCCGTGAGCGATTACGTGCCGCTGGCTTGAGTTTCATGGAACTAGGGGATGTAACGCAAATCTCGGCGGTGCGTTTTGGTAGTCCAGCTAAGCGCGCTAGTTGGGAGCAGGGGTGGGATGTGAAAGATGTGCTGGTACCTAACCCAGACCGTCCTAGCCCACTCTTGATGTTTATTCCTGGCTTGATACTGATTGGTGGTGTCTGGTGGATGCAAGGTTTACGTATGCGTCGCCAAGCTAAATCAACATAGGGTATTGAGTCTGTGCATTTTATACGTGCACCACGACTTATATTACCTGGTTGTAGTTGAATAAACCCCTTAGCTTTTTTCTAAGCTAAGGGGCTTTTCTTTTAATTCTGCTAATATCTTAAAAAGTTGATAGAAGAAGAGCAAAAGCAGGGTATACTGATGCAGTAATTCTTGATAGTTTAAACTAGAAGCTAAGTATTCTGTAATGAAGTAGCACAGCTAATACACCCACTGTAATTTATGTTTAGCATAAATTACACTTATTAAAGGTAGATATTTCAATGAATAAAGTTTCAGTACATCTTAAGCGTAGTTTCCTGCGCGGATCTATTGCTGGCGCTTTGGCTTTGGGGTTTATGACCCAAGCCACCGCACTCACTATTACACCATTAAGCAATATGTTTATGCACTCCTTAGCTTTTGCGGGGAGTGATATTAGCGGCACTAAATTCGGCCAAGGCCTTAAGGCGGTAAATGAGCTAGGCGAAGAGAGTTCATTTGCAGACTATAAAGGTAAAGTTACTTTAGTATTCTTTGGGTATACTCAGTGCCCAGATATTTGTCCGACTGCATTGGCTGAATTGACTGATGTTGTGGAGCAATTGTCACCTGAAGAAGCTAAGCAAGTTCAGGTAGTTATGGTGTCCATAGATCCTGAGCGTGATACACCCGAAGTGATGAAGGCTTATCTTAGTGTCTTTCATGAAGATTTCAAAGGCATGACTGGATCAGCAAAACAGATTGCTGAGATGGCAAAGTCATTTCGTGCGTATTATAAACGCGTAGGCTCAGCGGAAAATTATGCCATGGAACACAGTTCGAGTATTTATGCTCTGGACAAAAAAGGTGAATCACGCATCTTATTTCGCCCCAATACCCCACAAGAGGATATGTTAAAAGATATCCGCGAATTACTCGCAACATCGTAAAGCTTGGGGTCAGATCAAATTGTATTTAGTGGAATTGTTGTTGGCGAATTAGGCCAACGGCAATTCCCTCAATCGTGAATTCTCTATCCTGCGTCACAATGATAGGCTCAAAATCACTATTCTCGGGCAATAATTCAATATGAGACTTAGCGCGTACAAAACGCTTGACAGTCACCTCATCGTCAATACGAGCAACGATAATCTGACCATTACGTGCTTCAGTCTGACGCTTAACTGCGAGTAAGTCTCCATCCAGAATACCAACATCGCGCATGGATTCGCCCTTAACCTTAAGTAGATAGTCTGGCGTCGCAGTAAATAAGGCAGGGTCAAGATGTAAGGTCTTGTCTAAGTTTTCTTCGGCAAGGATTGGATTACCAGCTGCTACTCGACCAACTACAGGTAGATTTAAGAGTTCAGTTACCGCATCAGTAACTGAATTACTGAGATGCTTAAGGGCATCCTTAATGGTGCTAGTTGTAGGCGGTATTGCTTTAGTCTTCGCTTGGCTAGCCGCTGCCTGTTGAGTGCTGACTGAAGTATGCTGAGAGGTATGCTGAAAACTAAGTTGCGAAGCAGGGGTAATTGAGGCATCAGAGGAGGCAACTTGACGGCTCGGCGTCTCAAGGTGTTCACCATTAAAGTCAGCGTTTAAACGAATGCCACGTGAAGTACCTGCTAAAACGGTAATCGCACCCTTCTTGACGAGGGCCTTAAGGTGGTCTTCAGCTGCATTCGGTGATCTGAATCCTAATGCCTTAGCAATTTCCGCACGCGTAGGAGGGAAGCCAGTCTTCTCAATCGCGTAGCGGATAAAGTCCAGAATCTCTTGTTGACGTGCAGTTAGTTTAATCATGGCAAAAAAATAGACTGTATAAATATACAGTCTATTTTAGTTGACTTGTTTAAAATTGCAAGCTTTTTATGGCTAAACAGTTAAAAACTTACTATTTCAATACTTCAGCAATCGCTTTAGCCACTACATCAATATTGCGTGAGTTTAAAGCAGCTACGCAAATACGGCCGCTATTCACTGCGTAAATACCATGTTCATTGCGTAAACGCTCTACCTGAGCTTGCGTTAAGCCAGAGTATGAGAACATGCCGCGTTGAGCTAATACAAAATCGAAGTTTTGTGTGACGCCATGTTCTTTAAGTTTGGCCACTAATTGGGCACGCATGAGGCGAATACGATCACGCATTTCACCTAATTCCTTATCCCACATAGCGAATAAGTCAGGGTTATTCAATACCATGCTCACAACTGTACCACCATGTGTCGGTGGGTTAGAGTAGTTAGTACGAATAGTGCGCTTCACTTGGCTTAATACACGCTCAGCTTCGTCTTTGGAGGCGCTTACAATGGTTAAGGCACCGACACGCTCACCGTATAGCGAAAATGATTTAGAGAATGAAGAGCTAATAAACATAGGAATGTCTAATTTAGCAAATAGACGAACTACTTGTGCGTCCTCTTCAAGACCGTCACCAAAACCTTGGTAGGCGATGTCTAAGAAAGGTACCAATTGACGCTCTTTAATGGTTTGTGCGATTTCTTCCCATTGAGCCATATTTGGGTCCACACCAGTAGGGTTATGACAGCACGCATGTAGCACGACGATGCTATTCGGTGCTAAGTCTTTGAAGAAATTTAGCATGGCATCGAAGTCTAAACCATGAGTAGCGGCATCATAGTATGGATAGTTTTCTACTTTAAAGCCGGCACGCTCAAATAAAGCACGGTGATTTTCCCAGCTAGGGTTGCTGATGTACACAGTTGCTTGAGGATTGATTTGCGCAAGGAAGTCAGCACCAATTTTAAGTGCGCCCGTGCCACCCAAGGCTTGGAATGTCGTTGCACGACCTGCAGCAGCTAACTCACTGTCTTTACCTAAAAGAAGAGTTTGTGCACCCTTATCGTAAGTAGCGATACCTTCAATAGGGAGATAACCACGAGGAGCATGCTGAGCGACACGTGTTTCCTCGGCTTGACGAACTGCTTGTAACAGAGGAATACGGCCTTCGTCATCATAGTAAACGCCAACACCTAAGTTAACCTTATTGCTGCGTGTATCGGCATTATATTGTTCATTAAGACCTAGAATAGGGTCGCGAGGAGCTAATTCAACATTTGCGAAAATTGATGTCATGACGTTAAAGTATTCAAAAAGTGAAGAGAAGATAGATTGCTGTTAGAATGAACGATTAATTCTTGCGCAACACATAATAGGATACCATGACTGAGGCCGGTTTCGTACAGTTTCCTGATAGTCCCTTTCAACTTTATCAACCCTATCCACCCGCTGGTGATCAACCTACTGCTATTGATAGCTTAGTGGAAGGGGTGCGTGATGGTTTAATGTTCCAGACACTTCTTGGTGTAACAGGGTCAGGGAAGACGTATACCATGGCCAATACTATCGCTCGACTTGGACGTCCTGCCTTAGTTTTAGCGCCTAATAAAACCTTAGCAGCACAACTTTATGCGGAAATGCGAGAGTTTTTTCCTCGTAATGCGGTTGAGTATTTTGTCTCATACTATGATTATTACCAGCCCGAAGCGTATGTGCCAAGCCGCGATTTATTTATTGAGAAAGACTCAAATATTAATGAACATATTGAGCAGATGCGCTTATCCGCCACTAAGAGTTTACTTGAGCGACGCGATACGATTATCGTAGGTACGGTATCAACTATTTATGGTATTGGTAATCCAAGCGATTACCATGCCATGGTACTCATTCTTCGTACGGGCGATCGAATTCCACGACAAGAATTACTGGGTCGCCTGGTGGCAATGCAGTATGAGCGTAATGATATGGAATTCACACGCGGGCACTTTCGTGTGCGTGGCGATACAATCGATGTGTTTCCCGCAGAGAGTGCTGAATTAGCAGTACGCTTAAGCTTATTTGATGATGAGCTTGAAACCTTGGAGTTGTTCGACCCCTTAACAGGCAAAGTTAAACAAAAGGTACTGCGTTTTACGATCTACCCAAGTTCGCACTATGTAACACCAAGAGATACTGTCCTGAGAGCGATTGAAACGATTAAAGAAGAGCTGCGTGAACGCGTGAAATTTTATCTCGATAATAATCAGTTAGTCGAAGCTCAGCGTATCGAACAACGTACTCGCTTTGATATAGAGATGTTGCAAGAATTGGGCTTTTGCAAGGGCATTGAAAACTACTCACGTCATTTATCGGGAGCTGCTCCTGGCGAGCCTCCACCAACCATGATTGATTATTTGCCCAAAGATGCCTTAATGTTTTTTGATGAAAGCCACGTCATGATGGGGCAGCTACGCGCTATGTATCGTGGTGACCGTTCACGCAAAGAAACCTTAGTCCAGTTTGGTTTTCGCTTGCCTAGCGCCATGGACAATCGTCCTTTGAAGATGGAAGAGTTTGAAGAACGTATGCGACAAAGCATTTTCGTTTCGGCAACCCCAGCAGATTATGAGACTGAACGTTCAGATAATGTGGTTGAACAAGTTGTCCGCCCGACTGGTTTAATTGACCCAATTGTCGAAGTACGTCCTGCATTAACGCAAGTTGATGATTTATTAGGCGAAGCTAAGTTACGCATTGCCCAAGGGGAACGTGTACTAGT
>CAYFVY010000047.1:0-8298 GCA_964346715.1 uncultured Pelistega sp. | reverse complement strand
ATGGCAGAGGATCTTACTGATTATTTAAGTGAGAACGGCCTTAAGGTGCGTTACTTGCACTCCGATATTGATACCGTTGAACGGGTTGAAATTATTCGCGACTTACGTCTAGGAACTTTCGATATTTTGGTTGGGATTAACTTATTACGCGAGGGTCTCGATATCCCTGAAGTATCCTTAGTGGCTATTCTTGATGCAGATAAGGAAGGTTTTTTACGTTCAGAGCGAAGCTTGATTCAAACCATTGGCCGTGCAGCGCGTAACCTGAATGGCAAAGCAATTCTATATGCCGATCGTATAACTCGCTCGATGGAATTGGCGATGACTGAAACATCACGCCGTCGAGAAAAGCAAATGAGCTTTAACCTCGAACACAATATCACTCCACGAAGTATCAATAAAGCGGTTAAAGAAATGATTGATGGCGTGATGTCAACGGCAGCGGAAACCGCTTACGAGCAAAGCCAAGAATTTGTCCATGAGTTAACTGATGAAAAAGCGCTTGCGAAGACACTTAAGCAACTTGAAAAACAAATGCTTGACCATGCGAAAAACTTGGAGTTTGAACAGGCCGCTGCAGTTAGAGACAAGCTAAATCGATTAAAAAACCAACTCTTATTATAAAAGATGCGAACAATAGGAGAGAGCGCTTATGTCTTAGCTAAAGCATTGCAGGTTTAATACCTAAGAGCCCTCTGGTTTAATCAGCTAAGGGCTCTGCGCTTTCTCACTTTAGTCTTCTTTTAAGCCATGTTTTTTGGCTAATTTATGTAAATTACTAGCATCAATACCGAGTTGACGTGCTGCAGCAGACCAGTTTTCATCATTTTGCGCTAAGGCTGCTTTGATCATTGCGACCTCAACTTGTTGCAAAGTAGTCTTTAATGCTTGATCAGTAGGGATACTTAATAAAGTCCCTGAAAGCTTTGCTTTATGAAAGTCCAAAGCCTTATGCGGATCAGCTTGCCCATAATTTTGTTGCGATATGGAGCTTTCAGGCGTGGGCAATGACGAAGAAATATCCAGATACTCTGGCTCAATGCTCATAATCGCACTACGTGATGCACCTGAGCTCAGCATTTTTAAGGCGGCGCGACTGATCACATGTTCTAATTCTCGAACATTGCCAGGCCATTGATAATTTAAAAGCGCTTGTTCTGCACCTGGACTTAAGCGTATAGCTCGTAAACCTAAGCGTGTGCGATTAAATTCTAAGAAATGGCCAGCAAGCAATAAGATATCTTTGCCGCGCTCGCGTAGAGGAGGGATGAAAATAGGGTAGACCGATAGACGATGATACAGGTCAGTGCGAAATTTCCCCTCCAGCGTATATTCTTTTAAATTACGGTTAGTCGCTGCAATAATACGCGTATTCACTTTATGCGTCTTATCTGAGCCTAGTCGTTGAATTTCGCCATTTTGCAAAGTCCTAAGAAGTTTGGCTTGAATGGCTAATGACAATTCGCCAATCTCATCTAAGAATAAGGTGCCATTATCCGCCGCCTCAAAACGTCCTGCCCGAGCAGAATCAGCCCCAGAGAAGGCGCCTTTTACATGACCAAATAACTCACTTTCAGCAAGGCTTTCCGGAAGGGCTGCACAGTTAACATAAACAATGGCTTGTTGACTACGCTTGGAATGACGATGAATATATTTTGCAAATAAATCCTTACCAACACCGGTTTCACCAAGTAAGAGTATGGGAAGATCGGCGTCGGCAACTACTTTAAGCTCATGCAGAAGGTTCAGCATAACAGAGCTTTTAGCAATAATTTCTTGGTCGCCTTTGTCCACTAAAGGAGCACCAGTTTGCCATGAGAGTTGGTGCAGGCGCTTAATATCTGTCTCTAATAGGCTGATTCTAACTACCGCTTGTATCAGGTCTTGGTGGCTCTCCAAATAAGCGATTGAGTCATCAGTGAAGGTATCAAGGTAGGCGTCAAGAGTCAGACAACCCCATAAACGCTTATCTATATATAGGCTAATTCCAAGACAGTCATGCACTAATAGTGGCTCACCTTGGCGATTATCTAAAAGCCCATCATAAGGATCAGGCAGTTTGCTTTCAGCTTCAAACATTGTGGCTTGTTTTGATGTTAGAATTCTTTCCAGGCGAGGATGTTTTTTAATCTTAAATCGTCGCCCTAGTGCTTCGTAACTTAAGCCATCAGCCGCCAGTAGCCTTAATGAGTCTTCTTCAATCATTAAGAGCCCTACAGCACCACAGTGAAACTGTTCCTTAATGGTTTGTACAAGACGCTGCAAGCGCTCGATTGGCGGCAGGTCCTGGGTTAAGTCATGAAGCAGATTGTCAAGCATGGTTAAATATACCTATAGGGTAAATACTACCTTAATTTTAATTGGGTAGATTATACCGCATATTTACTAATGACTTGATATTTCGATATAAAAAAGTTGGCACAATAATTGCTATAAGTAGTGATGTAGAAAGTAGTAAATACGTTTTACATTTGTTTATACAATAAATGATGAGGAAACTGTCATGGGTAGTTATAAGAAGTTATGGTTTACGCTGATCGCGATTCTCATAATTTGCTTCTCAGTTCTTGGTTATTATGGTGCGGAAGTTTACCGTACCGTTCCACCAATTCCGGGGCAAGTTGTAGTTAGCGATAACAACACAGTGTTAATGACCAAAGAAGACGTAATGCAAGGTCAATCTGCTTGGCAAAGCGTCGGTGGTATGCAGGTTGGCTCTATTTGGGGTCACGGTGCTTACCAAGCTCCAGACTGGACAGCCGATTGGTTACACCGCGAACTATTGGCCTGGTTAGAACTTGCTGCTCAGCAAGAATTCGGTACTGGTTACGAGCAAATTTTAGTTGAGCAACAAGCAATGCTTAAAGCTCGCTTAGAAATTGAATATCGTACCAACACCTATAATGAACAAACAGATACGGTAACAATTTCACCGATGCGCGCTCAAGCTATCGAGCAAACTGCTAAATACTATAGCGATTTGTTTGGTGATGAGCCTTCTCTACGTGGTAGCCGCGAAAGCTTCGCCATGAAAGAGAACACACTAGCAGATCCTGAGCGTCGTGCGAAGATGACTAACTTCTTCTTCTGGACAACATGGGCAGCTGCTACAGACCGTCCAGGTCATGATGTTACTTATACGAATAACTGGCCACCCGAGCCATTAATTAGCAACGTACCATCGGGTGAGAACGTTGTTTGGTCATTCGTTAGTATTATTATCTTAATTGCTGGTATTGGCCTACTTGTATGGGGCTGGGCTTTCTTGAAGAGTGAAGAGCCTGATGATACTGTTCCACCAGCTAAAGACCCAATTACTACTTTCTTGTTAACTCCTTCTCAGAAGGCTTTAGCTAAGTACTGTTTCCTTGTTGTTGCATTATTTGCAGTACAGATGTTCTTGGGTGGTGCAGTAGCTCACTATACAGTTGAAGGTCAAACTTTCTATGGTATTGAGCTATCTAAATGGTTCCCATATTCCTTACTCCGTACATGGCATATTCAAGCCGCCATCCTATGGATTGCCGCTGCCTTCTTAACTGCGGGTCTATTCTTAGCACCAGTTATTAATGGTGGTAAAGATCCAAAAGGTCAGAAACTCGGCGTTGATCTCCTATTCGGTGCACTGTTAATTGTGACTGTAGGTTCATTTGCCGGTAACTATATCGCTATTGCTGGTGATATGCCTGCTCACCTAAACTTCTGGTTAGGTCACCAAGGTTATGAATACTTAGACTTGGGTCGCGTATGGCAGATCGCTTTATTCTTAGGTATTGTTTTCTGGTTGTTCCTCATGATGCGTGGTATTGGTAACGCATTAAAACAGCCTGGCGATAAGAACCTATTGATCTTGTTCACCGCCTCAGTGGTTGCAATTGGTTTATTCTACGGTGCTGGTTTATTCTACGGCGAGCGTACTCATATCTCTATTATGGAGTACTGGCGTTGGTGGGTTGTTCACCTATGGGTAGAGGGCTTCTTTGAAGTATTTGCAACAGCTGCTTTAGCGTTCATCTTTACCTCAATGGGCTTAGTATCATTACGTATGGCAACTGCTGCTAGCTTAGTCGCTGCATCATTGTTCATGTTAGGTGGTATTCCAGGTACGTTCCACCATATGTACTTCTCAGGTACAACAACGCCTGTGATGGCTGTTGGTGCATCATTCTCAGCTCTTGAAGTAGTACCTCTAGTATTACTAGGTCATGAAGCTTGGGAAAACTGGAATCTAAAGAACAAAGCTCCATGGATGGAACGCATCCGTTGGCCATTAATGTGCTTCGTTGCAGTTGCTTTCTGGAACATGTTAGGTGCTGGTGTATTTGGTTTCTTAATCAACCCACCAATCTCTCTATACTACATCCAAGGTCTAAATACGACTGCTGTTCACGCTCACGCTGCTCTATTCGGTGTGTATGGCTTCCTATCATTAGGTTTCGTATTGCTAGTGTTGCGTTACCTACGTCCAGACTTAATTTTCAGTGAGAAATTAATGAAGATTGGTTTCTGGGGATTGAACATCGGCCTATGCATGATGATCTTCACAAGCTTGCTACCAATTGGTTTATACCAGTTCTACGCAAGTGTGACTGAAGGTATGTGGTATGCCCGTAGTGAAGGCTTCTTACAGCAAGACTTCTTAGAGACATTACGCTGGATCCGTACGATTGGTGACGTAGTATTTATCGTTGGTGGTCTATCAATTGGTCTAGTCGTTGCAAAAGGTGTCTTCTTACACAAAAGCACACAAAACGTTTAATTTAGTTTGACCGTAAGGTAGTTCTAAATAAGCAAAAGGCGCGGCAAAGCATTGGAAGATGTTTTAAAGCGCCAACTAAAAAAGCTACTTACATTTTTGTAAGTAGCTTTTTTTATGAGAGGGTATTAGTGCTTCATGTTGTTAATCTAATGGCACAAAACCCTGCTTTGCACGGGGTTTATTGTGCTTGATTACCTAAGTTAGGAGTAGAATCTGGGCGTGATAATAATGTGAAATCAATACGATAAGGGACAGGATCAGTTACCGCTCTGTCTTGTTGTTCTTCCACTGGGATTTTATACAAGACACGTAAATCATAGAGACCATTCTCAGGAATTAAATACTCAGTATTATTCTTGAGTGGTACAACTTGCGGGCCATACAGAATCATTTCAATAACATCAGACGCATCCAATAAGATGTGTAGCTGTTGGTTTTGCTGTGCTAGAAACTGATAGGAAGAATAGCCTACCCCCTGAACATACCCGCGGTATTGCAATGTTTTACCAGGATCTTGCAAGGTAAAGTGCTGGGTTAAATTGGTTAAGGATTTAATAGCCGCAGGGTCTAATTGCGCTGCTATTGGCGTATCGTTATTAATAGAAATTTGCTCTTGAGTACTTGGTGCTTGTGGCGTTGCAAGAATGACACCGACAAAAGTCAGGACCGCAATAGTTGGAATTAATTTTTTAGAAAGAGGAGACAAGCGCATTGCCAACAACTACCCAGTAAAAAGTGAAAAGAGAAAGTAGAAATTATAAGCTTAGGAAGCAGATTAACACAATCACTAAGCTGTATCAAAAAGGCAATAGGATGTTTCTGTATTGTTATTTAATAGCACTTAGAGTATTCTGTGCGAACTGTTCAAGGAGAATAAAAAATGCGTGTTTACGTTCTGGGGAGCGGTGTTGTAGGCGCTACAAGTGCTTACTACCTTGCTAAAAAAGGCTTCGATGTTACCGTCATCGACCGTCAAGATGGTCCAGCACTAGAAACCAGCTATGCGAATGCTGGTCAGCTATCACCTGGTTATGCCTCGCCATGGGCTGCACCTGGTGTCCCGTTTAAAGCAATCAAGTGGATGCTACAGAAGCATTCACCCTTAATTATGAAGCCCACATCAGACTTATGGCAATATAAGTGGATTTGGCAATTGATCAAAAACTGTAACCCTAAAAGTTATGCGATTAATAAAGAGCGCATGGTGCGTCTATCTGAATATAGCCGCCACTGTATGCAAGAGTTGCGTGCTGAGACCGGAATTACTTATGAAGACCGTCAACGCGGTACGATCCAGTTATTCCGTAAACAAAGCCAATTAGATGGTATCGGTAAGGACGTTGAAATCCTCCAAGAGATGGGCACACCCTACGAAGTTCTAGACCGTCAAGGCATCGTCAAATATGAACCCGGTTTAGCGGGCAATATTCATGAGTTTGTCGGTGCTTTACGCTTACCGAATGATGAGACAGGTGATTGCTATATCTTTACTCAGAAAATCACTGAAATGGCGAAGGAGCTCGGTGTACAGTTCCGTTTTGGTGAATCAATCGATCGTTTTGAATTCAAGAACAATCAAATTCAAGGTGTCTGGATTAATGGTAATTTAGAAACTGCAGATCGTTATGTCGTGGCTTTAGGTTCTTATACAACCGCCATGTTAAAACCTATCGGTATTCATACGCCAATTTATCCATTAAAAGGCTTCTCACTAACAATTCCAATTACAGATGAGAGTAAAGCACCTACCTCAACCGTATTAGATGAAAGCTTTAAAGTGGCTTTAACGCGCTTTGATAACCGTATTCGTATGGGCGGTATGGCTGGGGTTAATGGTTTCGATCTAAGCCTCAAACAACGCTATCGTGATACCTTAAACGAAGTATTCAATCACGTCTTTCCAGGTGGTGGTGATTTAAGCCAAGCTGAGTTTTGGACTGGTTTACGTCCAGCTACTCCTGACGGCACGCCTGTTGTTGGCAAGACTAAGTATCCAAATCTATTTATCAGTTCTGGTCATGGTACTTTAGGATGGACCATGGCTTGTGGTTCAGGTAAGTACTTAGCGGATCTGATGGATAATAAGACCCCGGAAATCAGTACCGAGGGTTTGGACTTATCGCGTTATATTCAGCAATAAGATTATATCTGTATAAATTTACTGCTCAATAAAATTGGCGCTTAACTATCAATATGATAATTAAGTGCCAATTTTTTACTAGTTCATTGATTACTGATTCAGGGCGATTATTTGCTTTCCTTCTCGCCATCTAAGGCATCAGTTAGGGCAAGTAATAAACCATTCACCTCGCCAAACATCAAGGCCATATCCGTATCAAAACGCTCAATATCATCAATGCTTGATAAGTCGCGATTTTGTTCAATAATTTCTAATGCCTGTAGCTTACGAATATCTAAAGCATCATTCAATACAAAAGAAATTCGGTCTTGCCAGGTTAATGCCAAACGAGTGCAAACCTTGCCGGTTTTAAGCTGCTTAGCTAAGTCCTCAGGGTCAGGGTTATGGCGCGCATAACGAACGCTCGCACGGTCATCACCAAGAGACTTAAGCTCAGTATCCTGGTCAATACTGAAGTCAGCGGGTGCTTGATCATTCGCCAACCATGTACTCATTGCCACACTCGGTGAGGTCTCAGTTATAAAGCTGTGAACCGGAAGAGGGTCTAAAATCTTCGCTAACATACCAATAATTTCATCGGATTTACTTGAAGCACCTGCATCTACAATGAGCCAATGATTTTTTAAATCAAACCAAGCTCGGGTATCACGATAAATACTAAAGGCACGTGGACGTAGGCTATCAGCAACGTTCTCTTTAATTTCACGCATCTGTTTACGACCAACTTTATAACCTTGTTGCTCTTCGATTTCTAAGGCTTTGGCTTTAGTGAACTGATTAATAACAGAGGCCGGTAGCAGTTTCTTTTCAACACGTAAGTTAATTAAGTAGTTTTGTTCAATCGTGTGTACTAAACTACCGGTTTCTGGGAAGAGAGGGGTCCACCCCATATTTAAGGGGTTAGACGAGAAGACGCCTTCTTCAAAAGCTTGTTTTTGTAATTGCTCGTCAAGCTCGGCCGCTGTAATTTTCCAGCTAGGATTAAGACGAAATATTTTTAAATTTTTAAACCACATAACATTCTCTATTGATTGATAGGTCGAGCGATAGTGACCATAGACAGTCGTCTATTCTACCCCTTTTTAAAGTAAAGAGCCTGACTAAAGGGTAAATTCGACCACATGCAACAGAGTTAAAATATTTTTATCTACTGTATGGACATACAGTAGTATTGATGGCATAATACCCTAAATTGAAGTGATTAGGGTCTGTAATACAGAGCATGCTCAGCTGTTAATCAAATGTAATATTTTGCTTATCTTCATATTAAGATTGTGAATTATTGAGACAAGCCTATCACTTCTTAAGCAGATTAATTTATTCAGTTTTTTTCATTATTCCAGAATTTCCATAGGACCCTAAATAGTATGGACGATAAACAAACTAAAGCGGCCGCTGC
>CAYFVY010000046.1:4377-14464 GCA_964346715.1 uncultured Pelistega sp. | reverse complement strand
TTTCTAGCTTCTCTTGTTGCCGACTATTAATATAGACCTCGTCTCCACTCGCTGCCATCGCCTTAGCCATAGCCAAGCCTAAGCCTTGGTTTGAGGCAGAAATAAAAACTACTTTACCTTCTAGGCTAAAATAGTGAAGGAAAGAATTATTTACATTATCAAACGCATGATTCATCTATGACTCACTGATGTTTTGGGCTAAAATCAATAAACTTGAACGGAAAGACACTAAGCATGGTACAGGAAAAAGTGCAAGATAAATACGCTAACTTTAATTACGCTAAGGTTCTTAAATCTATCGCTAAGGGCCATAAGCGTTCATTACAGCAATTGTATGAGCAAGAATCTAGCTTAATGCTAAGTTTTGCCTTTAAAGTATTGCATCATCATAACTTTGCACAAGAAACACTTATTGATACCTTTGCACTCATTTGGGATAACGCCAAATACTTTGACGAAGACCAAGGCTCTGCACGTGGCTGGATGTATTGTATCTTCCGCTACCGTTTAAACAATACCATCAAAAAGAATTTCGCTGCCCTCAAAGAACATAATAAGGATAAACACCCTACTATTATTGGTGAGGTGTGCCAGAACCTGCATGCTGGGGTGCATGAGTTTATTGAACCAGGTTCTTTCGATAAGGCATTTGAAGAGCTACCAGAAGAAACACAGCGCGTGCTTCTAAGCATGTATTTTAGCGGCCAATCACAAGCACAAACAGCAACCCACCTAGGAATGCCACTTGGTCGCCTCAAAGAAAACATTCAACTAGGACTACGTCACCTCAGTCAACAGCGTGAAATTTTGAACCTGCAACACGATGATGTCGTGACGATTGGTGAGTTTGTTCTCGGTGGTTTAACCAATGAAGAGAACGATAAAATTGTCAATCTCTTTGCCAATGATTTAACCGCTGAGAAATTGAGTCTAATTTGGGAAGAAGAGTTTCTGCACTTCTTAAAGCAACTAAGCCAAGATGATGTCCCTGAAAGTGTCTGGGTGCGTATTAAACAAGCCATTATTCCCGAGCAGAATAGCCAGGTTGATGAAGAAGAGCTCGCTGATGAATTAGCATTAAGTCAAGCTGGCGCCGAGCATAGTGATGGCAAGAAGAGTTTTGGACAGAAACTGAAGCGTTACTGGATTAGTCGTCGCTTTTGGCGTTGGCTTAGCTTAGTACTGGCCAGTTTTTTAGTCGCCACTATTCTTACTCGACCATTTGAGAATCCTGTACGCCAAGTCGCCGTATTGCACTCTTCTTTGCAAAAAAATGAGGTTGGCTTTGTTGTAGAGCAAAACTCGGAACTCCTCCTCAACCCAATGACTCAACAAAATATGGGGGATTCACTAGATCTACAACTTTGGCAACGCGAAAGCAGTGGCCTCACCCGCCCTCTCGCCTTAATTGATGCTAGCCAAAGCACCCGCATCAAAGCAAATTACCGAATTCAACAAGGCGATACCTTATATATCAGTATCGAGCCTAAGGGTGGCTCACAAACAGGACAAATTAGTGGGCAGATCTTATACGAAGGCCCAGTGATGAATCTAAAATAAACCTTTAGCAGCAACTAACAAGCAATCAAGCCCTAAGGAGCTCTTAGATATTTTTTGAGCTCCTTAATTGTGTTCTGTATTCGTTTTGCCAAAGAATGAGCACTAACTTACAACTACCTGTATGATTTTGACAAATATAATATCTGTATTTTATTTGCAGCCTTCACTCATTTAAATTAAGTTTATTGTAAATAACATCTGTTAATTTTCATTAAAATGTCATTTAAATTTCTCAAATCCAAAATCTAGACTGGGTTTGTAATATTTTCAAACAAAACCGCCACAATTAATACGCAAAAACAACCCTAATACGAACAAGTTTATTACATAAAAATCTAAAAAATTCACCACTTTTTGCTTAAAATATCGTATTATCAAGTGCTATTCAGCGAAATTGGCATTTTTTTCAAACAACAAATCTTGTCAGCGAATAGACCCAAAATTTCTTTTCAATTATTCCTTACTATTTGACCTAGATGAGCTTAACACTTCTCGTTTTATTGCCGTTTATTGGAAGCATGCTGGCTGGCTTTTTGCCTCAGGATGCGCGCAATCGAGAAGCCATACTAGGTGGAATTATTGCCGCTGCCTGTACTGCAATTGTTTTATGGCATGCACCTACAGTTTTTTCAGGGCAAGTCATTGAACATACGATTCAGTGGATGCCTTTTCTAGATCTAAATATTAGTTTTCGCCTTGATGGCTTCGCTTGGCTATTTGCCTTGTTAGTATCTTTGATCGGTCTATTAGTCGTCATCTACGCACGCTATTATATGGATCCAGCCGATCCGGTGCCGCGTTTTTTCGCCTTTTTCTTGGCCTTCATGGGCTCAATGCTTGGGGTCGTTACCTCTGGCAATGTCATTCAGCTAGTCATTTTCTGGGAACTCACATCACTCTCCTCCTTTATGTTGATTGCTTATTGGCATCATCGCCCTGACGCACGTCGCGGAGCACGAATTGCCTTAACAATCACTGCAGGTGGCGGTTTTTGCTTACTGGCAGCCATGCTCTTAATCGGCCATGTCGTTGGCACCTATGAGCTAGATACCATTCTTAAATCGGGTGATTTAATCCGTCACAGTAATTTATATACAGCAATTATTGTTCTTTTTGCCCTAGGTGCTTTAACCAAGAGTGCACAATTTCCGTTCCACTTCTGGTTACCCAATGCCATGGCTGCACCGACCCCTGTGTCAGCTTACTTACACTCTGCCACACTGGTGAAAGCAGGTGTATTTATCTTAGCGCGTTTTTGGCCCGTTCTCGCCATGACGGATGAGTGGTTCTGGATTATTGCAGGGGCTGGCTTGCTATCGCTATGTATCGGTGCTTATATCGCCACTTTCCAGCAGGATTTAAAATCTGTTCTAGCCTATTCAACAATCAGTCATCTTGGCTTAATTACTCTTTTACTTGGACTCAATAGCCAACTCGCTGTCGCCGTTGCTGTATTCCATATGATCAACCACGCCGCCTTTAAAGCCTCATTATTTATGATTACTGGCGTTGTTGACCATGAAACCGGTACCCGAGATATGCATATCTTATCGGGTTTGCGTAAAGCCATGCCGATTACAGCGACCTTAGCAATTATCGCCTCTGCGGCTATGGCGGGCGTGCCACTGCTTAATGGCTTTATTTCCAAGGAGATGTTCCTTGCTGAAACCTTAGAGCTCAGCGGTGAGTTTCATTATATTGTGCCAATCTTAGCGGTTGTGGCCAGTACATTCAGTGTGGCCTATTCATATCGTTTTGTGAGTAAGGTTTTTTTTGGTCCTGAAGCTAAAAACCTACCTCAGCAAGCACATGATCCGAATAAGTGGATGCTTTTTCCTAGCGCTTTCTTAGTGCTACTCTGTATCTTAATTGGTTTAATGCCTGAGTGGATAGTTGGCTCTACACTACGCGTTGCTGTCTACTCTATCTTGGGTTATTCGGCACCAGAGTTTAGTTTAGCAATTTGGCATGGAATTAATATCCCACTCTTAATGAGTATAACGGCGATGGTTGGTGGCTTACTCGTCGTGTGGATTTTAAAGCCGTACTGGCAGAACAATCCAGGTCATACGCCTGCCATTGCTCGCTTTGAAGGTCGTGCTATTTTCGACAATATGCTCGACTGGCTCGACAGTGCCGCACATACGATTATGGCTTACATCTCAAGTAGCCGTATGCAAGTGCAAATTCTATGTATTGTTCTTGTCAGTATGATGGTTGCCATTATTCCTATGCTTGGCTATACCCAGTGGTTCCGCTTGCCTCGTACCCAATTCGACTATGCTTTTGCTGTGTTGTGGGTTGTGGGCGCAGCCTGCGCTATTGGCGCTGCCTATCAAGCCAAATTTAATCGTTTTAGAGCGGTTATTCTAGCTGGTGGCGCTGGCATTGTCACAACGGTTACCTTTGCATGGTTCTCGGCTCCCGACTTGGCCTTAACACAGCTCGTTATCGAAGTCGTCACCCTAGTCTTACTCTTATTAGGCTTACGCTGGCTACCTCCATTAACCCGAGAGTTAGACGATCGTGATGCGACGGTTACACAATTACGTCACTTGCGTGATATGTTGATCGCTGTTGCGGTGGGGGCAGGTTTAACCTTCCTCAGTTATATTCTGATGGTACGCAATACCGTTCCAGCAGTTGGTCGTTTTTATCTCGAAAAAGCCGTTCCCGAAGGGGGGGGAACCAACGTTGTTAACGTCATTCTCGTTGACTTCCGTGCTTTCGATACTATGGGTGAAATCGTTGTGGTTGGTATTGTTGCCTTAACCGTATACGCCCTCTTACGTCGTTTCCGTCCTCCGCAAGAAACTCTCTATGCTTTAGAAAAACGCCATGAGATTGCAACACCTGACTTAGCACGTATTAAAGAAAATGAGGAACTACCTCGCGGCACCTTACTTATTCCTAATGTGCTGGCGCGCCTGCTCATGCCTGTGATCGCCATGATTGCTGCATTCTTTTTCTTACGTGGTCATAATTATCCAGGCGGTGGCTTTGTCGCCGGTGTAACGTATGCGATTGGTATTATCATCCACTATATGATCAGTGGTATCCATTGGGTTGAAATGCGTTCTCGTATTCGACCACAAAACTGGTTAGCAGTGGGTTTGCTGTTAGCGGTTAGCACAGGTTTATTGCCTTTGGCTTTCGGTTTACCTTTCTTATCCGCACTCGCGGTAGATCTTCCATTGCCAATTATTGGCGAGTTGCATCTATCCAGTGTTATCTTATTTGATCTCGGTGTGTTCGCCTTGGTGGTTGGAGCCACGACCTATATGTTAGTAGCGCTTGCTCACCAATCTCTACGTTCTAAACGCCACAAGTCAGGAGCTAAATAATGGAGTTAGTTTATTCACTAGCAATTGGCATTTTGGCAGGCTCTGGCGTTTGGTTAATTCTGCGTCCACGTACATTCCAAGTCGTGGTTGGAATTACCCTCATTTCTTATGCAGTGAATCTCTTTATTTTCGGCATGGGTCGACTATTTGTAGGTGCGCCACCGATTATTAAGAAGAACGCCCCCGTTGACACGATTTTATACGCTGATCCAGTGCCCCAAGCACTAGTGCTTACGGCGATTGTGATTGGTTTTGCAACGACAGCTCTGATGTTAGTGGTGATTATGGCACAACGCGGTTTAACCGACTCCGACCACGTAGATGGTCTAGGAGGCAAGAGATAATGAATGCTTGGTTAGACCAACTCGCTATTTTTTCTATCGCTATTCCACTCTTTGCTGGCGCTCTGATGGTATTGCTCAAGGAGAAGCGTCGCAGCCTGATTACCTTTATCGGTATCGTTTCGGCTCTGCTCCAACTTGGCGTAGCCCTTACCTTATTACTCGCTAGCTCAGGCATAATTGCTAACTCTTGGCAACATAATATTGGTGTCTATCTCCTCGGCAACTGGGATGTTCCCTTTGGTATTTTATTGGTTGTTGACCGCCTCTCGGCCCTAATGTTAGTCCTGTGTGCTGGCTTAGGCTTAGCTTGCCTAATCTATGCCACCACAGTCTGGGATCGTGCAGGTATCCACTTCCATCCCCTATTCCAATTCTTAATGCTCGGGATTAATGGTGCTTTTCTAACAGGCGACCTATTTAATCTGTTTGTGTTTTTTGAGATTTTATTAGCCGGGTCTTATGGACTCTTACTCCATGGTTCAGGTGAACGTCGTGTAAGCTCAGGTTTTCATTATATTGTTGTCAACCTCTTAGGTGCCTTTTTAATGTTAATAGGCATCTCAATGCTGTACTCTATTACTGGCACCCTGTCCATGGCTGATTTGGGCATGAAGGCAGGTGTGCTTGAGGCCAGCGAGCGCCAACTGTTCGAAGCGGCTTGTGCTATCCTAGGTACAGCATTCTTAATTAAAGCAGCAGCATGGCCCTTAAGTTTCTGGTTGACCGATGCCTATTCCTCGGCATCTGCACCTGTGGCTGCCATGTTCTCTTTAATGACGAAAGTCGGGATTTATGCGCTTTTACGCCTTGGCTCGCTACTACTCCCTACAGGTGCCCCTGCCGCTTTCGGTGGTGACTGGATGTATTTTATCGGCCTGGCTACATTGATTTTTGGTTCTGTGGGTCTCTTAGCCGAAAAGAATCTTGGCCGCATGTTCACCTACTGTGTCCTGATTTCCTCAGGAACCTTACTAACAGCTTTAGGTATGCCTGGCGTTGCTCTTACAGGCCCATCACTTTACTACCTTGTCAGCTCAGTGATGGTGATTGGCGCTTCTTTCCTCTTAGTAGAACTGATTCGTCGTACTGAATCTGTACAAACGAGCGTACTCTCAGTAAGTCTTGAGGCTTTCGGTCTAGAAGAACAAGATGTTAAATCCGACTACACAGGAGAAGCCGTTGGTGTGGCGATTCCTGCGGCGATGGCATTTTTAGGCTTAGCCTTCTTTACTTGCGTACTGATTGTCGCAGGCTTACCACCTTTCTCTGGTTTCTTAGCTAAATTTGCCTTGCTCTCACAAGCGATTACCTTAACCAGTATTGAGATGGGAACTGCTTCTTATAATGCCTGGTTCTTAGTAACGTTCATGTTACTTTCAGGCATGGTGACAGTGATTGCCTTAGGCCGCACAGGTATTCGTATTTTCTGGGGTTCAGGTGCCTTAAACACACCTAAATTGATGTTACGTGAAGCCTTGCCAGTTACTATTATGTTGGGTGTCTGTATTTGGATGTCGATTTTTGCCAGTGATGTTATGCATTTTATGAACACCACAGCAGCCTCATTAGATGATCCTATGCAATATATTGAAGCGGTCTTTCAGAAAAAACCGGTTGCTACCGTAGGAGGTCACTAAGATGAGAAGTATGTTCTTCTGGTTACCCATGACCTGTATGCTATTAATACTGTGGCTCTTATTAAATAATGAGATCACCGTTGGGCAGACCCTATTAGGTTTTATTATTGGTTTTACCTTAATGGTCTTTTCCTTGCGCATGCGACCCGATTTGGCGTTTCCACGTAAGCCCTTGGTGACATTAAAGTTAATTTGGATTGTCATCTATGATGTTATCAAGTCTAATATTCACGTGGCTGGCCTGATTTTATATCCACGTCGTTACGAATTAAGCTCGGGTTATGTCTATATTCCCTTAGATATTCGTGATCCTCATGGCTTGGCTATTCTTGGCTGTATCGTTACATTTACACCTGGTACAGTCTGGTCTGGGCTCACTGAAAAAGATTATATTTTACGCTTACACGTTTTAGACTTAAAAGACGAAGCGGAATGGTTCCGTACCATTAAAAATCGTTACGAAAAAAACTTAATGGAGATTTTTGAATGATTAATATCATCTCCTTAGCATGTCAATTCGCTATGTTTTGTTTTGCCCTAGGTGCTTTCTGCTGTATGTGGCGCATATTCAAGGGGCCAACACCGCAAGACCGTGTACTCGGCTTAGATGCCTTGTACATTAACTGTATGCTATTGATTATTACCTTAGGAATTTATTATAGAACGTCATGGTATTACGATATTGCTCTATTAATTGCTTTATTTGGCTTTGTTGGTACGGTCGCTCTAGCTAAATTCTTGCTTCGTGGTGAGGTCATTGAGCCATGATGACGCAAATTGTTCCCTTAATTCCAAGCATTATTATTGCTATCTTACTGGTGGCTGCAGGCTTGATCAGTTTGGTTGGATCCTTTGGTTTAATTCGCTTTAAAGAATTTGCTGATCGTATTCATGCCCCAACCTTAGGCAATACCGCAGGTGCAGCATTAGCTCTTTTAGCCTCAATGGGTGTATCATTCTACCTTTCAGATCGCGTATTTTTACACGAAATTATTATTATTATTTTTCTATTTTTAACTTCACCAGCTTCGGCGATGTTATTAATGCGCTCTTCTACTTTACGCCATGAACGCAAAAACTCATAAGCACACGGCTCAGTACCCCTATTCGATAGGCGTACTAGCCCTTGTGGCTTCGATGATTTCATTATGTGCAGGGACTTCATTTGCTAAGTCCCTTTTTACTGAGATCGGTGCTCAAGGCACCACCAGTTATCGCCTGATTTTTTCAGCCATTTTGCTCTGGATAATTTGGCGACCTTGGCGCTTTGGCTTTAATCCACGCTATATCCCGCAACTCCTGTATTATGGCGTATCTTTAGGCCTGATTAATTTCTTGTTCTATATGTCAATTCGCCATATTCCATTAGGTTTGGCAATTGCAGTCGAGTTTCTCGGCCCCTTAGGTCTAGCACTGATTTCTTCTCGACAGCGTACTGACTTTATCTGGATAGGCCTTGTCTTAGCTGGGATGTACTTACTCCTTGGTTTTGAAGGTGCCATGGAGAGCCTAGATCCAATTGGTTTACTCTATGCAGGTGGAGCAGCAATATTCTGGGCCCTGTATATTGTTGCTGGTCAAGGCGTACGTCATATTCACCCAGGTCAAGCGACAACCTATGGTATTACCATTGCGGCTCTGATGACATTGCCATTTAGTGTTGCCAGTATTGGCTTTGATGGCTTGTGGCGTCCTGATTTATTTCTCTTTGGCTTAGCGGTTGGTATCTTATCGAGCGCCTTACCCTATTCTCTTGAGATGATTTCGCTGCGTACCTTACATCGTAAGACATTTGGTGTATTGCTCAGCTTAGAGCCCGCTTTTGGCGCTATTGCTGGCGCTATTATCCTGCATGAAATGTTGACGGTTAAACAAGTCTTAGCAATTATATGTATTGTGCTTGCCTCAATGGGTTGTACAATGACAGCACGCAAAAAATTAATTGATAAAGATAAGGCGTAAACAACAAGCCCACTATCTTCATAGCAAAAGAGAAATAGCATGCTTTATGATTTCCCCATTATCTTGGCTGATGGTACCGAGCTTACACGCGATAGGCTTGAGAATAAGGTCATCTTAATTGTTAATGTCGCCTCAAAATGTGGTTTTACACCGCAATATAAGGCTTTAGAAGAACTCTATCAGCGCTACCAAGATCAGGGCTTTCTAATTATTGGCTTTCCTTGCAATCAATTTTCCCAACAAGAGCCAGGAAGCAATGAGGAAATTTTGAATTTCTGCCAGCTTAACTACGGCGTAAGCTTTCCGATTTCTCGTAAGATTGAGGTCAATGGCCCTCAGGCCGACCCACTCTATCAATGGTTAAGTCAAGAACAAAAGGGACTGCTAGGAGCCAGCATTAAGTGGAACTTTACTAAGTTCCTGATTAATCGTGATGGCGAGGTTGTGGAGCGCTTTGCACCCACTAAAAAACCTGAAAAGCTCGCTAGCAAAATTGAAGCCCTATTAAAAATTTAAGACTTCAATTTAATTAAGCACCTTAATATCCACGGCATAATTGTTTTTGCCTTCATTAACTAAGGTTTTTAAGGTTATGCCAGGATTCGGGCAGTACCAATCGGTTAAATCCACCCACTTATCATTTGCCAACTGCTTGGTACGCTTATCGATGCTATTTTGCATAGAGCCTGCTGTGACTTTCGCTTGATAGTTAACCGCTTGACACTGAATCGCACCATGCGAGGTAGGCGTGGTCTGCAGAGCGCCTACTTGCCCTGCTTTCAACTGGACCTGTAAATTATCAACCGATGCAGAACCAACTTTAGGCATCCCCTGTGCAATAAAGAGATCACCCTGAGAGTTTGCAGACACGCGACGTTCTTGAATAGTATTCCCTGCTAATACACGATTCGCAGGCTTTAAGAAATAACCGTTTAGGTCGATATTGATATTATTTTGTAACCACATACCACCAGGACCAGGTGAATAGATCGTGCCGCTTAAGTGTGATTGGTTTTCTTTAACGTTCAATTGCAAGGTGCCTTGTGCATTAACCACTAAACCCAATTGGCTAACTGGCGCCTGGCCTTGGACTTGTAGCTGCGCAGAGCAATGTAGCGTATCTTGTTTTTGCATATTCGCAACGGTTAAGGTTAAATCAACACCCTGAGTAGGTACGCTAACCTGAAGTTTCTTACCATTGGCTAACCATGAACTATCGCAATAGTTTTGTTCTGCATAA